>CAXUNK010000088.1:0-11395 GCA_964252425.1 uncultured Acetobacteraceae bacterium
CAGATCTTCTTCGTCAGCGCCTGGCCACGTGCCGGGTCGGCCGAGACCAGCAGCGGCGTGAGCGGCGGCAGGCCGGCGGCAGCGGCCACGGTCGGGGACGCGGATTTGGCCGCGGCCTGGGCCGCCTTTTCCGCGGCGGCCGCTTCGGCCGGGGTGGGCAGCGGCTCCGGGTTCGGGCTCAGCGTGTGCAGGTAGTCGATCACGTCGGCCCGGATCTGGTCGTTGCTGATGCCGGCATAGGCCATCTTGGTACCCGGCGCGTAGGCGCTGGGCTTGAGCAGCCACTTGTTCAGCTCGTCATACGTCCATTTGCCGTGATGGCTCGTGAGCGCCGCGGAATAGGTGTAGCCGGCCGCACTCGCCTGCGGGCGGCCGACCACGCCGTAGAGCAGCGGCCCCACCTTGTTGGCGCCACCGGCGTTGAAGTTGTGGCAGGCGATGCAGACCTTCTTGGTCAGCGCCTCGCCATCGCCCACCGTCGCTTTGACAAGCAGCGGCTCGATCGGCGGGATGGCGGGTGCGGCGGCTGGTGCAGCTGCGGACGGGGCTTCGACACCCTTGATGTCGAGCGCGCTGCGCTCCAGCCGGTTCGGATGGACAAGGTTGTCCGACACGATGCCCAGGCCGACAAAGGCTATGCCCGCGGTCAGGATCGCGCCGAAAATCTTGTTGTATTCCATGCTGTCCATGCGCCGGCCACCCTGATTGCGGGCCGCCTCGCGCGTTTGCGCGCCGCCCAGCCCCTACCTATGTTGCGCGGCACCCTAGTGAAGGGGGCGCGGTCGAACAACCCGGAGCGAGACCTCTATTGGCGGATGACAGGTGGCGGACGAGGGCGTGATCGCGTTTCAGGGACTGCCCGGCGCCTATTCCGACCTCGCGTGCCGAACGGCCTATCCCGGCATGGCCACGCTGCCCTGCGAAACGTTCGAGCAGGCGATCGAAGCGGTGCACGACGGGCGGGCGGAGCTCGCGATGCTGCCCTGCGAGAACTCGCTCGCCGGCCGTGTTCCCGACATCCACGCGCTGCTGCCTGGAAGCGGGCTGGCGATCGTGGGCGAGCATTTCCAGCGCATCGAGCACTGCCTGCTGGCCACGCGCGGGGCGCGCCTGGCCGAGATCAGGCGCATCCACTCCCACGCCGTGGCGCTGCGCCAGGTCAGGTCGCTGGTGCGCGAGCTGGGCGCCAGCGCGGTGATCCAGGCGGACACGGCGGGCAGCGCGCAACTCGTCGCCGAGTGGGGCCGGGCGGAGGATGCGGCGGTTGCCTCGTCGCTGGCCGCCGAGATCTACGGGCTGGAGGTGGTGAGCCGCAATGTGGAGGACGCGGCCCACAACACCACGCGCTTCTATGTGGCGGCGCGCGAGCCGGTGCGGCGGCCGCCGGACGCGCCGGGGTTGATGACGACCTTCGTCTTTCGGGTCCGCAACGTGCCGGCGGCGCTGTTCAAGGCGCTGGGCGGGTTTGCGACCAACGGCGTGAACATGACCAAGCTCGAGAGCTACATGGTGGACGGGCAGTTCACCGCCACGCAGTTCCTCTGCGACGTGGAGGGCCATGCGGAGCACCCCTCGCTTCGCCTGGCGCTGGACGAGCTGTCATTCTTCTCGCGCGAGATACGGGTGCTGGGCATCTATCCCAGGGCGGTGCTGCGCGGCGAGCAGGACAGGGGCGACGCCGGCTGCTAGCATACGCTCCGGACAGCATGCGCGGGAGGACGGCGATGGACGGCGCAGCGGAGCCGGCCCGGCACAGGCTGGACGTGCACGCATATCACAGGATGGCCGAGGCCGGCATCTTCGGCGAGGACGACCGGATCGAACTGGTCGAGGGAGACCTGATCGATATGGCGCCGATCGGGCAGGACCACGCGGCCGCCGTCTGCGGGCTGACCGAGGCGCTGGTCATCGCGCTCGACAGGCGGGCCATCGTGTCGCCGCAAAACCCGGTGCAGCTCGACGCATTCAGTGAGCCGCAGCCGGACATCGCCGTGCTGAAGCGGCGCGCGGATTTCTACCGTTCCGGCGAGCGCGCCGGGCCGGGCGACGTGCTGCTGCTGATCGAGGTGGCGGACAGCTCGCTGCGGTTCGACCGCGAGGTGAAGCTGCCGCTCTATGCCCGCGCCGGCATACCCGAAATATGGATCGTCGATCTGAAGACACGCGTGCTCGAGGCGTATCGCAGGCCGGAGCACGGCATCTATGCCGAGACGAGCTCGCATGGGCCGGCCGACAGCGTCGCCCTGCACGCGGCGTCGGACATCGTGATCAGTCTGCGCAACGTGTTCGGTTAGCCTCCGGCCAGCCAGTCCTCGATCAGCCGGCGGGCGATGGACATTGGCGGCGGCAGCACGAAGCCGTCCTGCGCGCGCGTCTGCGCCGGGGTGAACCAGCCGGCGGTGACCAGCTCGTCCGGATCGATTGTCAGGTGGTCGCTCTCCGCCTCGGCGGTAAAGCCCAGCATGATGCTGGCCGGGAAGGGCCAGGGCTGGCTGGAGTGGTAGCGCACCTGGCCCACGCGCACGCCGGCCTCCTCCTGCACCTCGCGGGCCACGGCTTCCTCCAGCGATTCGCCGGGTTCGACGAAGCCGGCCAGCGTGGTCATGACGGCGTAGTCGCGGAACCGCGCCGGCTGCCCGAGCAGCGCGCGGCCGGCATGGGTGACGAGCATGATGACGGCGGGGTCGGTGCGCGGAAAGTGATGGGTTCCGCAACCGGTGCAGGCGAGCACATGGCCGGCCGATCGCGGCGTGCAGGCGGCGCCGCAGACCGGGCAGAACCGGTGGCGGGTGCGCCAATGCATCAGACCGCGCGCATAGGCGAGGAGAGCCGCCGCATCGCCGGGCAGGGCCGCGCCGACGCGCCGCAGATCGACGAACTCCCTGGGCGACCGGCCAGGTATCGGATCGTCGAAGCGGCTGAGATCGACGGCCACATAGAATCGGCCGTCCTGGTTTCCGAGCACGGCCCAGTGAGCGTGGTCGAGGCAGGACCGCGCGTGCGCGGCCTCCATGAACGCGGGCGCCGATGTTTGCGCGTCGAGAAGGTTTTTTGCGCGCCAGACGGGCAGGAACCGTGTCGCGGGGTCGGCGAGCACGCCCGCGACCCAGGCCGCGTCCTTGCGATTGGCATCCATCCTGTCCAGCGGGTGGCCGGCAAACACGTTCGGGCGGACGGGGTGGACCGGCATCATGCGTCGTTGATCCGACAAGGTTTGTTCATGCGAATACACCCGGAAACGATGTTTCCGGGTGTATCATGCTGCTCACTTGGCCTGGGCGGGGCTGCCAGGCCGTGACCCGAAGCTGGACAGGCTTCGGGTCCGCAGGCTCGGTGTCAGACCGCCGGCTTGTAGGGCGAGGTGGTCGCTGTGCCGGCGCCTGTGGTCGTGCCCGTGGCGCCCGTGGTGCCGGCGCGCTCCGTAGTGGCGCCCGCACCGACCGTGCTGGCGGTCGTGCCCGTGCCGGTGCCGGTCAGGTTCGTGCTGCCATCCTTGGTGATCTCCACATCCTCGCGGCGCACCGTATCGCGGACCGTCTCGGTGCGCTCGGCGCCCTCCTTGCGGATGACGACCTCTTCGCGAACGCGGGCCTGCTTGCCCACCACGGCCTCTTCGCCGGTTTCGGTGACTTCGATCACCTTGTCGGAAAAATCCGCATCCGACACGGGGCGGTCGCCGGTCACGGGGCGGCGCTCGACCGTCACCCGCTCCTCATGCAGGCTGACCTGCTCCTCGACCGGCGTCTCGACGACGTAACGGCGCACGCGGGTGGTGCCGCGATTGACCGCGCGCTTGCCCACGACGAGCTGCTCTTCGGAAAGCTGCAACGTGCCCGGTTCGGCGGTGCCGGCCATCCCGGTGGTGCCGGCCATGCCAGCGGTGCGGGCGTTCTCCGTCTGCACGGACGGTATCGGCCGTTCGCCGGCAGCGCCCGCCGCCAAGCCGTAGCTGGCCGCACGCTCGTCGATGTCGATCGGGTTGTGGCGCTCGAGAACGTCGAGAACCTGCGTCAGGTGCTCGCTCGATCCGCGCACGGTCACCACGGTCGATCCGCCCTGCAGGCTGCGATCGTACACGGCGGTGTCGTGCTCGTATTCCGGTTCGCCGCCGAACAGGCTGGCCCAAAAACCTTGCTCGCGCGGCTTGTTCATGCCCGTGGCCGACGAGCCGGCGAGACCGGTGCTGCTGCCCGCGTGCTGTGAGATGGCGCTGGACGGCACGCCCGCGCTCTCCAGGTCGCGTACCGCGGCAGCGGCGTGTTCGGCAGTGTCATAGACGGCGACGATTGTCTCTTCGTTCATCTCAGAAATTCCTAGGTTGTTGTCTGTAGTTCGCCCGATACCGCGGGCTCGGTCTGTGCGCCGCTGCGCGCAATGTGGACATCCTGCGATCGCAGGCTGACCGTCTCCTGGTAACGATCCGTCGTGCGCACGCGACGCAGATGGATTTCTTCCTTCAACATCAACCGACGTTCCGTCACGAGAACCTCTTCGACGATCGGTATGATCGTCAGGTCGCCTTCCTCGCGGATCGCCGGCGCGGCGTCGACGATCCGTCCGACGTGGATGCGTTCGATCTCAACGCCCTCCCGCGCCAGCAGTTCGTCCACGACGTGATCCCGCCGGTGCGTGGTCACTTCGACGCGCACCGTTCCGTGAACGGTTTGGCGGCGGCCGATGGACAGCTCCTCGCTGTGCAATGGGATGACGATGGTGTCGTCAGCCAAACGTTTGCCCTCGTTACTGTCGTGCGTGGCCATGTGCGACAGGACGCATGAGCATGTGGGTAGTCGCCGCAAGCGGGTCCAACTGGCGCAAACGTGAAGTCGTGGGTTGATCCGGCGACAATGATACGCGAAGCAAGCAGTCCTTTTTTGAAAAAAAGGACCAAAAAACTTCTCTCACACGCCTGCGATGCTGCTCGCGCAGGTTCTGCCAGAACCGCTTCGGCAGAACTGTTGCGGGCCGTGATGCAGGCGAACAGAGCAAAAGCTTTTTGCTTCTTTTTCTCGAAAAAGAAGGCCTTCCTTGCTTCTGCGACGTGTCAGCCCAAAAGCCGATCGGCATCACGTGTCGCGCCGGGCGATCAGCGAAAGGTCCAGGCGCGTCGCCCGCGGCGGCTGAATGATGCGGCACTCGCCGGCCTCGCGCGGCACGTGGTCCTGGGTGGTGAGGCTGAGATGCGGATGGTAGAACCTGTCGCCCTCGCCGATCAGGTCGCCCCAGGTGGCGACCATACGCCGCGTGTCCTCCGGGTGGAACACCTGGCTGGTCTGGCTTCGCGTCGCGGATTCGTAATGGTACAGCAGGGTGGCGCCATCGTACAGGATGCGGTACCCGGCTCCGAGCAGCCTCAGGCACAGATCGGTGTCGTTGAAACCGATCGAGAAATCCTCGGCGAAGCCGCCCAGCTCGTCGAATACTTCGCGCCGCATCATCAGGCAGGCGGCGGTCACGGCCGAGTAGTCGCGCACCGAGGTGAGCGCGCAATTATAGCCGAGGTTGCGCCGCCCGGCCGTGTCGAGAAAGACGGGCTGGAACTTCAGCGCGTGTTCGGCCGAGTCGTTGAAACCGAGCACCACGCCCGCATGCTGCACCGTTCGGTCGGCGTACATCAGCAGCGCGCCCACCGCGCCCACGTCGCGTCGCCAGGCGAGGCGCTTGAGGCGATCGAGCCAGCCCGTCTCGGTGGCCTCCACATCGTTGTTGAGGAACAGAACGAAGCCGGCGTCCGCACCGTACCGGGCCACGGCCGCGTTGTTCATCGCGGAAAAATTGAACGGTCCGCTATACGGCATGACGATGTGGCGGGCGGCCACCGTATCGAGATAGGCGCGCGTCTCCGGATCGCGCGATTCGTGGTCGATGACGACGAGCCTGTACTCGTCAGGCGATGCGGTCGCCTCGATGGAGGCCACGGCCTTGCGCAGCAAATCCACCTTGTCCTTGGTCGGGATCACGATCAGCGCGCGTCCTGGCGCCTCCGGCCAATCGACGCGGAACTGGTTGAACCAGACGCCTGGCGAGACCGTGGCCCCCGTGTGCAGCCGGTCCAGATGACGCTGGATCGCGCCGCATGTCGCCGCCATCACGTCGTGCTGCTTGGCGTGCCCGGTGCTGCCGCCATGCGTGCGCCAGCGGTAGAGCACGGCGGGCACGTGGGTGACCACCTGCGAGGCCTCGATCATGCGCAGCACGAAATCGACGTCGGCCGAGATCGCCATGCTCTCGTCCCAGCCGCCGATCCGGCGCGCGACCTGGGTGCTGGCGCAGACGACGTGCACGAAATACGGGTGGCTGAGGTAGTAGTCATGGCTGAAGGCGGGGCGCAGCCGCAACTCGGTGATCGCGTCGATGTTCTCCGCCGTCTGCGCCTCGTCGCTGTACAGCAGTTGGGCGCCGGTCAGCCGTGCCGCGCGCAGCAACTGCCAGGAGGCGTCCGGCTCCAGCCGGTCGTCATGGTCCATGAACGCCACGTGGCCGTGGCTGGCGGCGCGCAGGGCGAAGTTGACGGCGCGTGCGATGCCCACGTTCTGCGGCGCGGTCAGCACCCGGATGCGTGCGTCGCGGGCGGCGTAGCCGGCCAGGATCTCGGCCACGTGCGGCGCCTGCGAGCCGTCATTGACGCAGATCAGCTCCCATGCGCCGCAGAACTGGGCGCGCACGCTTTCCAGCGCCTCGATCAGCCAGGCGCGCGGCGTGTCGTGCACGGGCATGATGAAGCTGATGCCCTCGCCATGCGCCTTGTGGGTCAGCGCGCGGCGCAGGCGGGGCAGCACGCCGGGCCGCAGATCCTGGCGGCGGCGCAGCAGGCGGCGGATGTTGGCGTTCGTGGTCAGGCGGCGCGGCGAGCCGGGCAGTATCAGCGCCGTTCCCGCGACGCGCGCCACCACCTCCTGGTCCAGCAGGCGGTCGAAATGGGCGGAGAGGTCGATCTTGAAGGCGCACAGCCCGGCATTGTGGCCCGCGTCCAGCAGGTCGCCACGGAAATGCGCGGCGGGGCCGCTGGCCAGCACGGCGCCGTCCTCGCCCACGATCTCGACCAGCACGGGGGTGCCGGGCTGCGCGCAGTCGAGCGCCCAGCCATGCGCGGCCATGCCGTGCAGCGTGTCGAAACTGCCGATCAGGCCCGGCGCGGGGTCGAGGTGGACGGGGCTGCCCGCGAGTTCGGTGCGCAGGCCAGACAGGCGCACGGCGATGCGCCGGCGTGCGGACGGGTCCGGGTGCTCCGGCAGATGCGCCGAGAAGCCGCATTGCGTGGCGCCCGGGCCGAGGCCGGCAAGGTCCGGCCGCGGCTGGTCGGCGCGCCCGCGGGCGACCAGCTCGGCGTTGACGACGACGTCGATGCGAACGGGGCGGCCCGGCCGGCGCAGATCCAGCGCCCAGCCTTCGACATGGTGCGGGCTGGCCCGGTCGAGGCAGCCCAGATACCCCATGCTGTCCGGCGTGACGGTGAGCAGCGGCCCCGGCAGGAGCTGGCCCGCGACCCGCGGCTGCACCGTCAGGCTCTCCTGCGGCCGCAGCAGGCGGTGCAGTTGCAGCTCGAACCGCCAGGTCGCATCCGGTGCGGCGTTCCCCTGCGTGTCGCGAACGGCGACGGATTGGGCGGCCAGCACCTCGCCGGCCAGGAACTCCACGCTCAGCTCGGACTGCAGGAAGGCGGCGGCCGAGAAACTGCCGGTGAGCAGCAGCCCTTCCGGCGCGGCCCGGGTCATCGCCAGCCGGTAGGTGCCGCCCAGAGGTTTCGGCATGCCGAGCAGGCTTTCCCCGTTCGGCAGCGCGAGCAGGTCCATCTCGCCATGCACCGTGTCGCGCGGCAGCGCGTAGGAGAAGCGCACCAGGCCCCGCCCGGCCTCGGTGAGCGGCCCGGTGCCGGCGACGGTGCCGTCGAGCACCACCGCCAGGCGCCCACCGGCCCGGCCGCGCAGCACCGCCTCCACTTTGCCGTCCGGACCGATGGCAAGCTGGGTCAGGCGCAGTGTGGCCGGTCGCGTCATGCGCCGCAGGCTGACCGTCCCTCGGGCACCGCGCAAGACCGTGCGCCGTGCCGCCGATTGTATCGACCCCGAGGCTATCGCGCCGAGGTTGCACTTGAACCTACGCTTCCCAGCGGTGCATAGACGTTGCACGAACAGGTGGCCGATCAAAGGATGCGCATAGTTCTGACCGGGGGGTGCGGTTTCATCGGCTCCGCCGTCGTGCGCCACGTGTTGCGCACCACCGGCCATCACATCGTCAACGTGGACAAGATGACCTACGCCGCCTCGACCGAGGCGCTGGAGGAGGGTCACGGCCACCAGAGGCACCGGATGGTGCGCGCCGACATCGCCGATTCGGCGGCGATGCGGCGCGTCTTCGAGGAGGCGCAGCCGGACGCGGTGATGCATCTGGCGGCCGAAAGCCATGTGGACCGCTCGATCGACGGGCCAGGCGAGTTCGTGCGCACCAACGTGGTCGGCACCTTCACGCTGCTGGAGGCGGCGCGCGCCTACTGGTCCGGCCTGCCCGCCGACCACCGCGCGCGGTTCCGCTTCCACCATGTCTCGACGGACGAGGTGTGGGGGGCGCTCGGCCCCGGCGACCCGCCCTTCACCGAGGCCACGCCGTACGATCCGCGCAGCCCGTATTCGGCGACAAAGGCGGCCTCCGACCACCTGGCGCGCGCCTGGATGCACACGTACGGGCTGCCGGTGGTGGTCAGCAACACCAGCAATAATTACGGGCCGTGGCAATTCCCCGAGAAGCTGATCCCGCTGACCATCGCCAACGCGCTGATGGGCGAGCCTCTGCCGGTCTATGGCGACGGGTCGAACGAGCGGGACTGGCTGTATGTGGAGGACCATGCCGAGGCCCTGCTCGCGGTGCTGGAGCGGGGCGAGCCGGGGCGTACGTACGCGATCGGCGCCGGCCAGCCGCGGCGCAACATCGATGTCGTGCGCGGCGTGTGCGCGGCGCTGGACGGATTGCTGCCCGATCCTGCCGGCCACAGGTCGCGCCTGATCACCTTCGTCACCGACCGGCCCGGCCACGATTTCCGCTACGAGATCGATGCGTCCCAGGCGCGCGCGGCGCTGGGCTGGCGGCCGGCGCATGATTTCGAGCGCGGGTTGCAGCGGACGGTGCGCTGGTACCTGGACAATCAGCCCTGGTGGCAGGGCATACGCAAGCAACGCTATGCCGGGCAGAGGCTGGGCACGGCGGCTTGAGGAGTTTGCCATGAACATGAAGGGCATCGTGCTGGCGGGTGGATCGGGCACGCGGCTGCACCCGGTGACGCTCGGCACCAGCAAGCAGCTGCTGCCGGTCTACGACAAGCCGATGATCTACTACCCGCTGACCGTGCTGATGCTGGCCGGCATACGCGACATACTGATCATCTCCACGCCCGAGGATCTGCCGCAATTCCGCCGGCTGCTCGGCGACGGCGCCCTGCTCGGCCTCCGCTTCTCCTATGCCGAGCAGCCGCGGCCCGAGGGGATCGCGCAGGCTTTCCTCATCGCCGACGATTGGCTGGCCGGGGCGCCCTGCGCGCTGGTGCTGGGCGACAACCTGATTTTCGGCGAGCACCTCTCGGCCGCCTTCCGTGCCGCGGCGTTGCGGCCGGAGGGGGCGACGGTGTTCGCCTACCAGGTGCGCGACCCGGAGCGCTACGGCGTGGTCCGGTTCGACGAGCGCGGCCAGGCGGTCGATATCGTCGAGAAGCCGTCGGTGCCGCCCTCCTCCTGGGCGGTGACGGGCCTCTATTTCTACGATGCGCGGGTGACCGAGTTCGCCCGCGCGGTCCGGCCCTCCGCGCGCGGCGAGCTGGAGATCACCGACCTCAACCGGATGTACCTGGAGGAGGGCGGGCTGCATGTAGAGCGTCTGGGACGCGGCTGCGCGTGGCTGGATGCCGGCACGCCCGACAGCCTGCTGCAGGCGGCGAGCTTCGTGCAAACCATCCAGTCGCGGCAGGGCATGCTGGTGGGCTGCCCGGAGGAGGTGGCCTACCGCATGGGGTTCATCGACGCGGCCGCCCTGCACGGCCATGCGCGTCGGCTGGGCAAGACCGAGCTGGGACAGGCGCTCAAGGACGTCGCCGACGGCGTGCACGCATGACGGGCCGGCGGCCTCGCCCATGAGGGTCGAGCAGCTCGCCTTGCCCGAGGTGCTGCTGATCGCGCCGGTCCGGCATGGGGACGAGCGCGGATGGTTCATGGAGACGTATTCGGCGCCCCGCCTGGCGGAGGCCGGGATCACCTTGGCCTTCGTGCAGGACAACCAGAGTTTTTCGCGCGAACGCGGCACGGTGCGCGGCCTGCACTGCCAGCTCGCCCCGTTCGCCCAGGGCAAGCTGGTGCGCGTGCTGCGCGGCGCCATCTGGGACGTGGCGGTCGATGCGCGGTCCGGCTCGCCGCGCTACGGGCAGCATGCCGGCGCGCATCTTTCGGCGGGGAACGCGGCGCAGCTCTGGATACCGCCCGGCTTCCTGCACGGGTTCTGCACCACGGAACCCGACACCGAGATCGCCTACAAGGTGACCGCGCCGTACGACAGGGCCAGCGAACGCGGCGTGCTGTGGACCGATCCGCAGCTCGCGATCGACTGGCCGGTGCGCCCCGAAGCGGCCACGCTATCCGATCGCGACCGCACGCTGCCCGGCTGGGCGGACGCGGCCGGATGGTTCGGCCTGTGACGCGGCCGATCCTGGTGACCGGCGGCCGGGGCCAGGTGGCGACGGCGCTGGCCGCCCTGCGCCCCCATGGCGTGCGCGTTGTGGGCCGTCCGGAGTTCGATTTCGACCGTCCGGAGACGGTGGGCCAGGCGTTGCGCGCCCACGCCCCCGCGCTGGTGGTCAACGCCGCGGCCTGGACAGCCGTCGATGCGGCGGAAGCCGAGCCGGAGTCCGCGCGTCAGGCCAATGAGCGGGGCCCGGCCGAGCTCGCCGCCCAGTGCCGCGCGGCCGGGATCAGGCTGATCCATATCTCGACCGACTACGTGTTCGATGGGCTGAAGGGCGCGCCCTATGTGGAGGGCGACCCGACCAACCCCACCGGCATCTACGGTGCGACCAAGCTGGCCGGCGAGCAGGCGGTGCGCGGCGCCGATCCGTCCGCGGTCATCCTGCGCACGTCCTGGGTCTATGCGCGGACCGGCCGCAATTTCGTGCTCACCATGCTGGGTGCCGCGCGGCGCGCCCCGGTGCTGCGCGTGGTGGCCGACCAGATCGGCTGCCCCACCAACGCGGACGACCTGGCGCACGCCATCCTGCACATCGCCGACGCGCTGCTCGACGCACCCGGCAGGCAGGGCGGGCTCTATCACGCGGCCGGGTCCGGCGAGACGAGCTGGCACGGGCTTGCCACCGCCGTCTTCGAGGAGGCGGCGCGGCACGGCCATCCCCGCCCGCAGGTGC
>CAXUNK010000089.1:0-11346 GCA_964252425.1 uncultured Acetobacteraceae bacterium
CTCCAGTGCCAGGCGGCGTCCGGCTTCGTCGTTCGCCATGATCATCTGCCGCACGGCGCCGATGCGTTCGGGCGCGAAGAACATGTGTTCCGTGCGGCAGAGGCCGATGCCTTCGGCGCCGAATTTACGTGCGGTCTCCGCGTCCAGCGGGGTTTCGGCGTTGGTGCGTATCTTCAGGCGCCGTGATTCGTCCGCCCAGTTCATCAAGATTTCGAAATCGCCTGACAGCGTGGGCTCCACGGTCGCCACCTGGCCCACGAAGATTTCGCCAGTCGCACCGTCGATGGTGATCGTCTCGCCGCCGCGTATTGTCTTGCCGCCGGCAGAGAGCGTACGCGCGCCATAGTCCACGCTGACGCCGCCCGCACCTGCCACGCAGGCCCGGCCCATGCCGCGCGCCACCACGGCCGCGTGGCTGGTCATGCCGCCGCGCGTGGTCAGGATGCCGCGCGCGGCATGCATGCCGTGAATATCTTCAGGGCTGGTCTCGATCCGCACCAGGATGACGGCCTCGCCCTTGGCCGCGCGCATCTCGGCGTCATCGGCGCTAAACACCACCGCGCCGGATGCCGCACCGGGGCTGGCCGGCAGGCCGCGGCTGAACGGGGTTCGCGACGCCTTGGGGTCGAGTGTGGGGTGCAGCAATTGGTCCAGCGCCTGTGCGTTGACGCGCTTGACCGCCTCTTCCCGCGTGATCAGACCGGCCTGCGCCATCTCGACTGCGATGCGCAGGCTGGCGGCCGCCGTGCGCTTGCCGGTGCGCGTCTGCAGCATGTACAGCGTGTTCTGCTGCACCGTGAATTCGATGTCCTGCATGTCGTGGTAGTGCCGCTCGAGCGTTTCGCGCACGCGGCACAGATCGGCATAGGCGTCCGGCAGCGCATCCTCCATCGAGACCTCGCCCGGCTTGGCCGCCTCGCGCGAGAGCGGTTGCGGCGTGCGTATGCCGGCCACCACGTCCTCGCCCTGCGCGTTCACCAGGAACTCGCCGTAGAACATGTTCTCGCCGGTGGAGGGGTTGCGGGTGAAGCACACGCCGGTCGCGCAATCCTCGCCCATGTTGCCGAACACCATCGCCTGCACGTTGACCGCGGTGCCCCAATCGGCGGGGATATCGTGCAGCCGGCGATAGGTGTTGGCCCTGGGGTTCATCCAGCTTCCGAACACCGCGCCGATTGCCGCCCAGAGCTGGTCGCGCGGCGCCATCGGGAACGGATGGCCCGTCTGCTGCTGGACCAGATCCTTGTATTCCTCGACGCAGCGCTTCCAATCGTCTGGCGAGAGCGCGGTATCTTCGGTGACAGCCGCATCGAGCTTGAGCGAGTCGATCACCTCCTCGAACCGGTGGTGATCCACGCCCAGCACTACGCTGCCGAACATCTGGATGAAACGGCGGTAGCTGTCCCAGGCGAAACGCAGATCGCCGGAGGTGGCGGCCAGGCCCTGCACGGTCTCGTCGTTGAGGCCGAGGTTCAGCACCGTATCCATCATGCCCGGCATCGACACGCGTGCGCCCGAGCGCACGCTGACCAGCAGCGGTGCCGAAGCGTCGCCGAAACGGCGGCCCACGCTCTGCTCGACGCGTTGCAGCGCCTCGGTCACCTGGGCGTCTAGATCGGCCGGGTAGTGGCGGTTGTTCTTGTAGAACTCGGTGCAGAGTTCGGTGGTGATGGTGAAGCCTGGCGGCACGGGCAGGCCGATGCTGGCCATCTCGGCAAGGTTTGCGCCCTTGCCGCCGAGCAGGTCGCGCATGTCGGCGCGTCCTTCGTTGTGGCCGGCGCCGAAACTATAGACCCATTTGGACATCGTGCTTGCTCCGGAAGAAGAAGGCCAGGGCTCTGCCCTGGACCCGCCAAAGGCCGGTCGGCCTTTGGAAACCATTTTCTACGAATCTATTTGGGAAAAATCCGCTACGCGGTCCAAAGAGTTGCGCAGGGTGTTCAGCAGGCGCAGGCGGTTGCGGCGGACCGCGTCTTGATTGTCGTTGACCGTGACCTTGTCGAAGAAATCGTCGAGCGCAGGGCGCCAGGCCGCGAGCATCGTCATCGCGTCCGCGAACCGTTCCCCGTGCAGCATCTCGTCCAATGCGCGCGCGTCCTGGAGCGTCCGATACAGCGTCTGCTCAGGTTCGGCTGACAGGAGCGGCTCCTGAACGGGACCGTCATGCGGTCCGTCCCGCCGGTCCTCGATCCGCAAGATGTTGGACGCGCGCTTATAGGCCGACAGCAGGTTGGCGCCGTCTTCGGTCGCGAGGAACGAGGTGATCGCGCCGGTGCGCGCCAGTGCGCGGCCGAGATCGTCCTCGTCGGCCGCATTGAACACCGCCGCCAGCACATCGTGACGCGCGCCCTCGCTGCGCAACTGCACCCTCAACCGTTCGACGACGAAGGCCAGGACGGACGCGGCGAGTTCGGCGCGGTCGGTCGCGAACTCCCGTGCCGAGACCGATACGACCTCGCGAAGGGACATGCGCAGCCGGTTCTCGCGTATGATCCTTATGACGCCCAGCGCCGCCCGGCGCAGCGCATAAGGATCGCCCGAGCCGGTCGGCCGCTCGCCGATCGCGAAAAATCCCACGAGCTGGTCGATCTTGTCGGCAAGTGCCACCGAAACCGCCACAGGCTCGCCAGGCACGTCGTCGCCCGCGCCGCGCGGGGCGTAATGCGCACGCACCGCGTCCGAAACCATGGCACTCTCGCCGTCATGCGCGGCGTAGTAGCCGCCCATCACGCCCTGCAGCTCGGGGAACTCGCCCACCATGCCGGTCGTCAGGTCCGCCTTGGACAGCAGCGCCGCGCGCTCCGCCAGCGCCTGGTCGGCGCCCACCAGTGGCGCGACCGCGCCGGCGAGCCGCACCAGGCGGCGCACCCGGTCGCCCTGGCTGCCCAGGGCGGCGTGGAACGTCACATTGTCCAGCCCCGCGACCCGGTCTGCCAGCCGCGTGCGGCGGTCCAGGTCCCAGAAATGCCGCGCATCCGAGAAGCGCGCGCGCAGCACGCGTTCGTTGCCGGCCACGATCGCCGCCCCGCCATCCGGCGCCTCCAGATTGGCGGCGAAGGCGAACCAGGGCGCGGGCTGCCCGTTCGGCGTGCGGGTCGCGAAATAGCGCTGGTTGACGCGCATGCTGACCTGCATCACCTCCGGCGGCAGGTCCATGTAGCCGGCGTCGATGCGGCCGAGCAGCGGCACCGGCCATTCCACCAGCCCGGCCACCTCCTCCAGCAGACCCGCATCCTCGACCACCGAGATGCCCTGCTCGGCGGCGAGGCGCGCCAGTCCGTGCCGTATCGCCTCGGCGCGGCCCTCGACCATCACCTGATGCGCGAGCAGCTTGTCCCGCCAGTCCTGCACGCCGGCGACGGCGATGCTGTGCGGCCCTCGTCCGCGATGGCCCTCCGTCTCGCATCCGGCGGCCAGCCCGTGCCCGTCATCGGCGCCGTCCTGCAGCGTGAAGCCCACGACCTGGCCGTCGAGCAGGCAGACGATGCGGCGCAGCGGCCGTATCCAGGTGAACGCGCTGGTGCCGCCCCAACGCATGGATTTCGGCCAGGGAAAACGGCGCAGCAGCCTCGGCAGTGCGTCGGCGATCAGGGTGGCGGCCGGCATGGCGGGCGACGTCTTCTCGAGCACCCAGAAATCGCCCTCCTCGCGCAGCGCCTCCCGGCTGGCTCCGTGTTTGCGCAGGAAGCCGGCCAGCGCCTGCTCCGGCGCGCTGGTGCGTGGTCCGCGCTCCTGCGTCCGGCTGGAGGCGACCTGCGCGTGCACGGTCATCGCCAGCGCCAGGCGGCGCGGCCCATGGAAGGTCTCGACGCAGGCGGGAGACAGCGGAGCCAGCGCCTCGGTCGCCAGCCTGGCCATGTCCTCGGCGCCGCGGGCCTGCAGGCGGGCCGGTATCTCCTCGCTGAACAACTCGACAAACAGGTCCGGCATGCGCCTAAGCTATCCCTCGGCGCCGGATGTCGGTGCGGGCGAACGCCTCGCCCGATACGGTAGAACGGTGCGGGAGGCAATCATGTCCAGAGCGAGCCTGTCCGGAGCGAGCCTGGCCTGTGCGAGTCTGGCCTGTGCGGGTCTGGCCTGTGCGAGTCTGGCCTGTGCGGCCGCGATGCTGCCCATGCTGGCCCGGGCCGCGCAGCCGGTGCCGATCGCCGTCTTCCCGTTCGAGATCGTGAACACGAGCGGGGAGGGTGCGCATCCGGAGCAGGCCGGGCGGGTGGAGCGTGCGACCCGGCTGCTGGCCCAGACGCTCAGGCAGACCGGCCGCTACGCGCCCGTCGATCTCGCCCCCTATGCCAAGACGATCGCCGGCCTGCAACGGCCCGACGAATGCGGCGCGTGCTGGGCCGACATCGCCCGTCGCGCCGGAGCGCAGGAGGAGGTGCTGCCCAGCGTGCACAAGGTGAGCACGCTGATCACGCTGATGACGCTGTGGTTCGCCGATCTGCGCACGATGAGATACGTGGCCCGCGTGGAAGGCCAGATACGCGGCGACACCGACGAGGCCTATGCGCGCGGCATAGAGTTCCTGATCACCCAGGAGCTGGACAAGCCGCACGCGAGCTGACCCGCGCCGCAGCCTTGACAGGGGGCAAGGTGAGGGCTATCCGCCCGTCCTCCAATCGCCACCCGGCGTGCATCGCGCGCCGGACCCTCAAGGTCGTGTCATGAAGATCCGCAACAGCCTGCGCGCCGCCAAGCTCCGCGACAAGAACTGCCGCGTGGTGCGCCGTCATGGCCGTGTGTACGTGATCAACAAGAAGAACCCGCGCATGAAGGCGCGCCAGGGCTGACGGAGCGCGCGCCGCCGGCGGACGAAGATGGTCCGCGGGGCGAACTGGCGATGCGCGTCTCGGCCGTTCCGGCCGACACCAATGCGTCCGGCGATATTTTCGGCGGCTGGATCATGGGCATGATGGACATGGCCGCCGGCTCGACCGCGCACGAGCTGGCGGGCGGCCGCGTGGCGACGGTTGCCGTGTCGGATTTGGTGTTCCTGCGCCCCGTGCATGTGGGTGATCTCGTCAGCTGCTATACCGAGCTGGTGCGCACCGGCCGCACGTCGCTGACCATCGACGTGGATGTGTGGGCGCGCCGCAAGATGCCGATCCGGCACGAGCGTGTGACCAAGGCGCGCTTCGTGATGGTGGCCGTTGATCCGGAGGGTCGGCCGAGGCCGCTTTTGGACTAGAAGCAAGCAGTCCTTTTTTGGAAAAAAGGACCAAAAAACTTCTGTTTTCCTCGCCTGCAACAGTATTCGCGCAGGTTCTGCCAGAATCGCTTTAGCAGAATTGATGCGAGCCGCTATGCAGGCGAACGAACAGAAGCTTTTTGCTTCTTTTTCTCGAAAAAGAAGGCCTTCCTTCCTCCCACAAGGCCGATCGGTGTCAGCTGCGCAGCACCGCATGGATCGTGCCCGTGCGGCTGAGCACGTTCATCGCCACCTCGCGCCCCATGCGGCGCAGCACGACCGAGATGCGCGCCTCGCCGAGCGCCAGGTTGTGCAGCGTCACCTCGGTCAGGAACGCCGGCAAGCGGGGCGTGTCGAACACCACGCTGCGCTCTGCCGGGTTGAAGCTCACGCCCAGATTGGCGCCCAGCGCCGCATGCAGCGCGGTGGCCGCCCAGGCCTGGGGCGAGCAGGCGACCGGGTAGAAGGTCGGACCCTGGCCGCGGCGCCGCACGAAGCCGCAGAACAGCTCCGGCAGCCGGCGAAGATCGACATACAGCGCGGCGTCGAACAGACCCTCGAAGATGCGCTCGGCCTGAGCCTTCAGGCCGTAGCTCGCCAGGCCCAGCGCGATCACCGCGTTGTCGTGCGGCCAGACCGAGCCGTTATGGTAGCTCATCGGGTTGTAGCGCGCCTCGTCGGCGGCGAGCGTACGCACGCCCCAGCCGTTATAGGAGCGGCTTTCCATCAGCCCGTCGGCCACACGGCGGGCGCGTCCTGGCGAGCAGATGCCGGTCATCAGCAGATGGCCGGCATTGGACGAGCGCACACGGCAGGGGTGACGCTGGCCATCCAGCGCCAGCGCGTAGGTGCCCAGATCCTCGCACCAGAATCGCTGATCGAACGTCTCGCGCAGCCGGTCGGCGCTTCTGTCCTGCTCCTCGGCGAAGTCGGGATGGCCGAGCCGGCGCGCGATCTCGGCTGCTGCCCGGCGCGCGGCATAGACGTAGCCCTGCACCTCGCACAGCGCGATCGGCCCCGTGGCGAGCGTGCCATCGGCGTGGCTGATGCTGTCGAAGCTGTCCTTCCAGCCCTGGTTGGCCAGGCCTTCCGGCGTCTGCCGGAAATAGGTGACGAACCCGTCCGGATCGCGCCCGCTCTGCAGATCGAGCCAGCCCACCGCCGCGCGGATGCTGGGCCAGAGCGGCTCCAGCCTGGCCAGGTCGCCGGTGCGGTCGAGATAGGCGCCCGCCAGGACGACGAAGAGCGGGGTCGCGTCCACACTGCCGTAATAGCGACGGAACGGCACCTCGCGCAGTTCGGCCATCTCGCCGCGACGCACCTCGTGCAGGATCTTGCCGGGCTCGGCGTCCGAGTCGGGGTCGGTGGCGGTAGCCTGGTTGGCGGCGAGGTAGCCCAGCACGCCGGAGGCGATCGAGGGATCCATCCACAGCACGTTCAGCGCGGTCAGGATCGCGTCCCGACCGAAAGCGGTGCTGAACCACGGTATGCCAGCATAGGGGTAGGGCCCGGTCGGCTTCTCGGTCGTCAGCATGGTGAGGTCGCTGATCGCCCGGCGCATCGCCTCGTTGAACAGCTCGTTGCTGGTCTCGATCCCGGTGGCGGTGGCCGAGCGCTGACGCATCCAGCGCCGCTGCTCGACCATGCGGCCGAGGAACTGCTCGGAGGGGTTTGGCGAGCCCGCCGGGCGGTCGCAGCCGATCTCGACGAAGATCAGCGTGCGGGCGCCGGGCGCCAGCGACACCTCGAAGACCGACCGGCCCTCATCGATCCGGTCCGGCGCCGGATCGAAACGGAGGCAGGTGGTGCGCCGCCGGTCGTCCAGCCCCGTATAGGCGAGCAGCACCGTCTGGCGCGTGACCTGGGCCGGCTCGTGCGTGCCGTGGCGCGGGCGCGTCATGCCGCGCACCTCGAAGAGGTCCACGAAATCGGCGCCGTAGCGTATCTCGACCGGCAGGGTGCGCGGCTCGGTGTCGTAATTGCGAATGGAGATGCGCTCGTGACAGATGCCGTTCCACAGGAAGCGCGACCGCTGCACGTGGATGAGGTTGTTCAGCAATCCGTCCGGCTCGATGCGCGGCAGGTCGGGGTTGCTGAGGTCGCAGGTGAGCGTCGCGTTGTCGTCGCGCAGCGTCGAGCTCAACAGCACCAATTGCTGGCCGGCCAGCACCAGCTCGAACTCCGACAGGTAGCGCGTGTCGTTGAAGTAGATGCCCTCGGTGCCGCCCAGGCCCGGGCGGATGTCGCCGCGCTGGTCGAACACGCCGAACATGTCGTTGTGCTTCAATGTCCGGAACCGCTGTTCGACCAGCGAGATCTGGGCGGTGATGGCGAAATCGTCGGGTTCGGCGGCGTGGTCCATCAGCGCTCCGGCGGGGCACGCTTGGCGCCCCCGTTGCACAGCCATAGCAGCTTTGCGCGTCCTGGTTCCCCGCCCCGATCCGGAACCTGCATTGCGCGGGCAACGTTGCTCGCGATCATGGTGCGCGACACGTCGATCCAGACCTACCGGGAGAAGCGCGACTTCGCGCGCACCCGCGAGCCTGAGCCCGCCGCCCAACCCGCGCGCGGCGACCGGACGATCTTCGTCGTCCAGAAGCACGCGGCGCGGCGGCTGCACTGGGATTTCCGGCTTGAGCATGGCGGCGTGCTGTGGAGCTGGGCGGTGCCGAAAGGCCCCAGCATGGACACCGCGCACAAGCGGCTGGCCATGCATGTCGAGGATCATCCGCTCGACTACGCGAGCTTCGAAGGCGTGATCCCGGCCGGCAATTACGGCGCGGGCACCGTGGAGATCTGGGATCGCGGCACCTGGTCGCCGCTGGGCGATGCGGAGTCCGACCTCGCGCGCGGCGAGCTGAAATTCACGCTGGACGGATCGCGCCTGCACGGGCGGTTCGTGCTGATCCGCCTCAAACCCCGGCCTGGCGAGCGGGGCGAGAGCTGGCTGTTGATCAAGGAGCACGATGCCGAGGAGCGCCCCGGCGTGGATGCCGACGCGCTGGAACGCGAGCCGCTCGCCGCCTCCTCCAAGCCGGCCGCCAAGACACGGACCAAGCCGAAACCCCCCGCACCCGCACGCTGGACGCCGCCGGACGATGCGGTGCCCGCCAAGCTTCCCGAGACGCAGGCGCCGATGCTGGCCACCAACGCAGACGCCCCGCCGCAAGGCGGCGAGTGGCTGAGCGAGATCAAGTTCGATGGCTACCGCCTGATCGTGCGCAAGGATGGCGAGCAAGTCAGCGTGCTGACCCGCAACGGGCTGGATTGGACCCACCGCCTGCCCACCGTGGCCGGGGCCGTGGCGGCGCTGCCGGCCGAGACGCTGATGGCCGACGGCGAGCTGGTGGCGCTGCGCAACGACGGTCTTTCCAGCTTTCCCGACTTGCAGGCGGCACTCTCGGACGGGCGCGACGACACGCTGCACCTCTATCTCTTCGACGTGCTCCATCGCGACGGCTTCGACCTGCGCGGCCTGCCGCTTTCCGTGCGCAAAGCCGTGCTGACCAAGCTGGTGCCGCCACAGGATTTCCTGCGTGTCAGCGACCATCTGGAGGGTATCACCGACCAGGTCCGGTCGAAGGCCTGCGCGATGGGGCTGGAAGGCATCATCTGCAAGCGCGCCGACAGCCCCTATGCCGGACGGCGCAGCCGCGATTGGCTGAAGATCAAATGCCAGGGCCGGGAAGAGTTCGTGGTGGTCGGCTGGACGCCGCCGCAGGGCAGCCGCACGGGGCTGGGATCGTTGCAACTCGGCTTCTACGACGCGCACGGCGCGATGCATTTCGTGGGGGGCTGCGGCAGCGGGTTTTCCGATGCTGTGCTGACCGAGCTGAGCGCGCGCCTGCGCACACTGGCCGCCGACCCGCCGGCACGCATGAAGCTGACCGACGAGAAACCGCCGCCCGGCACGCATTGGGTGCGGCCGGAGCTGGTGGCCGAGGTCCAATACACCGGCTGGTCCGGCGCCGGACGCCTGCGCCACGCCGTCTTCCTCGGGTTGCGCGAAGACAAGTCGGCGCGCGACGTTGTGCGCGACGTGCCCAACCCCGAAGCGCCGCGCCGCGAGCTTGGCGGCGTGCTGAAATCGCATTCCGGGCGCATCGTGCACGCCCAAAAACCCGCGCCGCGCGCCGGCGAGATGGGTGGCGTGCGCCTCACCCATCCGGAGCGCGTGCTGTGGCCCGCCGATGGCGAATTCCAGGCGGTCACCAAACAGGATCTGGCGAATTACTGGCAGTCGGTGGCAGGCGTGGCCGTTCCGGCGATCGCCCGCCGTCCGCTGGCCTTGGTGCGCTGCCCGGACGGGGTGGATGGCGAGCATTTCTTCCAGAAACACGCCAATCGCGGCATGCCGACCCTGCTGCATGAGGGCGAATGCGACGACGCGCCTTATCTGGCGCTGGACGGGGTGGAGGGGCTGATCGCGACGGCACAGATGGCGGCGCTGGAGCTGCATTGCTGGGGCAGCTCGCTCGACGATGCCGGCCATCCCGACCGCCTGGTGTTCGATCTGGATCCCGGCGACGGCGTGGACTGGCCGCAGATCGTCCGCGCGGCGCATGACATCAAGGCCAGGCTGGAGCGGGACGATTTGCGGAGTTTCTGCCGCACATCCGGCGGCAAGGGGCTGCATCTTGTCGTCCCCCTGGCGCCGTCGACCGGGTGGGACGACGCGCGCGCCTGGTGCCGTGGCAAGGCCGAGCAATGGGAGCGGGAGTCGCCCGAACTCTACGTCGCCTCCGTTCCCAAGGCGCGCCGACGCGGCAAGATCCTGATCGACTGGCTGCGCAACGGGCTGGGATCGACGGCGATCGCTTCATTCTCGCCGCGCGCCAGGCCGCATGCGACGGTGGCGACCCCAATCGCGTGGCGGGAGGTGACCGAGCGTCTCGATCCGCAAGCCTTCACCGTCCATACCGTGCCGGCCCGGTTACGGAAGTTGAAGTCGGACCCCTGGGCCGGGTTCGGCGACATCAAACAGAGCATCGCCGCGGAGCCGGCGCCGAAGAGGAAGCGCGCACATGGCTGAACGCCCGATCTGGCGCGGGCATCTGCGCCTGGCCCTCGTCTCCTGCCCGGTGGCGCTCTACACGGCGCATCGCGAGACGGCGAATCTGCATTTCCACTTCATCAACCCGGCGACCGGCAACCGCGTGCGCATGGTGACGCTGGATTCGCAGACCGACGAGGAACTGAAACGCGGGGACCTCGCGCGCGGCTACGAATTCGAAAAAGGCCAGTATGTTCTGCTGGACAACGAGGATTTCGAGAAGGCGCGAGTCGAGTCCTCCTCGACGCTGAACGTGGAGAAGTTCGTCACCGCCGACAGCATCGACCCCGTCTATTTCGACACCAGCTACTACATGGCGCCGGACGGCGACGCGGCGCAGGACGTGTACGTCGTGCTGCGCGACGCCATACGCAAATCGGGGTCGGTGGCGCTGTCCCGCCTGGTGATCTCGCGCCGGGAGCGGGCGGTGGCGATCATGCCGATGGGAAGCGGCCTGATCCTGCACACGCTCTACGAGACTCGTGATATCGCCAATCCGGAGCGTCTGTTCGAATCGGTGCCCAAGCAGGAGCCCGCGCCCGACATGGTGCAGCTCGCGACCCAGCTGATCGAGCGCCAGGCGGCGCCGTTCAAGCCCACCGACCTCGACGACCGCTATGAAGCGCGGCTGCGCGAGGTGATCGACGCCAAGATCCACGGGGCCGGATTCAAGCCGGAGCAGGAAGCGCCGGAGCGGGGCAACGTGATCGACCTGATGGCGGCGTTGAAGCGCAGCCTGGGCCAGGTGGATAAATCGACGCCCGCGCCGGCCAGATCGGCCGACAAGCCGAAAGCCGCGCCGAAGCGCGAGGCGGCGAAAACGGCTGCCAAGCCGCCGCCCGGCAAGCCGGCCGCGAAACCCGCGCCGCGCAAACGCGCCGGCTGAGCCGCGTTCGGCCCACCATCACACGCATCGGGAGACGACATGGCTGCGATCACCAAGGACTCCGTGTGGTTCATCACCGGCTGCTCGACCGGCTTCGGGCGTGAACTCGCCTCGCTCATCCTGGGGCGCGGCGGCCGGGCGGTGGTGACCGCCCGCAACGAAGGCCAGGCGCGCGCCCAGGCCGCCTACGCCCCCGCCCCTGCGCAGTCTCTGCCCCTG
>CAXUNK010000090.1:0-11269 GCA_964252425.1 uncultured Acetobacteraceae bacterium
CTTGCGCGTGTCGAAGTTGCGCGCCTCGACCTTCTTCTGCGCCTTCTCCAGCGCCTTGTTGATCCACGGATGGACGATCGCCTCGCCCTCCTTCAACCCCAGCCGCTGCAGCATGCCGCCCATGCGGTCGCTGCCGAAGATGCGCATCAGGTCGTCTTCGAGCGACAGGAAGAAGCGGCTGGCGCCCGGGTCGCCCTGACGGCCCGAGCGCCCGCGCAACTGGTTGTCGATGCGCCGGCTCTCATGCCGCTCGGTGCCGATCACCAGCAACCCGCCGGACGCCTTGACCCGCTCGTGGTTCTTCTCGACCTCGTTGCGAATGGCGGCGACTTTCGCCTCGCGCGCGGCCGGGTCTGGCAGGACATGCGCTTCCTGGCGGATGCGCATGTCCAGGTTGCCGCCCAGTTTGATGTCGGTGCCGCGGCCGGCCATGTTGGTGGCGATGGTGACAGAACCAGGCGCGCCCGCCTGGGCGATGATGGTCGCCTCCTGCTCATGAAACCGCGCGTTGAGCACCGCATGCGGTATCTTGCGCGATTTCAGGATGTCGCTCAGCACCTCGCTCTTCTCGATGCTGACGGTGCCGACCAGCACGGGCTGCTCCTTGGCGCGCGCCTCCTCGATCAGCGTCGCCACCGCCGTGTATTTCTCGCCCGCGGTGCGGTACACCTCGTCATCGCCATCGGCTCGGATCACCGGCACGTTGGTCGGTATCTCGATCACCGACAGCTTGTAGATCTCGGCGAACTCGTCGGCCTCGGTCAGCGCGGTGCCGGTCATGCCGGCCAGCTTCGGGAACAGCCGGAAATAGTTCTGGAACGTAATCGAGGCGAGTGTCTGGTTCTCCTGCTGCACGGTGACGTATTCCTTGGCCTCCAGCGCCTGGTGCAGGCCTTCGGAATAGCGGCGCCCCTCCATCATGCGGCCGGTGAACTCGTCGATGATCACCACCTTGTCGTCACGCACGATGTAGTCCACGTCGCGTGCGAACAGCGTGTGCGCGCGCAGGGATTGCTGGACGTGATGCACGACCGACACATTGAAGATGTCGTACATGTTGCCTTCGGTGATGATGCCTGCCGTGCGCAGCATCTCCTCGACACGCTCGTTACCGGCTTCCGTCAGGTGCACCGACTTAGCCTTCTCGTCCTTCTCGAAGGTGGACTGATCGCGCACCAGCTCGAGCAACACCAGGTTCACCGACCGGTACAAATCCGAAGAATCCTCGGCCGGACCGGAGATGATCAGCGGCGTGCGCGCCTCGTCGATCAGGATGCTGTCCACCTCGTCCACGATCGCGTAGCTGAACGGCCGCTGGACCATGTCCTCCAGCCGGTACTTCATGTTGTCGCGCAGATAGTCGAAGCCGAACTCGTTGTTGGTCCCGTAGGTGACGTCGCAGGCATAGGCGGCGCGCCGCTGATCGTCCGACAGCCCGTGCACGATCACGCCCGTGGTCAGGCCCAGGAAGCCGTAGAGGCGTCCCATCTCCTCGCTGTCGCGTCGGGCGAGGTAGTCGTTGACGGTGACCACGTGCACGCCGCGTCCGGACAGCGCGTTCAGATAGACGGGCAGGGTCGCCACCAGCGTCTTGCCCTCGCCGGTCTTCATTTCGGCGATCTTGCCGTCATGCAGCACCATGCCGCCCACAAGCTGCACGTCGAAATGGCGCAGGCCGAGCACGCGCCGGCTCGCCTCGCGCACCACGGCGAAGGCTTCCGGCAGCAGCGCGTCCAACTTTTCGCCCGCGGCCAGACGGGCGCGAAAATCGGCGGTTCGGGCGGCCAGCGCCTCATCGGACAGGGCGGCCGTTGCGGCCTCGTGCATGTTGATGCGCGGCACGCGCTGCTGATAGGCTTTCAGCGAACGATCGTTGGACGTGCCGAAAACGGCCCGGGCGAGGGATGCGAACATAAGGGGGCAGATAGGCGGCGCGTCCAGTAGGGTCAACGTCGGCCGTCGGTCGTCGGAGCAGAGGCGGCGGCCGCATGAGCTTCCGACGACCGACAGCCGACGGCCGACTCCTGATGAAGGCCTTTTCACGCCCCGGACGTTGCCCCCCTACCTCCTTTCGGCCATAAGGCCGCCGCTCTCCTATGAGGTTCCCATGCGCGCGCTGACCCTGACTACGGCCCTGGCGGCTGCCCTGACCTGCACCGCTTCGCTGGCCCAGTCGCCACGGCCAACCGCCGCAAAGCCGGGCGCACCGGCCGCGCCGGCGCAGCAGAACCCGCTGATCGCCACCGTCAACGGCGACCCGATCCGCCTGTCAGACATCAGCGCCTGGGTCGATACCCATGTGCCGGCCGAGCAGCGCGCCCAGGTCGGCCAGGAAAAGCTGTTCGCGGTCGCCATGGACAATCTGGTGTCCGGCAAGGCGCTGCAGGTGATGGCCCGCAAGCAGGGGCTGGACCGCGACCCGGCCATCGCGCGCCAGATGCAGGTGGCGGCCGACGACGTGCTGCAACGCGCCATCCTGGTCAAGACCGTGCTGCCGCAGGTAACGGAAGAGGCGATCAAGGCGCAGTACGACAAGGAGTACGCCAACAAGCCAGGCGAGCCGGAGGTACACGCCCGCCACATACTTGTGGACAGCGAGGCCAAGGCGAAGGACGTCATCAAGCAGCTTCAGGCCGGCGCCAAGTTCGAGGACCTGGTCAAGAAGTACAGCGACACCAAGGACCCGGCCAGCGCCCAGGGCGGCGACCTCGGCACGTTCAAGCGGGCCGACATGCTGCCGGAGTTCTCCGACGCCGCCTTCAAACTCAAGAAGGGCGAATACACCACCACGCCGGTGCACACGCGCTACGGCTGGCACGTGATCCAGGTGCTCGACACCAGCATCTCGCAGCCGCCGAAATACGACGCCGTGCATGACGAGATCCGCCAGGAGCTGCTGCGTCAGGACGCGCAGGCATTGGCCGCCCAGGCACGCCAGCAGGTCAAGATCGTGCAGTACGGGCCCGACGGGAAGCCGATCAAGCCGGCGTCGCTCACTACGCCGGCGCCCGCCACGACCAAGAAGTAGCCTGCCCATCTCACCGCTGGCCGTCTCCCTGCCCGAGCTGCCCCCCATAGCCGGGGTGCGGCTTGCGGCGGGCGAGGCCGGCATACGCTACCAGGGCCGCACCGACCTGTTCCTGGCCGAGTTCGTGCCCGGCACGTCGGTCGCCGGCGTATTCACCAAAAACCGCTGCCCCGGCGCGCCGATCGACTGGTGCCGCGCCGCCCTGGCCGGCGGCACCGCCCGCGCGCTGGTGGTCAATGCCGGCAACGCCAACGTCTTCACCGGTGCCGCCGGCCGGCGCGCGACCCAGGCCACGGCCGAAGCGGCCGCCGCACTGGTCGGCTGCGCGCCGTCCGAGGTGTTTCTGGCCTCCACCGGCGTCATCGGACAGATGCTGGCGCATCAACGCATCACCGCCGCCCTGCCCGCGCTGCACGCACGCCTGTCGCCCGACGCGCTGGCCGAGGCGGCGCGCGGCATGATGACCACCGACACGTTCCCCAAGGCCGCCACGCGCACCGCCATGCTCGGCGACAAGGCCGTGCGCGTGGCCGGCATCGCCAAGGGCAGCGGCATGGTGGCGCCCGACATGGCGACCATGCTGGCCTTCGTGTTCACCGACGCAGCCCTGCCCGCCGCCGTGCTGCAACCCTTGCTGCAGGCCGGAACGGCCGCGAGCTTCAACCGCATCACGGTCGATTCCGACACCTCCACCAGCGACACGCTGCTGCTGTTCGCGACCGGCCAGGCCGGCAATGCCGCAGACGCCGACACTGCCGATTTCGCGCGCGCGCTCGATGCCGTGCTGCTCGATCTGGCGCTGATGGTGGTGCGCGACGGCGAGGGCGCGCAGAAACTGATACGCATCAATGTCAGCGGCGCCGTCTCCGCCCACTCCGCGCAGCGTGTGGCGCTGGCGGTGGCCAACTCGCCCTTGGTGAAGACCGCGGTGGCCGGCGGGGACGCGAATTGGGGCCGGATCGTCATGGCGGTGGGCCGCGCCGGCGAGCCGGCCGACCGCGACAGGCTGTCCGTCGCCATGGGCGGCGTGTGGATGGCACGCCACGGGGCCGTGGTGGAGGGGTATGAGGAGGCGCCCGTCGCCGCCCACATGCGCGGCCGGGAGATCGAGATCGCGGTCGATCTGGGGCTGGGCACGGGCGCGGGCACCGCCTGGACGTGCGATCTGACGCATGGCTACATCGACATCAACGGCAGTTACAGGAGCTGAGCATCGACCGGCCAGAGCTCGCCCTGTTCGAACCGCTGACCACCGCCCGCCTTCGCCTGCGCCCGCCCGATCCCGCCGATGCCGAAGCCATCCACCGGCTGGTCAATGCCTGGCCGGTGGTGCGCATGCTGGCGCCCCTGCCCTACCCGTATCCGCGCACG
Source organism: uncultured Acetobacteraceae bacterium (assembly GCA_964252425.1). GTDB lineage: Bacteria > Pseudomonadota > Alphaproteobacteria > Acetobacterales > Acetobacteraceae > BOG-908. The sequence goes on from CAXUNK010000090.1 coordinate 4,400, forward strand.
CTCGCCGACGAGTGGATCGCGTCGCTGCCCGCACGATGGGCGGCCGGGCAATCCTACGACCTGGCCATCACCGGGGAGGAAGGCGGCCAGGAAATGCTGATCGGCTGCGTGGGGGTGCGCCTGGAGGGCCGCACCGGCTATCTCGGCTACTGGGTGGGGCAGCGTTTCTGGGGCCATGGCGTGGCGGGCGAGGCGGCGCGGCGGGCGGCGAGCTGGGCGTTGGCAAACCTCGCCATCGACCGCCTGCACGCACATGTGGCGCTGGACAACCCCGCCTCCGCCGCCGTGCTGCGCCGCATCGGATTCCGCGAGGTCGGCCAGACCACCGAACTTTTTCTGGCGCGCGGGGGCGAGGAGCCGGTGACGATCTACGAAGCCACGCGCGCCGACATCTTTGGGGAGATCGAGACCGCCGTGCCCGAGAACGGCCCGAAACCGCTGCTGCTTGTGGCCGCCTGCGCGCTCATCGACACCGACACGCGCGTGCTGCTCGCGCGCCGCCCGGAAGGCAAGAAGATGGCCGGCTTGTGGGAGTTTCCGGGCGGCAAGCTGCTGCCTGGCGAGACGCCGGAAGCCGCCCTGATACGCGAGTTGCGCGAAGAACTCGGTATCGATGTGGAACGCGCCTGCCTCGCCCCCTTCGCTTTCGCCAGCCACGACTATGACCGGTTCCATTTGCTGATGCCGCTGTTCCTGTGCCGGCGCTGGAGCGGCTTCGTGCAGCCGCTGGAAGGCCAGGCGCTGGCCTGGGTGCGCCCGTCGAAACTGGCGGAGTACGAGATGCCGCCAGCCGACAAGCCGCTCGTTCCGCTACTGCGGGATTTTCTGTAGTCGGGCCGCTATCTCGTCGCGAGCGGGGTGGACACCGCGCCGCCCACGCTTGTCATGCGACAATCCCGGCGTTGCCCGGACCTGCGCATTCGTTTCATCAACGTGGTGGACGTGATGACGCCGCAGCCGCACGCGCAGCACCCGTATGGCCTGACCGACCAGGAGTTCGGCGGCTGTTCCCGCCGGGCATGCCCGTGATCTTTGCCTTCCACGGCTATCCGTCGCTGGTCCACCGCCCGGTCGACAAGCGCGCTGCCCACGCCGACTTCCACGTGCACGGGTTCATCGAGGAATGCTCGACGCGCAAAGTCGGGTGATCGCCCCCGCAAAGAAGAGACTGCCCCACAACATACCGGATTTCTGGCGGGTGGCTCTGAGAAGATCCGCAGGTCTTCTCGCATTCGCTCATTGACCTAACACCTGGCCTCGTTCACGTTTCGGCTTTTGCCGGACTAACCAGCTGAGGCATCGGATCGGCCGGGCGGCTGGCGGAAATCGTTAGCGATGGTTCACAGCTGCACCCATATACCAGACAAACATTGTGCCGGTTGCATGGTCCGTAACATCAGCGTCTGCGCCGCGCTCGACGAAACAGAGTTGAAAGCGCTCGAGGCCATCGCCGAGGACGTCCATTTCGCAGAGCGGGAAGCCATCACTCGTCAGGGTGATGCGGCCGACGCGGTCTACAACATCACAGAAGGCTCCGTCCGACTCTACAAGCTGCTGCCCGATGGCCGCCGGCAAATCATCGGATTTCTGATGCCGGGCGACTTCATGGGCCTTGCGCTCTCCGCCCATTACGCCTTCACCGCGGAGGCGGTCGAGCCGGCCACCGCATGCCGTTTTTCCCGTACCGCTTTCACGGCGCTGACGGATGTCAAGCCCCACCTCCTGAAGGCGCTGCATGATGCCGCCGCCCACGAGTTGGCTCTGGCTCAGGATCACATGGTTCTTCTCGGACGTCGCACAGCAGAGGAGAAAGTCGCTACCTTCCTTGCCTGCTTGCGCGAACGCCGTAGGCGCTCGGGGGATGGCACCGTCCTCATTCCGCTGCCGATGTCTCGAACCGACATCGCCGATTATCTCGGCCTTACGATCGAGACGGTCAGCCGCACCATTTCCAGATTGAGTCGCGAGAAAGCGATCCTCGTCGTGCCTGGTGGTATACGTCTTCTGGCACCCGAACGGATCGAGGCGCTCGCCGCCGCCTAGCCTCCGGCCTTGAGCAATCATGGGAGGACCACCATGCCGACGGTCGCGGCAAGCATGATCGAGGCAGTCGCCCAGCCCATCACTCGCAACCGGCGAGGCAGGACCAGGCTGCCCATCACGGCCGTGTTCGAGCCGACGAGGATCATCGTCACGATGAGCGGCGAGGCGACCGCCCCGTTGACGACGGCACTCCAGTACAGGGCCTGCATGGGGCTGACCGGCACGAAGACGAAGACAACCCCGAGGCAGATCGCGGCAGCGATCACGCCGTAGAAGGCCCGAGCCTCCCGGGGGCGTCGGTCGAGACCGACCGTCCATCCAAGCGCCTCACCCACGCCGTAGGCGGCGGATCCAGCCAGGACCGGAACAGCGAGCAGTCCCGTTCCGACAATTCCGGCCGCGAACACCAGCGAGGCGAACGAGCCGGCAAGCGGCTTCAGCGCCGCGGCCGCTTGTGCGGCCGTGTCGATCTGGACCACACCGCCGACGTGCAGGGTGGCGGCACTGCCGGCCATGACGGCCAGCGCGATCAGGTTCGAGAATGCCATGCCGGATATGGTGTCTATACGTATGCGGCTCATCTGCGTCGGCGCGTCTGCCGGATGATCCCGCAGCGGGCACGCTTTAGCTTCGGCTCGTTCATCTTCTGCTTCTTCGGCTGCCTGCCAGAAAAACAGGTAAGGGCTGATGGTTGTGCCAAGCACCGCAACCAGCGCTGTGAGCACACCGGATCCGGAAAATTTGGGCACGAGTGCGCCCCAAACCGCCTCCCGCCAAGGAATGCGCACGACAAGCAGCAGGATGACGTAGGCAAAGAGCGAGAAGGTGAGCCATCTCAAAACCGCCAGGCACCGCCTGTAGGATAGCCATATCTCACAGGTGGCGCAGAGTGCCGACAAAAGCACGGCGTGGACCAGGACGGAGCCGCCGACCACCAATGCCATCGATGCAGCCATCGCACTGATATCCGCACCAAGATTGATGACGTTTGCGATCACCAGCAAGCCGATCAGGCTCGCGACGACACCGCGGGGTGCAGAAGCCGCGAGGGCAGCGGCGAGACCGCGCCCGGTAACCCGGCCGATCCAGGCGCTGATTTCCTGGACGGCAATCATGAAGGGCGTGCTGAGCAGCACCGTCCAGCCTAGCGCATAGCCGAATTGTGCTCCAACCTGCGAGTACGTGACGATGCCGCTTGGATCGTCATCGGCAGCTCCCGTGATGACACCGGGGCCAATACGGTCGAGAAGGCTGGAAAGCCACCACTCTCGGCGCAGTTCGTCCGCTTGTCGGAACGGACGGTGCGGGCCGCCTTCGCTGACGATGCCGATTGCCGTATCTTCGCCGTCACAGACCGGGACAGCACTGATGGCTGCCGCCGAAAAGTTCTTGGCGATCTCGGCCACTGTGTCGGCCGGTGCCACGGGAGCGACGGTTCGAGTCATGATGGCACCGACATTCAGGGCTATCTCGCCTCTCCCATTGGTAAGCGACAGGCCTGCATTCTCTCGCACGGGCCAGGCGACGCCTTGATGTGCGTCAAATCAGAAGCAGTTCGTGGGATCGGGCCTTTCGCCTCAAGCGTCGTCATCACTCGCCGGCAGCGTGAACTCGTGCCAGATGCCGTTCAGAATGCCGAAGCTGACTGCCAGTCCAAGGCCGAGAACCCAGGTGAAGTACCACATCTCGAAACTCCATCAGTAGAGATCAGGGTTGCTTGCGATGGACGCCACCGTCACGCGGCCCCACAGCACGCGATACACCCAGGCCGTGTAGAGCAGCACGATCGGGAGCAGGACGATGGTCGAGATCAGCATCAGCAGCAGCGTGTGCCGGCTCGACGACGCGTTCCAGACCAGCAGGCTTGAGTGGGAATCGATCGAGCTTGGCAGGATGATGGGGAACATCGACAGCCCGACCGTCGAAATGATGCCGGTGGTCGCCGCAACCGATCCGGCGAAAGCCACAACCTCCGACCCGCGCCTGGCCTGCAGCCCCATCCAGGCATAGGTAATTCCAAGTAATCCCAAGCAGGGCGCCATGAGACTCCACGGGTGACGGAAGAAATTGTCGAGCCAGGCGCCCGGCAGAGCGACGACAGTGGCCCGGAGTGGATTGGAGGCGCCGGCCGGGTCGGGCAAGCCCTGCACGGCGTAGCCGATCGCGTCGAACGCGACATGCGCGCCGCCGGCGGCGAACAGGCCAAAGCACAGGAGCGCGGCCAAGCCGCCATACCGTCGCGCTCGCTCATGAACCGGTCCGCGTTCGAGCTTGATGCCCAGATAGGCGGCGCCATGCAGCACCACCATCGCCACTGAGAGCAGGCCGCAGAGCAAGGTGAATGGGGTGAACAACCCGAGCAGTCCGCCCTCGTAGCTCGCGCGCAAGTCGCTATCCAGCCGGAACGGGATGCCTTGCAGCACATTGCCGACCGCAACACCGAACACCAGGCTCGGCACGAACCCGCCGGTGAACAGCGCCCAATCCCATCGCGCACGCCAGGCCGGATCTGGCCGTTTGGAGCGATACTTGAAGGCCACTGGCCGCAGGATGAGCGCGGCCAGCACCAGGAACATCGCCAGGTAGAAGCCGGAGAAACTGACCGCGTAGACGAACGGCCAGGCGGCGAAGATCGCCCCGCCGCCCAGGATGAACCAGACCTGGTTACCCTCCCAGGTCGGGCCGGCCACATTGATGGCCATGCGCCGCTCCAGGTCATTGCGCGCGACGAAAGGCAGCAGCGTGGCGATGCCCAGATCCCAGCCGTCCGTCAGCGCGAAGCCGATCAGCAGCACGCCCAGCAGCACCCACCAGATGACGCGCAGCGTGGGGTAGTCGAGTGCGATGTGCATGGCAGCGGCTCCTTCAGGCGACCAGGGGCGTGGCGGGCAAGGCGCCCGGCAACGGGCTCGGCTCGTCATGCGCTGCGAACGGCCCACGCTGCACGGTGCGGGCGATCAGACGGATTTCGATCACCGCCAACGTGCCGTAGAGCAGCGTGAACCCGGCCAGCGTGGCCCATAGTTCGGCGCGGCCGAGCGAAGACGGGGCAAGTGCCGTGGGCAGCACGCCGTCGATCGCCCAGGGCTGACGGCCAAGCTCGGCAATGGCCCAGCCCAGCTCGGCCGCGATCCACGGCAGCGGGATGGCGCACACCGCGATGCGCAGGAACCAGCGATGGTCGAACAGGCGCAGGCTGCATAGCGCAAAAGCGGTGGCGAACAGCGCGATGAAGAAGAAGCCCAGCCCCGCCATGGCGCGGAACGCCCAGAACATCACGGGGACATCGGGCACCGTGTCCCACGCCGCGCGCTCGATCTGGACCGGCGTGGCAGTGAGCGGGTCCGCCATCGTGCGCTTCAGCAGCAACGCATAGCCAAGGTCACGGCCGTGCCGCGCGAATTGCGTGCGGGCCGCGACGTTTGCGGGGTCGGTCTTGATGGTCTGAACCGCTTTGTAGGCCAGCAGCCCGGAGGCGATCCGCTCCTGCGCCTGCAGCACCAGCTCGGACATGCCGGTGACTTCCTTGTCCAAGCTGCGCGTGGCGATCAGACCGAGCACCCAGGGCACCTCGACGGCGTAATTCGTGGTGCGCGTCTCGGAATCGGGCAGGCCGAAGATGGTGATGCCGGCGGGTGCGGGCTGGGTGTGCCAGGCGGCCTCAATGGCGGCCAGCTTCATCTTCTGGTTGTCGGTCAGCGCGTATCCGCTCTCGTCGCCCAGCACGACGACGGAGAGCGCCGAGGCTAGGCCGAACGCTGCGGCGACCGTCATCGAGCGGCGCGCCACGCCGGTCCATCGCCCTTGCAGAAGATAGAGCGCGGAGATGCCAAGGACAGTGACAGATGCGATCACGTAGCCGGCGCTCACGGTGTGGACGAACTTGGCTTGAGCCACCGGATTGAACAGCACGGCGCCGAAATCGGTGATTTCCATGCGCATCGTTTCGGGATTGAACGCCGCGCCCACCGGGTTCTGCATCCAGCCATTAGCGACCAGGATCCAGAGCGCGGACAGGTTCGTGCCCAGCGCCACCATGAACGTCGCGAACAGGTGGCCGAGTTTGGACAGCCGCTCCCAGCCGAAGAACATCAAACCGACGAACGTCGCCTCCAGGAAGAACGCCATCAGGCCTTCAATGGCGAGCGGGGCGCCGAAGATGTCGCCGACGTAATTGGAGAAGTAGGACCAGTTGGTGCCGAACTGGAATTCCATGGTGAGGCCAGTTGCGACCCCGAGCACGAAGTTGATGCCGAAGATCGTGCCCCAGAACCGGGTTATCGTGCGCCAGATGGGTCGGCCGGTCATGACGTAGACCGATTCCATGATCACGAGCATGAACGACAGGCCGAGCGTGAGCGGAACGAACAGGAAGTGATACAGCGCGGTCAGCGCGAACTGCAGCCGCGACAGGTCGATGACGCCGGGATCCATGGGTTTCGCTCCGCGTGGTCGTGGCGGATGGGCTACGCTTCGTCACGGGCCGGCGCTTTGACCTGAATCAATGCGGCACGCTCCTGCGCCGGCCAGTGTTGCGCCATGGCAAGATCATCGGGCGACGCCGGGTCGGCAGCAACGCGGCGTCAGTGGCTGGCGGCCGCGGCGAGATCGGGCGGATGGCGGCTCAAGGCCGCCTCCAGCTTGCTCGTGCTGGATGGCCTGGCGGCAACCGGTTTCGCTGGCGGCCTGGCCGGAACGCTGGGCGCCTTGCCACATGGCCTCGCTGCGGCGATGCCATGGATAGGTCTGGGCCTCGCGGCCGCACTTGCACGGGGTGGCTGTGCCTGGGGAGGTGCGCGGCTCGGCGCCGCCGGGTCGGCGCTGGCG
>CAXUNK010000091.1:0-5257 GCA_964252425.1 uncultured Acetobacteraceae bacterium
TCGACATCCTGTTCTCCGACGTCATGATGCCGGGGGGCATGAACGGCGCGCAGCTGGCGGTCATGGCGCGGGAGACCCGTCCGGAAATCAAGGTGCTGCTGACCTCGGGCTATACCGCAACGGCGACCGGCGGAGCGCGGCACTTGCCGGACGACGTGCCGTTGTTGCGCAAGCCATATCTGCGCGCCGATCTGGCGGCGAAGCTAGACCTGCTGCTAGCCAAACGAGCCTAGAAGCAGGAACCTCGCCCCCTTCTATCCGGCGGTCCCGGGGCACAGTGCCAGGGGGGGTGCGGGGGGGGGCCGCCCCGCCCCCCCCCCCCCCCCGCCGCTCAATGCACCTGCGTGATGAAGGTGCCCCAGTTGGCGAACTGGCCGCGCGGGAACTGCTTTGCGTCGGGGATATACTCGTTGCCGGTCCAGTAATATCCGGTCGCCGCGTCCACCACGGCGCTGGCAAAGTCGCCCCAGCGGCCGACGACCGCCTTGCTGCCGCTATAGCCGGTGAACCCGTCATCGGACGCAGCGCCCTGGCCGGTGACCGTGTAGTTGCCGGCCGGAGCGTTGTTCTGGAACTCGATGAAGCCCGTGCTGGGATAGCCGCCGGCCACCTTGGCCGATTTGTTGACGATGGTCGTGCCGATCACGCCGGTGCCGGTCTTGTCCAACGCGATGCCCGGGTAGGACAGGCTGTAGCCCGCAGCCGGGGTGATATAGCCCTGGGCGGCGATCTTGGCCTTGACAGCGGTTTTCGTCGCCGCCGGTGTCAGCACGAAATAGGCGATCACGTCACGCGCCAGCCCGTTTGCGTCGGTCGTGCCGGTGGTCAGCGCGCCGTACAGGTTGCCGGCCGCGTATTTCACGCCGCCGCCGAACGCGTTGTAGCCGCCGTCAAGCTGCGGCGACCTCTTGGCCCCGACCGACTTGCCGTAGGGTCCGACATCGTTCGGCTCGGTGGAGGGCACGGTCGAGGTATAGGTCTCGACCGCCACATCGACCGAGGTCAGCGTGAGGGACGATGGCGCGGTTGGCAGCTTGTTGGTGTTGCTGAGCGCGAACACGCGGACGTTGGTCGAACCGTCATAGATGTTGCGCGCCGTCATCAGATATTCGGTGCCGTTGGCCGCGGTCGCGAACGGCGCGCCAGGCGCCGGCTGGGCCGGCTGCACCACGAAGTCAGGCGATTGGAAGAAGGTGTAGCTGAACTTCGCACCCGTCTGGAGCTGTTTGAGGGGCAGCGCGTAGATCGCCGCATTGACGAAGTTGCCGGAGGAGTTCGAGAACAGGTCGGCGCCGATATAAAAGCCGTTCTTGTCGAAACCCACCTGCGGATAGTCCGGCAGGCACGAGCCGCCGCAGGCCGAAATGCCGGCCGTCATTGCATCGACCTTGTTGACGTAATAGGCGCCGGTCGGATCGGACGTCTTGCTGACCGCCACGAAGAACCCGTTGAAGCTGTTGCTGTAGACCAGCTCCTCGACGATCCAGCGCTTGATGGCAGGCAGATAGACCGCGTGCGGATCGCTCAGGTTGTCGCTGCTGTCGCCAAAGAAGGTGTTGGTCGTGACGGGGTTGGCCAGCGTCTTGCCGGTCGAATCGGTGATCTGGATCGCGTTGTTGACGATTTCGACCACCGTGCCGTTGTTGACCGCGAGACCCTGGTCGGGCGGCTCGAGCTCGCCTCCGCTCAGCGAGGCGAACAGGCCGTCGGTGATGCCGGTGAAGCCGGTCACGTTGGCCGGCGGCGTGCCCAGCGACGGGCCGGCCACCACGGCCACGTTCGGCGCGCCGGAATAGGGCGGGGCGGCCGCCGTGCGGCTCAGCGCGCCATCGGGAAAGCGGTGCTGCAGCATCGCAGCCGGGCCGTGCTGGGCCTGCGCCTGCAAAGCACGGATGTTGGCGGCGCTGACGGAGAGTTCGCGCAACGAGGGGGTGAGCCGCGCTTCGCTCTGCTGGCCGACGGCGGATGGATGCACGATGGGCGACGAAGCAGAGGCGCCCGCGGCCGTGCCGGCCAGAAGGGCGGCACTGCAGAACAGGTAATTCATTCGCACTGGTGGTTCTCCGACAAGGAAAGGGACTAAACGCGAACGTATGTCACGGAATAAATGTCATCCCTGGACTAAATCTCAGCCGCTGGACTACATCTCAGGTGGTATGGTCATTTTGTTTTGTATGTAAGACCATCACCGGACGACACGTTAGACCCGTCGACAGCGCGGCGCAACGACATATTTACAGAGCCATTTACAGTAACATCTTCGCGAGTTGAGCGAGGTGTTTCAACCTGCGACTAAATACGCCTCGTTGTTTTTGCGGTCGGTATGCAACCGCATGTCGTTCTGACTCCGTCACAGACAGGCCTTGGCCTGGCCCAGCGAAGCGCGTAACCCTGGCCACAATGCATGCCATCGAAGTCCGCGATCTGACCAAACGCTACCGCGCCGCCCTGGCCGTGGACACGGTCAGCTTCGCCGTTCCGCGCGGTGAGACCGTGGGCCTGCTCGGCGGCAACGGCGCGGGCAAGACCACCACCATCGCCATGCTGCTCGGCTTGCTGGTGCCCACCTCCGGCCGCATCCATGTGCTGGGGCACGACATGGCGCGCGACCGATTTGCCGCCCTGGCGAGGGTCAATTTCTCCTCCCCCTACGTGGCCCTGCCCCACCGGCTGACGGTGGCCGAAAACCTGCGCGTCTATTGCCACCTCTACAACGTGCACGCGGTTGAGCGGCGGATCGCCGAGCTCTCTGACGAGCTCGATTTGCACGCCTTCCTCCACCGCCCAGCGGGCCAGCTCTCCGCCGGTCAGAAGACCCGCGTGGCGCTCGCGAAATCGCTGATCAACCGGCCCGAACTGCTGCTGCTCGACGAGCCGACCGCCTCGCTCGACCCCGATACCGGCGACCTGGTGCGCAGTTGGCTGGAGCGCTACCGGGCGGAGAGCGGCTGCACCATCCTGCTGGCCAGCCACAACATGGACGAGGTGGCCCGGCTGTGCGGCCAGGTGCTGATGATGAAGCAGGGCCGCATCGTCGATCGCGGCACGACGGACGAGCTGCTGGCCCGCTACAACCGGGACGATCTGGAGGACGTCTTCCTCGACATCGCCCGGTCGCGCCAAGCGGACCCGCCGGAGATCGGCGAGGTCACCGAACTGGGCGAGCGGTCGGAGGTGGGTGCGTGATCGCGGCACTCCGCCGGGTCTGGGGCCTGATGTATCGGCATCTGACCCTGTTCCGCCGCTCCTGGCCCAGGCTGCTGGACCTGGCCTACTGGCCGGTGCTGCAGATGACGATCTGGGGTTTCACGTCCCGCTTCTTCGCCGCCCGGATCGGCAACCACGGCGCGCTGACCATCGGCATGCTGCTGGGCGGCGTCATCCTGTGGGAGACGGCGCTGCGCAGCCATCTGGGCTTTGCCGTGACCTTCATGGAGGAGATCTGGTCGCGCAACCTCGGCCACATCTTCGTCTCCCCGCTGCGCCCGTGGGAGCTGCTGGCGGCGCTGGTCGGCATGTCGCTGGTGCGCATGCTGCTGGGCGTGCTGCCGGCCGCCGTGCTGGCCGGCCTGCTCTACCATTTCAACATCCTGACCGTGGGCCCGGTGCTGGTGCTGTTCGCGATCAACCTGATCCTGATGGGGTGGTGGATCGCGCTCGGCTGCATCTCGCTGATCCTGAGCCAGGGCGGCGGCGCCGAAAGCCTGGTCTGGTCGATGCTGATCGGGCTGGCCCCGATCGCGGCCGTGTACTACCCGGTCTCCGTCCTGCCGCACTGGCTGCAATACGTGGCCCTGTCCCTGCCGGCGGCCCACGTGTTCGAAGGGCTGCGCGCCGCCATCGGCCAGGGGATCATCCGCTGGGATCATCTCGGTTGGGCGCTGGGTCTGAATTGCCTATGGATGACCGCGTCGATGCTGCTGTTCACGCAGCAATTCCATGTCGCCCGCCGCAACGGCTCACTGATGAACATCGGTGAGTAGGGCGGATGGATTGCACCCGGTTCTGGCTGATCCGCCACGCCCTCGTGGACGAGGCGTCGCGTGCCGTGCTGTACGGCCGGCTCGATGTGGGCCTGGCGCAGGATAGCCTGCTGGCCCAGGCCGCCACCCACCGCGCCCTGGCCGCCCGGCTGCCTCGCGACGCGGCCTGGCTGGTCTCGCCGTTGCGCCGCACGCGTGAGACGGCCGCGGTCATCCACGCCGCCGGCTATCCGGCCTGCGCGCTGGTCGAGGAGGCGGGGCTGACCGAGCAGGACCTGGGCGAATGGCAAGGACTGAAGCATGCCGACCTGCCCGGCCGCCTGACCGACCCGCCGCACGCCTTCTGGCCGCTGGGTGCGGCCGAAGTGCCGCCCGGCGGCGAGAGCATGGCGCAGGTGATCGACCGCGTCGGCACCACGCTGGACCGCCTGGCCGCCGATTACGCGGGCGAAAACCTGGTGTGCATCAGTCATGGCGGCGCCATCCGTGCCGCCGTGGCGCATGCCTTGGGCGTGGACGCACGCGCCGCGCTGCACCTCTCGATCCAGAACCTGTCCCTGACGGTGCTTGAAAAATTCTACGCAGGCTGGCGCGTAATGCTGGTCAACGACGGCGCAGACATATAAATAAAAGTCTTTTGCTTCTTTTCTTCAGAAAAGAAGAATCTTCTTTCTTGAAAGAAAGAAGCAAAGAACTTTTATTCCCCTGCTCTCCTTAACATTGTGTCATTTGTGGAGGACTCGCGGGAGCGTCATAGTGGGGGACGAAAAGGAGTTGTTCCATGCGCATCCGGGTACTCTGGGCGGCCGCCGCCTGTCTGCTTGCACCGCTGGGCGCGCGTGCGGTGACGCCGCAGGGCCAGCAGGAGCTGGTTGACCGCGCGACGCTCGCGGCCCAGGAGATCCTGGACGATGCCGAGGGGCACGATGCCCGGGCGCTCCTGCCGCGGGCGCGCGCGGTGATGATCTGCCCGCGCATCTTCCACGCCGGCTTCCTGTTCGGCGGCGAGGGCGGGGGCTGCGTGCTGCTGGCCCGCGGCGGCCAGGGAAGCTGGTCCTCGCCCGCCTTCTATAGTGTGGGGGGCGGCAGTTTCGGTCTGCAGGCCGGCATCCAGGATGCCGAGGTGATGATGCTGATCCTGACCGATAACGGCCTGCGCTCGGTGATGGACAGCCAGTTCCGCCTGGGGGGCGGCGCCGCCGGGGCCCGGGTGACCAAACGCGGCGGCGGGGGATGGGCGGCCCCCCCCCCACAAAACCCCCCCAAAGACGCCA
>CAXUNK010000091.1:5267-10933 GCA_964252425.1 uncultured Acetobacteraceae bacterium
GGGGGGGCGCCGCCTCGGTCGCCCTGGTCACCATCGGCGGCGGCGTGGAAGGGGCGACCACCACCAACCTCAACGCCGACATCGTCGCCTTCGCGCGCACCCGCGGGCTGTTCGCCGGCGTGTCGTTGCAGGGCAGCGTGATGTCGTCCGACAGCGGCGGCGACCAGGTGTATTACGGCCAGCCGGTGGGTCCGGTGGACATCGTCATGGCGATGCGGGTGAACAACCCGGCCGCCGACCCGCTGCGCGGCGTGCTGATGCGCGCAGGGGCGCCCGCCGCCTCCGCCCTGCCCCCGCCAGTGCCGAACGGCGGCTACGCTCAATCCCAGGCCGACGCGCCCGTCGGCTACGCGGCGCCGGCCGGCGTGGTGCAGCAGCAGAACCTGCCGCCGCCCCGCTGACATCGTTCGGCGCGGTTCGAACCGAACGTGCTCCTAATGCGTAATCCGGCCCGGCGAATTCAAGGCCGATGCCAGCATCTGCTGCATCGCCGAGTTGATGTCCGCCACGCTGCTCGCCTGGTAATAATAGCTCGGCTGGCTCGCACAGGCTTTCAGAGCCGCGGCGATCGACAGGCTGGGATTCGTGATCGGCGCTTCGACGGCGAGGCGAGCGCCGTTGTTCAGGTAGAACGGGTTCGGCAACGGGTAATACGGCGTGTACAAGACGTAGATGGCAAAGTTCTTCGCCTTCAGCGCCGCGCAAGTCGTCTCGTTCAGCGGGTTGGTCATCTGGCCGATATACCGGTTGGCCGGCGAGTAATCCTCCAGACCATCCGTTACGATGAACAGGTTCTTTCGCGGCGCGGCAGGCGTCGTGCCGTCACCGCCCGGTTGGACTTTGGACGTGAAATAGGCCATCGCATCGGGGAAGTCGGTGTTCGCCTGATCGACGACGGCCGGCGCCTGGATGCCCTGGATGTCGGTCAAACCCTGCGCCAGGGCGCTGTCCGCCTCGACAAACCCGCCGCCGGTTTGAGGGTGAACCTGGTTGATGGCGCTGTTGAAGGTGAACACGCCTAAAGTGAACTGGTTCGGCACGCCGCTTTTCTGCTGCGCAACCTGCATGTTTTGCACCACTTGCGCCATTGCGTTCTGGATGACGTCGAATCGCAAATTGATGATCGCGCCTTTGGCACGAGCGGTTTGCAAGAGCGTGTAATAGTCGTTGGGCGTGTAATTGCCATGACAGGCGAACCCGCACGGCGATTGCGGGAGGTTGCCCACGTTTCCGGTGACTGGATCTTTTCTCGAGTTCCCATCCGGTACGCCGTAGCCAGGCGGGCAGAAACCTGCGGTGTCGAGCGGCGGCGCGATCCCTGGCGGAAGATTGGTTTCCGGCAGATTGACGATGGTGCCCTTCAACGCTGTTGGGTTGAGGCACTCGCCAGCGTCATTCATATATGTGCCGGTGACGCCTCCCACATCGCCGGTGAAGTTCGGATCGCACGAACCACCCGGAGGCGCCGGGTTGCTGGCAGTGGGAACGGTCTGATTACGGGCCAGACCGTAGACATTATTTCCGGGGAAATTCCAGCTATACTCGGTATAGCCGCTCGAGTTGCCGCCGTGTAGCGTGGCAGCGGCAACACTTGTCGGCGGGCAAAGCGTCAGGTTCTGCAGCGCCTCGATGTCGGAAGGCTCGGCGCCGATCAGCATCGAGGACGAGTTGTCCGCCATTATGTCGATCTGCACGAAGGAGTTCGTGGTGATCGCCGCGTTCGAGGTGCCTGTCAGCGGCCAGCTCAGCACCGCGTTGAACAGATTGCCGAAATGCGTGGGGATCGTCGCTTTGTACGTGACGGTGGAAGTGAACGTGCTGCTGGCCGCATCGTAGGCGACCTGCGGCACGGTGACGTTGGCCGGGGTGAGCAGGCCGGTGCTGAGCGGACCAAGCTGGGCGTTGAACCATTGCAGCCCTGAGGCCGCTCCGTCCGCACCAGCCGCCGCCGCGCTCTCGCCCTGCACGAAATGCGCGGAGGCGACACGCACCGCATGGATCGCACCCGCATCGGCGGCCAGCGTCAGTTGCGATTGCGCCTGCAGATAGAAACTGAAATCGACCGCCAATCCGACGCACATCGTCATCGGGATGGCGGCGGTCGCGAACAGGATGGAGACCGCGCCGCGCCGCTCATCACACAAATCGCCGCCGCGCCGGGCGTCACGCGTTCGGTACATCATGAGCACAGGCCTCCATTCGCGTCGGGAACATATTTGGTGTAGGTGTCGGTAGGCAGGGCGTTGGGGTCCACACTGCGTACCGCAATATAGCCGGTCGCCCAGAAATCGAAGCTGCCCGTGGCGAACTTCCACAGGAACGGCGTGTAGCGGTAATGCACGTCCACCACGAGGATCGGGTCGGGCTGCATCACGTCCTTGGTGCGCAGGTATAAAAGCTGCGACGGGACGCCCGCCACCATCGGCGGCGCCGGGTCGAGCGGTTTGATCTGCAGCACCGGACCACAGGGACGCGACAGCGGCTGGAAATCGTTGCTGCCGATGACGCCGCCGAAATACGGGATCGTCCACATCACCGTGGGCGTATAGCAGTTGACGTCGGTGCCCTGCTGGCAGCCGGCAATCGGCACAAAGGCTACCGACGACATCGTGACCGATTTCTGGCCAACCTCAAGCCCATCGCGCACCCACGGCATCTCCGCGTAGATCGCGGACATCTGCTGCTGCGCTTGCGCCGCGGTCAGCGATGTCGTCTTGTCGGGCTGCACGGAGACGATGGTGGCGGAGATCGGAATGCCGTGCGCGGCATTATAGACCTGCTGCCACAGAACCAGCGCTTTACAGATATCGACCGCGCCGATCACCAGCAGCATCATCACCGGCAGAACCAGCGCAAACTCCAACGCCGCGACCGCAGATGTGTCGCACCCAACACGCTCGGTCCGGAGTCGCATCGTCAGCATCCCTTGGCCGGTTGCGAGCCGTTGCCCGCCGCCGCCGGTGTGTAGCCCTCCGTGACCAGCCCGGTCGTGGACAGCGTCGCATGCACCCGGGTGCCCGCCGGCCCGATCACCGACAACACGTTCGGCAGGAATCCCGCGATGAAGCTGGGACCGACATAGATCGCACTGACGACGATCGCCTGATCCGGACCGCTATTGCAGAAATCCGTGTTGCCGTAGCCGATCAGGTTGAGCTGGCTGCCCGACACCGGGACTTTCCCGTCGGTATAAGTGTAGAAATCGCTGTTCGGCGCCAGCGTGATCTTCTGCACCTTGACGTAGAGCGACGATCCGCATTCCAGCAGACCCTTCAGACTCGGGCAGAAATACTGCGAGACGAAAGCGTTGCCGTTGGCCAGGTTCTGTGCGTTGCCGGTCTGGATCAGCCGCACTGCCTGGTGCAGCCCGTAATCGAGCGCCTCCTGGCAGTAGAGATCGTAGGAGACCTCCAGGATGAAGAGCATTGTCATGAAGAAAGGGATGGAAAGGATCGCGAACTCCAGCGCCACGATCCCGCGCCTGTCCCTTCGGCTGCGTCCGGCAATCAGCCGCCTCAGCCGTCCGGGCCGATGCCGCACGGCCCTCATCCCCTACCCCGAAGCGATGTATCTAATTTTGACACGTCACGCCCAATAAACGAGATCGCACGGGAACGCAACGATTTTCGTCTGCGGCGCGGCTAGATTTTCAGCCGGGCTTTCGGTCTCGGCATCCGGCCGGGCCAGTCGGCCAGATGGTCCTCCAGCGTCCCCGCCACGCGCTCGTCGATCACCCGCCCGCGCACGGACACGCCGGCCTCATGCACCGTCTCCGGCCGGCCCGAGACCAGCGGGTGCCACCAGGCCAGGTCCCGCCCCTCATGCACGCGGCGATAGGCGCAGCTGGGCGGAAGCCAGTCGATCTCGGCGACCTCCGCCGGGGTGAGCTGCACGCAGTCCGGCACGCGACGCCGCCGGCTGGCATAGTGGCGGCATTGGCAACTGCTCGCGTCCAGCAGACGGCACGCCACGTTGGTCCACGCGATCTCGCCGGTGTCGTCATGGCGAAGCTTGTGCAGGCAGCACCGGCCGCAGCCATCGCATAGCGCCTCCCACTCGGCCGGACTCATCTCCGCCAGGCCTTTGGTTTTCCAGTAAGGCGCCATCAGCTCAGCATACAGCGCGCGGCGCCCACCGCACAGGCACGAGCCCGCACGCGCCGCTCATGAGACGACGTAATGGATCGGCTTGAAGGCGAAATTGTTCGATTGCAGCGCCGAGCAGGCGGTCAGGCCTATGATGAGATCCTGCTCGGCCAGGAAGGTCACCTGGTCGCCGGCGCGGCTCAGCGGCGGGTCGACACGAAGCGCGCCCGTCACCCCGTCCACCGCCACGTTCATGAACACGTTGAACGCCGTGGGTATCTGGTCCGGACGGATGCCATACGGTGCCAGCGCCGCGGCCAGGTTGCCGAAACAGCCACGATGCGGGTTCTCGTCGCCATAGATGATGCGGAACGTGTCAGCCGAGCACGGCGTCAGCAGGAAATCGTGCCGCCCGACCGTGTCCGCCTCGATTCGCAGCATGATGCCGCTGCGGTTCGAGTAGAGCGGATCGCCGGTCGTCAGGAACAGCCGGCTGGCATAGTCCAACGTGCGGCCGGAGGAGATGACCTCGTCCGTGTCTTCCGCGTTGAAGGCCAGCAGATCGGCCACCTGCTCGCCCTCAGGATCGATCACGGTGAGGCGTTGGCCTCGAGCCAGGCGGAACGCTGTGCCGGAGCGGGGCGGTATCTCCCGCGTCTCAGCCATTCGCATCCCTGGCCGCCGGGCTGCGGAACGGGCACTGCCACGCCTCGTCGACCGCGCGCCCGCTATACTGCCGTGCCTCCGACGCCTCGCCATGGCGCGCCAGCATCGGGTTCAGCGTGCCGGCCAGCACCAGGTCGCGGTCCAGGATGCTCTGCCGCAGCTTCTCGTAGGCGCCCTGGGCGCGCAGCCGCTCGAACTGGTCGTGCAGGTTGAACACCATCGTCGGGTTGGAAAACCTGCGCGCCGGACGGCTTGCCTGGGGGTGCAGCCCGACGATGAAGAACGCCTCGCCGCCGAAGCTGAGGGAGAAATGCGTATCGTGCGGGTTGTCGCTGACCCGTTGATCATACGGCTTGCCGAACCAGGCATCCTTGTCCGACAGCGACTGCGCACGATCCCACAGATGCTTCTCGAACGAGGCCTCATCCAAGCCGGTCGGCCCCTCGAAGATCACCGCGAAGCTGCGGAACAGGGTCGGCTGGTCGCGATAGGCGTCAACGAAGTCCAGCAGCAGCGGGTAGATGCGCAGATCGTCCCAGGCCGAGGTGATGTCGCGTGCCACCACCACGGCCAACTGGTCGCGCGAGACCGCCGATTTCGCGCCCACGCACGGAAAGGCCGGCGCCGCGATGAAGCCTCGAAGCTCCCGCGCCAGCGCATGCTCCTGGTCGCACGTCTCGATCAGCATTCTTCCAAAACCCGTCCCGGCGTGGTTTCCTTCTCGGCACGAACGTGCCTCGGCTGGCCGGGTTGACGCATACGGGACACCTTCCCGAGAGCATGTTCGGCCCTTGGAGCGACAGATGCGATTGATGTTGGCGATGCTGATGTGGAGTGTGCCGGCCTGCGCCGCGCCATTGCCGCTCTACGACACGTCGCGGGACCAGACATCACTGGCCCCACTCTCCCCCACCC
>CAXUNK010000092.1:0-10878 GCA_964252425.1 uncultured Acetobacteraceae bacterium
CCACCGCGATCCGGCAGGCATGCGCCGCCCCGGGCGGGCGGGAGACGATCGCCAGCCGCCCGGCGGCGCCGATGCTGGGCAGCGCCTCGCCGCGGAACCCAAGGGTCGCGATACGGACCAGGTCGCCATCGGCCAGCTTGGAAGTGCAGTGGCGCTGCACGGCGAGCGCCAGGCAGGACGGCGCCATGCCGTGCCCGTCATCGGTGACTTCGATCCGCTCGATCCCGCCGCCAGTCAGCGCGACCACGATTCGGGACGCGCCGGCATCGAGCGCGTTCTCGACCAGCTCCTTGACCGCGGCGGCGGGCCGCTCGATCACCTCGCCGGCCGCGATGCGGTTGACCAGCCCTTCCGGCAGTTGCCGGACGGCCGGGCGCGACGCGGCGCTCTGGGACGATACGATCATGGTGCGGCAGTTATAGCGCCGGCAGGCAGGCCGCGTCTGCGTCAATCGGCACCCATGCCGCCCGCTATCCGGTCTGGCAGACCGCGCACCAGTACAGCGTTCGCCCGGCCATCGCCTCTGCCAGCACGGGGGCGCCGCAGACATGGCAGGGTTTGCCGGCGCGATGCGCCACATAGACCGCGTCGTCGCGCCGGACCGCGCGGGTCTTGCGCGCGCGGTCGCCGATCTCGGTGGTGACGATCCGCCCGGTCTCGACCCCGTCCCGCAGCAGCCGGCCGAGATCGTCCCACATCGCGGTCCAGCGTGCCGCCTCCAGCGTGCGCCCCGGCCGGTGCGGCTCCAACCGCGCGCGGAACAGCAGCTCGGCGCGGTAGATGTTGCCGATCCCTGCCACGATGTCCTGACGCATGAGCAGCTGCGCCAGGCTGGTGCGCGAGGCGTGCAGCTTGGCATAGGCGCGCGCCGGGTCGGCATCGTCGCGCAACGGGTCCTCGCCCAGCCGGGCCATCGCGGCCAGCTTCTCCTCGGCCGAGAGGATCTCGCAGGCGGTGGGCCCGCTCAGATCGGCGACATGGGCGCGCGAGAGCAGGCGCAGGCGCACCGCCTCGGCGGGCGCAGGCGGGAACGCCGCCTCGGCGGGTGCGCGGCGTGTGCGACGGCCGATGCCGGCCAGGCCGGGTCCGGCAAAGCGCCACATGCCGTACAGGCCCAGATGCACGCGCAGCCAGATGCCGCCTGAGAAGGACAGGAACATCTGCTTGCCATGCGCCTCGGCCGCGCGCAGCACGCGCCGGTCGAGCCTGGCCGCACCGTCGGCAAAACGACCCTGCGGCGAGCTGGCGGCCAGTCGATGCCCGACAAACGCCGACTCGAAGGCCCGCGCCAGGCGATGGACCGTATGGCCTTCCGGCATGTGTCGGTCAGTCGGCGGCCGCGGCCAACCCCGATATGCGCGTTCGCGTGCGCAGCGTCACCCACTCCTCCGCCGAGGTCGGGTGGATGCCGATGGTGCGGTCGAAATCGCCCTTGGTCGCGCCTGCATTCATCGCGATGCTGATCGCCTGCATCATCTCCGGCGCGTCGTCGCCGATCATATGCGCGCCCACCACGCGCTGGCTTGCCTGATCGACGACCAGCTTCATCAGCGTGCGGCGCTCCCGCCCGGTCATCCTGTGACGCATCGGCAGGAAATCGGTCACATACACATCGACCGGGCCGCGCGCGGCGGCGTCCTCCTCCGTCAGCCCGCACGTGCCGATCGGCTGCGGAGCAAACACGGCCGTGGCCACGGCATCGAACGACCAGCTGCGCGCGTGCCGGCTGAACAGCCGGTCGGCGAGGTGGTGCCCCTCGGCGATCGCGACGGGTGTCAGGTTCATCTTGTTGGAGACGTCGCCGATCGCGAAGATATGCGGCTGGCTCGTGACATTGTCCGGATCGACGATCACGGCGCCATTGGCGGCCGCGCGCACGCCGGCCCGATCGAGGCCGAGTTCGGCCGTGTTCGGCAGGCGTCCAAGCGCGAAAAACACCAGGTCGCTGTCGAATTGCCGCCCGTCGGTCAGATGCAGGCGCTTGCATCCGGCCTCACGCGCTTCCAGACGGTGCAGCAGCACGCTGGGATGCAGCGTGATCCCTGCATCCGTCAACGAAGAGGCAAGACGCTCGCGTATCTCGTGGTCGAACCCGCGCAGCGGGAGTTTCTGGCGATAGAGCAGATCCACCTCCGCCCCCAGCCCGCGGAAGATGCCGGCGAACTCCACGCCGATATAGCCGCCGCCCACCAGCGTCACCCGCTTCGGACACTCCGGCAGGAAGAAGGCCTGGTCGGAGACGATGCCGAGTTCGGCGCCTTCGATATCCGGCCGAACCGGATGCCCGCCGACGGCGATCACGATACGCTCGGCGGTCACACGCTGTTCGCCCACCTGCAAGGTATGCGCGTCCAGGAAGGTGGCGCGGGTGAAGAACGAGGTGACACCGGCATTGTCCAGCATGTGCCGATAGATGCCGTTCAGCCGCCGTATTTCGCTATCCTTCGACGCCATCAGCGCCGCCCAGTCATGCGTGCCCGGCTTCGTGTCCCACCCGAAACCGTGGCTGTCCGCCACCCAGCCGCCATATTCGGCCGCCTGCACCATCATCTTCTTCGGCACGCAGCCAACATTGACGCAGGTGCCGCCCCAGTGCTGTTCCTCGGCTATGCCGACGCGTGCGCCATGCGAGGCAGCGATGCGCGCGCAACGAACGCCTCCGGAGCCGCCGCCGATGACGAAAAGGTCGTAGTCCATGCTGCCGGCAGCTACGGCGACGTCAGACTATAGTCGAAAACATAGTGATGCACGCCGTCGCTCTGGCTGATCACCATGGTCCCGCGCAGACCGGAAAGCGTTCCCGTTCCCGAGCCCGGAACAACCGACACGGTGGACGTTGTCGTTGCATCCACCATCACGCCGCTATGCTGCAATGTGAACGACCCGTGGTGACCGCCCAGACTGCCATCGACCCGTTCCATCGCGACATAACCGGCCGCGCCCAGTTTCGGGTCGCCCGCGCCCAGCATCTGGCCCCGACTATGGCCTTCCAAGTCGCCGGAGAACGTCTTGGCCAAGGTGAAACTGCCGATCGCGGGATCCGGGCTCACGCCTGGCGTCAACGTTACCTCGAACATTCCGCGCGCGACCGCCATCCTTCTGTTGTCCGCCGCGAAAGCAGGGCACGTCAAGATGCCGGCTGCGATACAGATGACGGCCGGCAATCCCACATGGCGGCCGGAGCAGCCGGCGCGGACCGGTCTCACCCGATCCCGCCCAGGCAGAGATACTTTATCTCTAGATAATCCTCGATGCCGTATTTGGAACCTTCTCGACCCAGACCGGAGGATTTGACGCCGCCGAACGGCGCCACCTCGGTCGAGATGATCCCTTCGTTGATGCCGACAATGCCCGCCTCGAGCGCCTCGGCCACGCGGAAGACGCGTCCCACGTCACGCGTGTAGAAATACGAGGCGAGACCGAACTCGGTGTCGTTGGCCATCTCCACCGCCTCCTCCTCGGTGTGGAAGCGGAACAGCGGTGCCACCGGGCCGAACGTTTCATCCTTGAAGATGTCTGCCTCGCGCGGCACGTCGGCCAGGATGGTCGGCTCGTAGAAATTGCCGCCCAGAGCGTGGCGCTTGCCCCCGGTGACCACGCGCGCGCCGCGCTGCACGGCATCGGCCACATGCGCCTCCACCTTGGCCAGCGCGTCGCCGTTGATCAGCGGGCCCTGCGTTATGCCCTCCTCCATGCCGTCGCCCACGCGCAGTGCGTGCACGGCGGCGGTGAGCTTGTCGGCGAAGGCGTCGAACACGCCGTCCTGCACCAGCAGCCGGTTGGCGCATACGCAGGTCTGGCCGGTGTTGCGGTATTTGCTGGCGATCGCGCCGCGCACCGCCTCGTCGAGATCGGCGTCGTCGAACACGATGAAGGGCGCGTTGCCGCCCAGCTCCATGCTGGTCTTCTTGATGGTGGGCGCGCATTGCGCCAGCAGCTTGGCGCCGACCGCGGTGCTGCCGGTGAAGGTCAGCTTCCTGACCTTCGGGTTGGACGTCATCTCCTCGCCGATCTCGCTCGCCGGCCCGGTGACGATGTTGCACACGCCCGGCGGCAACCCCGCCCGCTCGGCCAGCACGCCCAAAGCCAGCGCCGAGAACGGCGTCTGGGTCGCCGGCCGTATCACCCCCGTGCAGCCCGCCGCCCAGCCTGGACCGGCCTTGCGCGTGATCATGGCCGCGGGGAAGTTCCACGGCGTGATGGCGGCGAAGACGCCGATCGGCTCCTTCTGCACGATGATCCGCCGGCCCGGCAGATGCGGCGGCACGGTGTCGCCGTAGACGCGCTTGGCCTCCTCGGCAAAGAACTCGATGAAGGAGGCGGCATAGGCGATCTCGCTGCGGCTCTCGGCCAGCGGCTTGCCCTGCTCGGCGGTCATGATGACGGCGAGGTCCTCCTGGTTGGCCATCATCAGGTCGAACAGGCGCCGGAGCGGGCGCTGCCGCTCCTTGGCGGTCAGCTTGCGCCAGGCAGCTTGCGCGGCGTGCGCCGCCTCGATCGCGCGTCGCGTCTCCGCCTGGCCGCAGGCTGGCACCTCGCCCACCAACTGGCCGCGGGCAGGGTTGCGCACCGGCACCGTGCGCCCGCTCTCCGCCTGCACCCATTGGCCGCCGATCAGGTTGGCCTGCCGCAGCAGGTCCGGGTCGGCGAGCTTCAGCGGGGCAGCAGGGTTCAGCATCATGATGTCTCCGAAGCGGGCGTGCACCCAAGATAGGTGCGGGGCGGCATGTCGGCCAGCCGGATCGTCCAGAGGGCGTTGACGTCTTGCTAACACAACGGGCGTACCCTGGCGGCGCAGCAGGGATGGCCGTGAGTTTCGATGTTTCGTCCGACGCCCGGCCCGTTTTTCGGGTCCACCCATGAGACCGGGTTCGAGGCCGGCACGCGCGCGTCGTCGATCGTCTCGTGCTTCAGTGCCCTGGCTGTGCTTGGCGCCGTAAGCGTGGCGATCGGCGCGTATCTTCATGGCGGCGCGGACCCGTTCGATGTCCTGATACTCGTCTGCATCGCATTGCTCGCGCCGTCGGTGCTCGGCATCTGGCTCGCTCGCCAGGCGGCTTCGGAGTCCCGGCGCCTGATCGCGCGCATCCATGACGGCGTGATGGCCACGCCGGCACGCGACAAGCTCGCCGCGCCGCAGGCAGTGGAGACGGGCGTGGACGGTGTCGTCGGCCTGATCGGGACGCTGGCGCTGCGCGCCCAGAGGCTCGGCTCGACCGAGGAGACGGCGCGGTCGATGCGCCAGGCGGTCTCCGCGGGCCGCATGCAGGCCGACAGGCTGACTGCGGAACTCGGCAGGCACGCCGCCAACCTGACCACAGCCGCCACGCAGATCGACGAGGCCCATCACAACATCGCCCGCGAAACGAAGGCCAGTGCTCACGCATTCACGCTCGGCGAGACGGCCCTGACCCGTGCGGCCGAAGCGACGGACCGGCTCATCGACCGTGTGAGCGCCACGACCTCGCACGTCTCTCAGATGGCCTCGATCGCCACACATTTGTCAGAGGCCGCCCATGCGACCCATAAGGCGGTGGCGGAGAATGCCGAGCGGGCGAGCATCCTGGCATCGGCGCTGGATGAGATCGGCCGGTTCATCAGGGCAGTCACACCGTCGAGCGGCCAGGCCTCACACCACCCTGGGCCGGCGGCCGGCGACGGGGCGCTGGACGTCCAGGACACCGCCCTGCAATGCGAACGCGCTCTGGCGGCCGCGCAGTCGATCGTGCGGGACCTCCTGCAAGAAGCGGGAGCGGCGAGCCGCCGCACGTCCGAGATGGCCGAAACGATCGCCCAGCAGCACGAGGCAGGTCAGGCCATGGGTTACGCCGTCCAGCAGCAATCGGCCGACATCGAGGCCATCCTCAACCAGATGTATGAGGCCCGGTCCGGCTTCGCCATGCTGCGTGCCAGTGTTGAAGCGGTCAGTGCTGCTTCGGCAACACCTGCTAATGCGGTCGGGCGCGTCCGCGCCGCCGCTCTACGTCTCCCCTCCGAAAGCGAGCGACTCGCGCAGATGCTGCGCGGCATCCCGGATTTCGGTTCATCAATCGGCAGTTAGAGCGGCCGGCTTTGCGAGCGGCACTTGAAGCAAGCAGTCCTTTTTTGAAAAAAAGGACCAAAAAACTTCTGTTTTCCTCGCCTGCGGCAGTACTCGCGCAGGTTCTGCCAGAACCGCTCTGGCCGAAACTGTAGCGAACCGTAGTGCAGGCGAACAGAGCAAAAGCTTTTTGCTTCTTTTTCTCGAAAAAGAAGACCTTTCTTACGGCCCAACCAGAACCCCAATGGTCCGCTCGCCCTCAAGCG
Source organism: uncultured Acetobacteraceae bacterium (assembly GCA_964252425.1). Classification (GTDB taxonomy): domain Bacteria; phylum Pseudomonadota; class Alphaproteobacteria; order Acetobacterales; family Acetobacteraceae; genus BOG-908. The sequence continues at coordinate 6,307 of CAXUNK010000092.1, forward strand.
ACCCCAACCCAGTCACCAGATCGAACCCCGGCCCCGCACGATAACGTCCGTTCCAGCCCCGCTGCTCGTCGTGCAACGCGGCATCGATGCTCGCCTCCCTGGTCAGCCGGCCGTAGAGCGCCGGGGTGAAGAACCCCACCGCCGGCCGGCCCTCACGTGCGGCTTGCTCGTTGGCCAGGGCCACGAACCCGGCCCAGAGCGGCGCGGCGTAGCTGGTGCCCCCGTTGCCGCCCGAGCAATGGCCGTTATAGCAGCTGAAATTATCCGTATCCGCATCGGCGGCGATGTCGGGCACGTTGCGCAGCGTGGCCGAGCCGCCATTGCCCGCATTCACGAACGGCGCCTGCCAGGCCGGGATGGCGATACCGTCGGGCGACGGCCCGCCGCCGCTGTAACGCCACCCCGTCTCCGCTCGCCAGGCGCCGCCCGGCCCGTCGGTCGCCAGATCGGTGCCGCCGACCGCGATCGACCAGGCATCGTCGGCCGGCCAGACCGCCCCCAGCTTCAGCCGGAAGCCGTAATCACCGGTGGCAACCAGCACCGTCTGGCCCTGGGCCGCCATCTGCTTCAAGACTGGCTCGTCCATTTCGGCGTCCGGGCGCCAGCCCCAGGAGACGGACAGCGCCGCGCAGCTATCCTCGCCCGCCATGCGCGCCAGCACGGAGATCGGCACACGCCCGCCATAATAGACGATCCGGTCCAGGCCCGGCGCCATCGACGCCGCCTCCTCGATGTCGAGCGCCTCTTCGGCGTCGTGGCAGTTCTGTGCCGTGCAGACCACGTCCAGCCCGTTGACCGACACGGGCACCACCGGCACCGACAGCACGGCATGGACGCGGCTGAAATACAGGGCGACATCGGCCGGGTTGTACGGACCCAGCTCGAACAGCCCGACCGATTGGCCGGCGCCGGTCAGTCCGCCATGGCCGTAATAGGCGGCGCGCGCATCCTGCCCGGTAAACTGGCCATGCGGACCGGAACCGCCGGCCCCCGTGCGCTCGGCGGCCTGCGCCAGCCTGGGCCGCGGCAGGTCGAAATCCGTCAGCCCGTCCACGCCAAGCACCGGCACCGCCACGTCCAGCGAGGGCGCGCGGTCGGGCGAGAGGAACAGCCGCGCCTCCGTCGGATGCCGATACAGCCCGAACCGCACATGCAGCAGCCGCTCTACCTCAGCGATGCTGCCATGCGCGTCGATCACCATCCGGCCCGGCGACGGGCGCTCCACCACCGATCCGGCCGCAACCACGGCGCGCACCGCATCGTACTCGGCCTGCGAGGGCGCGAACCGCGCGGCGAATTGCCCGGCCGAGAGCCAATGCCGGAAGGCGGGGTCGCGCGGATCGGTCAGATGCGCCAGCGTCCGGTCGAGCTCGGCCGCATGGCGCAAGGGCAGCACCACGGCAAAGGACAGCACGGCGCCGGGATCGGGTCTGGCCCCGGGGGCGGCCCCCCGCCGCACCGGATCGGGCCACGGCGCGCCCCGCGCCGGCCCGGCCAAGGCCGCCAGCCAAGCCGCGAGACACCAGGTCCGTATCGACGTCATCGCCAACCCCCGTGCAGCGCTCAGCCGCCCCGCTGTTGCAGACGGGATAGCAGGAAGTCGCGAAACACCGCCACCCGCTTGGAATGCCGCAACTCCTCCGGATAGACGAAGAAGCAATCCACCTTGGGCCGCGGCACATCGGGCAGCAGCCGCACCAGACCGTCCATCTCGCCCGACATCCAGCCGGGCAGCGCGCCCACCCCCAGCCCGGCGCGCACGATCTGCGCCATGCTGGACAGGTTGTTGACCTCCAGCACCGCCCGGCGCGGCGAGCCGGGGCGCCGGCCGACGGTCGCCAGCCAGTTGATGTCGGCGACCGGCGGGTGATAGTCGCCGAACAGAATCAGCTTGTGATGGTCGAGGTCCTCGGCCGTCTGCGGCGTCCCGTGCCGCGCCAGGTACTCGGCCGAGGCGCAGACATGCCATTCGATCTCGAACAAATGCCGCTGGATCAGGTCGGGCTGCTTGGGCGGGTGCATGCGTATCGCCACATCGGCCTCGCGCATCGCCAGATCGAGGTCGCCGTCATCGAGCAGCAGGTTCACCGTCACGTCCTGGTGCAGCTCGAGGAACTGCAGCAGACGCGGCGCAAGCCACGCACTGCCGAAGCCCACGGTGGTGGTGATCTTCAGCCGGCCCGCCGCCTTGTCCCGGCTTTCGGTCAGCAGCGCCTCGGTCATCGCCAGCTTGGCGAACACCTCGCGCACCGTCTGGTTGAGGCTCTCCCCCTGCTCGGTCAGGATCAGCCCGCGCGCATGGCGGTGGAACAGCGGCACCTGCAGCGCCTCCTCCAGCGCCGAGATCTGGCGGCTGACCGCCGACTGGCTCAGGTTGAGCGTGTCACCGGCATGGGTGAAGCTGCCGGCATCGGCCACGGCATGGAAGACGCGCAGCTTGTCCCAATCCATGGCCCACACCCCCAGGGTCCCGACCGGTCAGGCAATCTCCAGCACGGGACTCGGGGCCACCTCAGTTAACCACTTTTCCGCTTCCAGCGCCGCCATGCAACCCGTTCCGGCCGCGGTCACCGCCTGGCGGAACACGCGGTCCTGCACGTCGCCGGCCGCGAACACGCCCTCCACGCTGGTCCGCGTGCTGCCTGGCGTGGTCACCACGTAGCCCTCCGCGTCCAGCTCCACCTGGCCGCGGAATACGGACGTGTTCGGGCTGTGGCCGATCGCCACGAACACCCCGTCCACACCGATGGTCCGCTCCTCGCCGGTCTCGCGGTGGCTGATCCGCACGCCCTGGACCACCGCCGGGCTGCCGCCGCCCACGATCTCCTCGACGATGCTGTCCCACACCACCTCGATCTTCGGGTGTTCGAACAGCCGGCGCTGCAGGATCTTCTCCGCCCGCAACGAGGAGCGGCGGTGGATCAGCGTCACGTGCTCCGCGTGGTGCGTCAGGAACAGCGCTTCCTCGACCGCCGTATTGCCCCCGCCCACGACGGCCACTCGCTTGCCGCGGTAGAAGAACCCGTCGCAGGTGGCGCAGGCCGATACGCCCGCCCCCTGATAGGCTTTCTCCGACGGCAGCCCCAGCCAGCGCGCCTGCGCGCCCGTCGCGATCACCACGCTGTCGGCCAGATACACGTCGCCCGAATCGCCCACGCAGCGGAACGGCCGGCGCGAGAAATCCACCTCCATGACCAGATCGTGCACCACCGCCGTGCCGACATGCTCGGCCTGCGCCTGCATCTGCTCCATCAGCCACGGCCCCTGGATGGCGGCGGCGAAGCCCGGGTAGTTCTCCACATCGGTGGTAATCATCAGCTGGCCGCCCGGCTGCAGCCCGGCCACCAGCATCGGCCGCAGCCCGCCACGCGCCGCGTAGATGGCCGCCGTGTAGCCGGCCGGCCCGGCGCCGATGACGAGAAGCTGGGTGTGGTGGGTCTGCGGCATGGTGTGGCGATCGGCCCTGCGGTTCGGCCCACCGATATCGGGACCGGCCAGCTCCGTGGCAAGCGTGGCGCCTTGCAAGCGTGGCGCGCGGCAAGCGTGGCCCGCCGGGCGCGTCTGACCTATGCTGCCGCCGATGACGGACTCCCTCGGCGCCCCATGAAGGACGACACCACCGACCTCCCGGAACTCGACGCGATCGACCGCCGCATCCTGGCCGAGCTGCAGGAGGATGGCCGCATGACCAATGTGGAGCTCGCCCGCCGCGCCGGCATCAGCGCGCCCCCCTGCCTGCGCCGCGTCCGCCGCCTGGAGGAGGCCGGCATCATCCGCGGCTACCACGCCGACACCGACCCCCAGCGCCTGGGCTGGGAAATCGTGTTCTTCGTCATCGTGGGCCTGGAAAGCCAGCGCGAATCCGCGCTGGCCGCCTTCGAAACCCTGGTCGGCGCCTGGCCCGAAGTCCGCGAATGCCACATGATCCGCGGCGGCGGCGATTTCCTACTCCGCATGGTCGCACGCAGCACCGCCCAGGAAAACGAACTCACCCGCAAACTCACCGAAGCCGCCGGCGTGGCGCGTGTGCAGACGCTGCAAACCATACGCACGAGCCGCAGCATGGCGGGGGTGCCTATCTGAAAGTGTAAGCGCTTCTTTCTTGAAAGAAAGAAGCAAAGAACTTTTTTGGTGCTGTCGCGCACTATCTTGAGCCACGTAGGCCGTGCTTCGCCATTGCGCGGTACGAGGCTAACCACGATGGTGGGAGAGCCTGAGCCCGGCTGTACAACAAAAAATTAGAGGTAATTAGAGTAGAATAAACAGTGCGGCCAGCCTAAATTTGTCGCCAAAATGACTGGATGAACCAATGAAGAGCTTGTTGATAGCGTTGTATATTTTTTGTTCTGCTGACCGCGTCCAACTTTGCTTCAAGGGCCTCACGAACCAATTCTGTTTCATTTAGCTTACGAGAGTATTTCTCCGCCATGCGCCAGGATATATGCGATGTGGTATCAACACATATCATCAAGAACACCTCCTTTGAGGGTGAGACTTCAAGCAGGCCGTCAAGGTGATTAGAGTCCGTTCGGGAAGTTTTTCAGGTGGCGGAGTAGTTTAGCTGAACGAGGC
>CAXUNK010000093.1:0-10548 GCA_964252425.1 uncultured Acetobacteraceae bacterium
CCTGGCACCGGAGCCGGTGCCAGGTGCAGCGCCGCCATCAGCCCCGCCAGACCGGCGCCGATGATGATCGGCCGGTCGCCGGCCGCGTGCGATGCGCTCATACCGCCAGCATCCTCTCCACCGCGCGCCGCGCGCCCACGGCCACCGCCGGGTCGATGGTCACCTCATGCGTCATCGTCTCCAGCGCGCGGCGCAGGCGGGGCAGGGTGATGCGCTTCATGTGCGGGCACAGGTTGCAGGGCCGCACGAACTCGGTCTTCGGGTGCAGCACGGCGATGTTGTCGGCCATGGAGCATTCGGTGATCAGCACCACCCGGACCGGGGCATGGTCGGTCACGTAATCGGCCATAGCAGCCGTCGATCCGGCAAAATCGGCCTCGTCCACCACCTCGGGCGGGCATTCGGGATGCGCCAGCACCACCACGCCAGGGTTTTCCGCGCGCAGCTCGCGTATCTGGGCCGGCGTGAACCGCTCGTGCACCTCGCACGACCCGGCCCAGGAGATGATCTTCACGCCGGTCTCGCGCGCCACGTTGGCGGCCAGATACTGGTCGGGGATCATGATCACCTCGGGCACGCCCAGGCTTTCCACCACGCGGCGTGCATTGCCGGAGGTGCAGCAGATGTCGCTCTCCGCCTTCACCTCGGCGGAGGTGTTGACGTAGGTGATCACCGGCCGCCCGGGATAGCGCTGGCGCAGCAGCCGCACATCGGCCGCGGTAATGGATTCGGCCAGCGAACAGCCCGCGCGCAGATCGGGGATCAGCACGGTCTTGTCGGGATTCATCAGCTTGGCCGTCTCGGCCATGAAATGCACGCCGGCCATCACGATCACGTCCGAGTCCACACGTTGCGCCTCGCGCGCGAGCAGCAGGCTGTCGCCCACGATGTCGGCCACGCAGTGGAAGATCTCCGGCGTCATGTAGTTATGCGCCAGGATCACCGCGCGGCGCTCGCGCTTGAGCTGCAGGATCGCCTCGATGTCCGGTTCGAAGACCGGCCACTCCATCGGCGGGATCACGCGCTGCACGCGTCGATACAGGGCAGAGGCCGGCATGTTCCTGGCTCCTCCCGCTTATGCTCTGACCGAGCATTTCGGCGGTAAAAAAGAGAGGCCGGCCGTGTCGCGCTCGGCAGGTCCTCAGAGTATTATGCTGGTGATGAGCATAACGCCGTTCAAGATCACAGCGCTGCTTATCCTCGCCTGTCAACTGCGCAGAAGCGGCAGCTTGGTTCCCGTCACTGCCCGCTCGGCCTGCACGTCCCCGCGATACCTGAACAGCTTGGCCGGGCGCCCGCCTGTCTCGGTACTGACCTCTCCCGTCTCCTCCACCAGCCTCTGCGCATCGATCAGCCGGCGGAAATTCTGCTTGTGCAACCGGCGGCCGGCCAGCGCCTCCACCGTGCGCTGAAGCTGCAGCAGCGAGAAGCTGTCGGGCATCAGCTCGAAGAACACCGGGCGGTATTTGATCTTGGTGCGCAGCCGCGCGATGCCGGTGGCCAGGATACGCCGATGGTCCAGCGCCATCGCCTCGCCGGCCGGGCCGGAGGCGGCGCTCGGGTCGCGCCGCTGCCGCTCGGGCACCAGCCCCGCCTCGTACATCAGTTCGTAGCGCTGGAGCACGAGTTCCTCGTTCCACGCCCGCCCGTCCAGCCCGAAGGTGATCTGCGCGCGCTGGCGGCGCGGCTCCGTATCGGCCCATTCCAGCAGAGCCGGGCCGATCGCGCCGGCAAGCATGGGCGGCGGGCCGGCGCGATGGTCCTCCCACGGAAAATACCTGTACCAGCCCTGCCAGCCGGCCTCCGGACCGGTGACCGGCGTCTCCCGCGCCAGACCCAGGTAGCTGACCGAGATCGTATGGGCCGACGTCGCCTCGCCGCCCCGGTCGCTATCGGCGAAAGTGTAGAGCTGCTCCATGTAGCCGAGCCTCTGGTGGGTCTGCCGCTCCACCCAGGACCGCACGCCGGCCTGCAGCGAACGGTGGCCGCTTTCGAACGAGCCGGACGGCAGCCGTTGCCCGCGCCCGATGGTCAGCACGCGCGGGTCGCCGCCGGTGACGGCGACGATCACGGCGATCAGCTCGGTCGATGGGCCAGTATGCACGGCGCTCCTCCGTGCCGCGCGTCTAGAGCAGCATCATCCAGGCTGGAAACAGTCTGCTTGATGAAGCTGCTCGCAAAACTGACGTAGGCCGCGCGAAAGCGCGGGCGGCCTACCAGTCCGCCGCGTAGAACGCGGCGCGCGCCCAGACATCGTTGGAATAGTCGCGCCCGGTCGTGCGTTCATCCACCGTCGCGATCGAGCCCACCCCGCCCACGCCGCAATTATAGGCGGCTACCGCGGCCTGAAGCTGCCTGGCCTGGCTCGCATGCGGGAAGCGGGACGCGATCCGGGCGAGTGACGCGGCCAGGATTCCGGTGGCCTGGTGGATGTGGTCGCGGCTCTTCGGGTCCGGCACCCCGGCCAGCGCGTGGTAGCGCCGGTCCACCTGCATGATCCCGAAAGCGCGCTTGCCATCGCCGAACCCGTCGGCATCGAGCAACGCCCCGCCACGCGTCTCCCGGCTGGCAATCGCGGCGAGCAAGGCCGGCGGCAGGCCGGCAGCTGCCGACGCGGCCTCGAAACACGGCTTGAGCGGCAGGAGATGAGGCAGATCCGTCCTGGCCATGGTGTGGGAGGCGGCCACGCCTGGCGCCAGATGATCCTGCGCGGCCGTCTCGCGTGAGGCACCTGCGGCGGAGAGGGTTGACAGGATGGTATTGTTCATTACTGCCCATGAACGCATCATGAACGCACGCGATATCACCGCCGTATCGACCTAGGCAAAGCTCACGTGATGCGCGAGGCGGCGGCGCGCATGCGATCAGGCGGGGACGCTTCCCAGCACCGCGATCCTCAACCCGTCGGCCGCCACAGACAGCGCGTAGTCCAGCGTGGCCAGCGGCAGGCGCCGGCGCTGTGCCACCTCCAGATAGCAGGCATCGTAGACCGTCAGGCGGAACCGCTCGGCCAGGGCAATCGTCGCGGTCCAGGCCTGTTCGGTCATCTGCACGTCCAGCGTCACCGGCAGGTCGCGCAGGAAACCCGCCAGCACGCGCCGCTTGTCGGCATCGATCCGCCGCCGGCGCTCGGCCGACAGCAGCCCGTTCAACGCCTCCATCGGCCAGAGGGGCGGGGCCACCGCCCCGGTCTGGGTGAGGCGGTCGAGCACATCCATCACCGCCGGCGTCTGCTCATCCTCGAAACACCAGGCAAGCACCATGGAGTTGTCCAGGACGAAACTCAATCGCGCCCGTCGTCGATCAGCGAGCGTATGGTGTGGCCGCCAAGCGTCACCCCCTGGCTGGCCGCGCGCAATCCGTCCGCAGCACGGGCCGCCTTTTCGCGATCGAAAATGGGACCGATGGGAACCAGCCTGGCCACCGGCACGCCGCGGCTGGTGATGGTCACCTCGCCCCCACGCGCCGCCTCGGCCAGCAGCGCGCTCAACCGGTTCCTGGCTTCGAACACCGCGACTTCCACGAGATCTGCTCCTTATTGGCAGATAGCCATATAGCCATATGGCGCATCAGGCAAGCAATTTCACCCGTGGAAGAACGCGTACACGCGCTTGGCCGTCTCGCGGCTGATGCCGGGTGCTGCCTGCAGATCCTCCAGCCCCGCCTGTTTGACGCCCCTGGCGGAGCCGAAATGGTTGAGCAGAGCGCGTTTGCGGGCCGAGCCGATGCCTGGGATGTCGTCCAGCTCGCTAGTCACCAGCGCCTTCGACCGGCCAGCGCGATGCGTGGTGATGGCGAAACGATGCGCCTCGTCGCGCAGGCGCTGCAGATAGTACAGCACCGGGTCGCGCGGCGGCAGTTGGAACGGGGGCTTGTCGGCGGTGAAGAACCACTCGCGGCCGGCATCCCGGTCCGGCCCCTTGGCGATGGCCACCAAGGCCACATCGGTCACGCCGAGATCGTCCAGCACGCCGCGTGCCGCGGAGTACTGGCCGGCGCCCCCGTCGATCAGCACCATGTCGGGCCAGTTTTCGTCGCCCTGCCCGGCCTCCCGCTCGCGCTGGCCGCGTGCGAAACGCCGCTCCAGCACCTCGCGCATCATGCCGAAATCGTCGCCGGGCGTGATGGCGCTGCGAATGCTGTACTTGCGGTAGGAGGTCTTCATGAACCCCTCCGGCCCCGCCACCACCATCACGCCGTACGGCGCCTGGCCCATGATGTGGCTGTTGTCGTAGGTCTCGATCCGCTCGGGGCGGGCCGGCAGCCCGAACACGGCGGCCACACCGTCGAGCAGCTTGGCCTGGCCAGTCGCCTCCGCCAGACGCCGCTCCAGCGCCTCGCGGGCGTTCGTCTCGGCGTGCTTGACCACCTGGCACTTCTCGCCCCGCTTGGGATTGGCCAGCTCCACCCGCCGCCCGGCCTTGAGCGCCAGCGCGTCGGCGATCAGCTCGGCCTCCGGCAGGTCGTGGTTGGTCAGGATCAACGGAGGCGGCGGCTTGTCGTCGTAGAACTGGGCGATGAATGCCGCCAGCACGTCCGCCGGCTCGTCGGATTTGACCGTGCTCGGGAAATGCGCGCGGTTGCCGTTATTGTTGCCGCCGCGCACGAAGAACACCTGTACGCAGCTCTGCCCGGCCATCTGCCAGACGGCGATGATGTCGGCATCCGTCAGGCTGGCCGGGTTGATCACGCCCGAGCCCTGCACATGCGTCAGCGCGCGTATGCGGTCGCGTATGGTCGCCGCGCGCTCGAACTCCATAGCGTCCGACGCCTCCTCCATCTGCGAGGACAGCTTCTTCTGCAGCGTGGCGGTCTTGCCGGACAGGAACGTCTTGGCCTCGGTCACCAGCTCCGCATAGTCCTCGGGCGAGATGCGTCCGACGCAGGGGGCCGAGCAGCGCTTGATCTGGTGCAGCAGGCAGGGGCGCGAGCGGTTGGAAAACACCGTGTCGGCGCAGGAGCGCAGCAGGAACAGCCGCTCCATCGCGTTGACCGTCTGGTTGACCGCCCAGGCGCTCGCGAACGGCCCCCAATAGCTTCCCTTACGCGCATGTGCTCCGCGATGCTTGGTCACCTGGGGAAACGGATGGTCCTCGGCCAGCATCAGCCACGGATAGGATTTGTCGTCCCGCAGCACGATGTTGTAGCGCGGCTTCAGCCGCTTGATCAGGTTGGCTTCCAGCAGCAGCGCTTCGGCCTCGGTATGGGTGGTCACGATCTCCATGCTGGCGGTGTCGCGCACCATGCAGCGCAGCCGCTCCTCCAGCCGGCTGGTCTGGACGTAGTTGGCCACGCGCTTGCGCAAGGACCGCGCCTTGCCGACGTAGAGCGCCTCGCCCTTCGCATCCAGCATGCGATAGACGCCCGGCGAGAGCGGCAGGGTGGCCAGCACCGCTTCGATGACAGCGGCCCCTGTCGGCGCGGCCCGGGCCACGTCGTTCTGATCGGCGAGTACGGTGTCCGGCATCGGTGGTAGAATGGTCGCGCGCGCTTACCGGCTCAAGCGGAGCCGGCATGCTCCCCGGGCTGTGGACAAGTTTGTGGAGCCATTTCGCACCGCGTGCGCGCGGCCGGCAGCAAGTTGCATACAGCTTGACGCGCCGTGCAGGGTGGTTGCAGAAAACCGCCAGACTTTATTGGGTTTTGCACGTGTCGCGTGTCATTAAACCGACACGGAACCGTATCCCACCGGAAACAGTGCGCCCGCGCCACACGCGTGGATGAAATCCGTGCGTGTCTCACGCGCGCTTGACCAGAGCGCCGAGCCGGACCAGCTGCCCGGTCATCGATGGCCAGGCCGCCATGGCGCGGATGGTGCGTGCGATGTCTTCCGCGCTGGCGGGTTCTGCCGGCATGTCGGCCGCTGCCCGGCCGGACTGTTCCTGCGCCCCATCGGGGTCCGCGGGGCTGGCGCCCAGGCCGATCGCGTTGACCCGGATGCGGCGTGGCGCCCATTCCAGCGCGGCCTGCCGGGTGAACGCCCAGAGGGCGGCGTTTGCGGCGTGCCGGCTGAACATCGCCAGGCCGGGTGCCGCCGCGTAGAGGATCGTGATCAGCAGCGCCTCCCCGGGCGACGCGTCGGCGAACGATCGGCAGCGCGCCGCCACGTCCGAGAGTTCGGGGTCGGAATCGGTGTTGACCAGCAGCCGCAGACCGGGCGCGCTGTCCGGCGGAAGCAAAACGCGCAGATCTTCGGACAGGCGGGTCGCCTGGCCCGCGATGATAGGCATGTGTCCGCATACCACAGTCGCGGCAAAAGACACGGCGGCGGCGCGGAAAACCGGGCGGCCTGCATCGACGCGGGCGTGCCGCTTGCGTAAGACCGGGCGATGTTTCCGGCCCCCGGCGCGACCGAGACCACGGACCGATGATCGGCCGCGCCGCCGACATGCTTGAGTACGAGGCCAGGCTGCTCGGCTATGCCTGCCTGGCACCCCGCCTGCTATGGGCCAAGCTCTCCCTGCTCGCGGGATTGGCCTATCTGGTCGGCCCTCTCGACCTCATCCCCGCCCGCACCTCGCCTTTCGGCCATCTCGACGAGGCAGGGTTCGTGCTGGCGGGCCTGGCGCTGGCACGGCTGTCGGCCGTCTCCAGCCTGGCGTTTGCCGATGACGATGCAAGGCGGGCGCCCGTCCCGCCGCTCGCGGACGTGCTGTTCGACCTGGTCGGCTACCGGGTCTGGTGGATGTGCCGCGCGCCGTTGGCACCGCGCCGTTCCGGGATGGGATCGCTGGTGGTGATCGGCGGCTCGCCACGCAGCGGCACCACGCTGCTGCGCACCATCCTGGGCCGGCACCAAGCGATCGCGACGCTGCCGGAGACGACCGTGTTCCTGCGTCGCGTGTCCTCGCCCGAGGATATCGGGCGCCAGGTCGGCTGGCCGCCCGGGCTGATCCGCGACTGGCAGCGCCGAAGCCGGTCGCAGGCCGAGTTCATCGAGCGGTTCCACGACCACGCCCTGGCGCGCTCCGGCAAACGCATATGGGCCGACAAGACGCCCTGGAACGTGTTGCGCTTCGGCTTCGTCCGCCGCCGGTTCCCGCATGCCCGCATCGTGCATGTCGTGCGCGATGGCCGCGACGTGGTGTGCTCGCTGCGGCGCAAGCCGTTTTCCAAGATCGGCGCCGCCGCGCCAGACAGTGCGCTCGCGGCGCGGCGTTGTGCCGCGCAATGGCGCAGGGCGGTGCGGGCGGGGCTGCGTTTCCGAAGCGATCCCGCGTATTTCGAGCTGCGTTACGAGGAGTTGGTGCAGGCGCGCGAGCCCACCTTGCGCGCGCTGCTCGAGTTTCTCGACCTGCCCTGGGACGACGCGATGCTCGGCACCGGCGCGCACGGCTGCCTGGACCCCGATGCGGTCAAGGCGGCCGGCGAAGTCTTCGACTCGTCCGTCGGCCGCTGGCGCCATGACCTGTCCGATGAGGACCTGGCCGCCATAGGGCCTCTGACATCCGCACCGCTGTCACAGCTCGGCTATGACGCGCCTTGCGTCCACACATTCGTCAAGCGCGGGCCGTGATCCGCACGGGCATCTCCTCGTAGCCTTTCACGAATGACGAGTACACGCGACGCGGTTCGTCCACCACCTCGATCCTGCCAAACCGTTTCAGAATCTCTTCCCACATGACGCGCAACTGCAGCTCGGCCAGCCGCTCGCCCAGACAGCGGTGCAGGCCGAAGCCGAAGCTCAGATGCCGTCTGGGCCGCGCGCGTTCGATGTCGAAGGCGTCGGGGTTTTCGATCGCATCCTCGTCGCGGTTGCCGCTCACATACCACATCACCACGCGCTCACCGGCGCGGATCGTCTGACCCTGGAAATCCACGTCGCGCACGGCGGTGCGCCGCATGTGCGCCAGCGGCGTCTGCCAGCGGATGATCTCGGGCACCATGTTGGGCACCAGACCAGGATCGGCCAGCAGCTTTGCGTATTGATCGGGGAACCGGTTGAGCGCCAGCACGCCGCCGGAGATGGAGTTGCGCGTGGTATCGTTGCCGCCCACGATCAGCAGGATCAGGTTGCCCAGATACTCCATCGGCGTCTGGTCCCGCGTGGCCTCGCCATGCGCCATCAGCGAGATCAGGTCGCCGGTGGGCGGCGCGTTCACCCGCTCGTTCCACAATTCGGTGAACCGCGTCAGGCATTCCAGCAGCTCGCCCTGACGCTGCTGCTCGCTCTCCACGATGCCGGCGCCTGGGATGGTGGTCGCCACGTCCGACCAGCGCGTCAGCTTGGCGCGCTCCTGCTGCGGGAAGTCGAACAGCGTGGCCAGCATCTGCGTCGTCAGCTCGATCGAGACGTGCCTGACCCAGTCGAACGTCTCGCCGACCGGCAGCGCGTCCAGGATGGTGCCGGCGCGCTCGCGTATCAGCACCTCCAGCCGCGCCAAATTGGTGGGCGAGATCACCGGATTGACCGCGGCGCGCTGCAGATCGTGGCGCGGCGGGTCCATGGCGATGAACATCGGCATGATGAAGTCGGGTTCCGGATCGCGTATGACGATGCCGCCGCGATAGGCGTCCGACGAGAAGTTCTCGACATCCGCCTCGACCTGCATGATGTGCTTGTATTTGGTGATCGACCAGTACGGGCCGAACTCGCTCTCCCGCGTGTAGTGCACCGGCGCCTCGCGACGCAGCCGGGCGAAAAACGGCCACATCGCGTCGCGTTGGAACAGCGCGGGCTGGCCGGGGTTGAGGTCCTCCAGAGGCAGCGCATACGGGTCGGTGACCAGCGGCGCATCCAGGCTGAAACTCAGATCGTCCATGTCCGCGTCTCCCTGCAACTGTTCTGTTGGCGGGAGGCTAGAGCATCGTCTGGTCAAATGGAATTATGGATGGAAGGAAGGCCTTCTTTTTCGAGAAAAAGAAGCAAAAAGCTTTTGTCTGTTCGCCTGCATTACGGCTCGCGCCAGTTCTGCCAAAGCGGTTCTGGCAGAACCTGCGCGAGCACGACCGCAAGCGTGTGAGACAGAAGTTTTTTGGTCCTTTTTTTCAAAAAAGGACTGCTTCCTTCGATCATCTATCCTCTGCAGGATCCGCCGGCACCGGATCGAGCTTGCCGGCAGCATCCTTCTTGACGGAATGCCGCAGATCGACGTCCGGCGTGGGCAGCGTGTCGGCATAGGCGGTGCCGGTCCAGGTCCAGCGGTCATGACCATGCACCAGCAGATCGTGCATGCCGCGATGGCTCCGCTTGGACAGCTTGATTGGCCCGCTGATCGAATCCATCACCTTCGCCCAGCTCTGGCCGCGCTTGACATAGACGCTGGTGGAGCAGCCCGCCGAGCCGCAGAACGAGGCCGACTGCACCTGCACGAACAGCGCGGCCGGTGCCGCGCCACTGGTGGACAGATGCGCCGAGCCCACCAGCATCACCGGCTCGTCGCCCTGCGCCCGCGCCTGCTTGAGGTCGGCGGCGACCAGGTCCTTGGCCGTGGTCTCGAGCGCGCTGCCGGGCTGGGTGGTGAGAGTCACGGTCGCGTCGCCAGGGGCTGCGGTGTGTGTCGTGCGGGGGGCGGCGGCCGCCAGCAGCAGGGCGCAGGCGCAGAGGGCGGCGGGGGGGAACCTAGGCGTGATGTTCATATCGCTCCGATCGCATTGCCATCTCTTCCAGCCGGCATTCGTTGCGCTTGACGAAGCGCAGCACCCAGACGACCACACCCACCGTCAGCACCGCCAGCACCAGCTGGAACGGACCCGACATGCGCCGCGCGGCGTCGCCCAACGCGTAGCCGAACAGGCCGTGCACCGTGGGCCAGGCGATGCCGCCGGCCAGCGTCCAGGCGAGGAAGGCGGGGAACGGCATGGCGCTGGCGCCGGCCAGCAGCGCGTTGAAGCTGCGCAGCACGCTGACGAAGCGGCAGAAGAAGACGACCTTGCCGCCATGCACCCGGAACAGGTAGCGGCCCAGCGCCAGCCGGCGCGCCGACAGGCCCACGCGCCAGCCATGCCGCGCCAGCACCGGCGCCCCGATCAGCCGGCCGATCGCGAAACCCGCGAGGTTGCCCAGGATCGCCCCGCAGGCCGCCGCCGCGATGACCGGAACGATCCCGATATGGTGCGTGGTGGAGGCGTAGATGGCCGCGCCGAAGAAGACGGTCTCGCCGGGAAACAGCAGGCCCGCGCACTCGATGGCGACGGCGAGCGTGATCACGCCATAGCCGTATTCGCGCAGCAGATGGTCCGCCAAGTGCATCATCGGCGGAGCCTAGCGCGCGGGAAGCGCGGCAGGAAGCACCGCGGTCATCCCTCGAGCGGCATTGGGTTGAGACGGTACAGCCGGGTCGAGCGCACGGTGCAGTCCTCCAGTTCGCGGCTGGTGGGCACCTCCATCCGGGCGATCTCGGCGAGGCCCGCCCGCGGCAGGTAGGCGCGGCCCGGATCGGCAATCAGCACCTGCGCGCCCTGCCCCGCCATGCGCTGCAGCCAGGGCAGGATGTGGCGCGTCATCGGCGCCTCGTAGCAGACGTCGCCGCACAGGATCAGGTCCCAGCGGCAGGGGGCGCCCACCATGTCATCGCCGCTGGCGTGCAGCCGGACGCCGTTGGCGTC
>CAXUNK010000094.1:0-10370 GCA_964252425.1 uncultured Acetobacteraceae bacterium
TGCGAATTCAGCAGACCGAAGGCGCAGTAACCTACCGTCTCCCCTCCGGGGCCGGGCTCTCGGGCTCCGCCCCGAGCCGCCTATAGGGCGGCGTCTCGGCCATCCGGCTTCCATCCCTGACGCACTTATCGCCGCAGACGCGGCGGAGAGGGGGCCGAGGGGCTTTGCCCCTTCTCTCCCCCAAAGCGCCTTCCACCCAGCTTCCTCCGCCTGCGCTGCGCTCCGGCTCCGTGCAGCAGGGTCCCTGCGAAGCCGCTTTTCCCCCTCCAGCCCCACCGCTCGCGCGGCCCCGGGAAGCAGCGCGCCACGAGGCGCTGCTTCGCAGCAAAGGGGAACAGGCGAGATGGGCAGGTCCACCAGCACTACGGCGACCGAGGCGGAAAGCCGGACTGACATCTATCAGCGCGTGACGGATCGGATCGTCGCGGCGATCGAGGCGGGATTGGCGGAGGGCAAGGCCGGGATGCCCTGGCACCGCAAGAGCCACGGCGGGACGGCGACGGGGCTGCCGATGAACGCGGCCAGCAAGACCAGCTACCGGGGCGTGAATGTGCCGGTGTTGTGGGCCACGGCCGACGCGGCCGGCTACGGCACGGGGCTTTGGGCAACCTACAAGCAATGGGGGGAGATGGGCGGCCAAGTCCGCAAGGGCGAACAGGGAACGCCCGTGGTGTACTGGAAGATCACCAAGCCGAGCGAACGCGGTGACACCGAGGGCGAGGACGAAGCTGGCGGAGGCAAGCGGGGATCGTTCTTCGTGCGCTACTACAACGTGTTCAATCTGGCCCAGGTGGACGGGGCGACATTGCCGGCCGACACCGCGCCGGAGCTTCCGGAGTGCGAGCGCATCGCCCATGCCGAGGCGTTCATTGCCGCCCTGCCCGGCCTCGATCTTCGCCACGGCGGCGGGATGGCGTTCTACATGCCCAGCCAGGACCGGGTGCAGATGCCGCCTTTTGCCGACTTCAAGAACGCGGAGGGGTATTACTCGGTGCTGTACCACGAGCTGACCCATTGGGTCGGGGCAAAGCACAGGCTGGACCGCGACCTGACCGGCCGGTTCGGATCGGCCAGCTATGCGGCCGAGGAACTTGTTGCCGAGCTTGGGGCTGCCTTCCTTTGTGCCTCGCAGGCGCTTTCCAGCGAGCCACGGCCTGACCACGCGAAGTATGTCCAGAGCTGGCTTCAGGCCCTCAAAAACGACAAGCGTGCAATCTTCACAGCCGCCGCGAAGGCGCAGCAGGCCGCCGATTGGCTGATCGCTGCCGGCACAAAAACTAGAGAGATTGCAGCGTAAAACGGAAATCTTGGGCGGCTTGGGCATTATATCCCTGGCCGCTCAAGAGACTGCGAGATTGCAAAGTCAGAGTTTGCAAATTTGGTATCTTGGCCTAACCTGTAGTTGCTCAGAGGAGTGAGCTGATGTCGGTGAACAAGGTTTTCCTGAACGGCCGAATCGGTCAGGACGCGGAAGTCAGGACTACCCAGAACGGGCGAGCGGCCAGCTTTACGCTCGCCACGGACGAAGGTTGGAAGGACCGCGAAAGCGGCGAATGGCAGGAGCGCACGGAGTGGCACCGTGTCGTCACCTTCCAAAGCGGGCTGGTCGATGTGCTGGAGAAGCAGGCCAAGAAGGGCCGGCTGGTCAGCGTGATCGGCAAACTGGCCTCGCGGAAATACCGCCGCGAGGGCGAAGAAACGGACCGCACCGTGACTGAGATCGTTGTCGATTTGCGGGGTGAGATAGATTTCCCCACCCCGCCCGCCGGGGCACTTGTGCCCCGGCCCGCCCAGAGGAAAGGGGCGCAACTCATGAGCCAAACGGTCGAACCCAAGGCGGCACGCCGCCGCAGTTCACGCGCCCGGACCGAGGCCGAAGGGGAGAAGCCCCTGCACCTCGGTTGCTTGGTCGCGCCAAAGACGCACTACGCGGTGCGCGCGCACGCAGCACAAAAGGGCATGACCATCCGGCGGCTGCTACTGACAACGCTGCGGGAGGCGGGCGTGCCGATTCCCGCGCGCGAAATCGAGGAAGGCCATAGATGAAGACCCTTGTCCTGACGAACCAGAAGGGCGGCGTGGGCAAGAGCACGATTGCCGTTCACGCGGCATGGTTCCTGGCCGAGCGCGGACGAGTGCTGTTCATTGACCTGGACGGCCAGCGCAACGCGACCCGCTCCCTGGCTCCCCATCAGGGCAAGACTTCCGCCATTTCCTTGTTCCAAGGCGAGCAAGCAATCCCGGCCGCCGGGCTGATCACGCTCGCTTATGCCACCACGGACCTGCCGGAGATCGAGGCTGAGGGGCAGGATATTCTTGATACGTTCCGAGCGAACCTCGCCGCTGCGGCGCCGCTCTACGATTTCTGTGTCATCGACTCGCCGCCGGCCTGGTGCCTGCGGACGCTGGCCGGAATCCTTGTGGCTGACGCCATCCTCAGCCCGATTTCGCTGGGCGACTACGCGGTGCAAGGCTCCGTGGAGCTTCTGAAAGCCATCGAGGGCGTGGCGCAGGTCTATGAGATACCGCGCCCGAACTTTCTGGGCCTCCTGGCCAACCTCTATGAGAGCAAGAGCCCGCGGCAGAGAAGCATCCTTGAGGGGCTTCATGCCGAGCACCCTGCCCTGATGTTTCCCGGCTCCCTCGCCCGGCGCGATGCGTTCGAGATGGCGGTCGCGGAAGCGGTGCCCCCCTGGCAGATGAAAACCAAAGCGGCCAAGGCAGCGGCCGAGGAAATGCGCGGCGTGCTGACTGTCGTCGCGAACAGGATGGAAGGAAAGCAGCCATGACCGCCGCAAAAGCACGGCTCCCCTCGTTGTCGGCGCTGTCGGCCATCGGCAGCACATCGCTGCAAGGCACGACCCAGACCGGGCCGGCGTTGCTGCCGATCGACAAGATCACCGAGGACACCACCCAGCCGCGCAGCCATTTCGATCAGGCGCAGCTCGACGAGCTAGCGGCCTCAATTCGCGCGCGCGGGGTGTTGCAGCCGATCGGCGTGGTGAAAGCTGGCGAGGGCACCTATCGGATTGTCTTTGGTGCGCGGCGCTACCGCGCGGCGCGGATGGCGGCGTTGCAGGTCATTCCCGCCGTGGTGCTGTCGGAAGATCGCGCCACGCTCGACGTGCAGATGATCGAGAACATTCATCGCAGCGACCTGCGCAATAGCGAATTGGTCGCCGGTATCATTCGCATGGGCCAGGACGGCAAAAGCCGGAAGGACATCGCGGAACTGTTGGGCTGGGACCCCGAGCGAGTGAAGCGGTGCCAGGCGCTGGAGGGCGCGCCGGCGATCATCTTGCAGGTGCTGGACGGAGGCACCGCTATCCGCGCGGCCTACGACCTGTTCTATGCCTGGAAGAAGGCGCCGCAGGCGATTGAAACGGCGATCGGCGACAAGACAGAGATGTCCTATGCCGAGGTGCGCGCGCTGATCGCCACGGCGCTGGAGAAGCGAACCAAGCAGTCCGAGCCAGCCGCCGCGCCTGAAGCGGAACCCGCCGCGGAGGCCCCTTCCCTTCCTCCTGCCCTGCCCATTCCTGCCGCCGATGCCGAACCCGCGCCGGAAGAACCTGAGTCCGCCACAGTCCCCCAGGCAGGAAACCGGGGCACGCGTGCCCCGGTTGCGCCAGAACCGGCGAATGATACCGCGGAAGCCGATGCGACCCAGCCAGCCGAGGCACCAGCCCCTGCACAGGCGTATCGCGCGCCTCGGTTCACCGTTAAAGCAGGCACGCGGGAGGGTGTGCTCATCACTAACCGGGTGTCCGAGACCGATGGGCACGCACTCGTTCAATTTGGCGAGGCGATAGAAGACATGCCGGTGTCGAAGTTGCGTCTGATCGCGGTTGTCGCTCTGCCGTAGCCCTTCGCGGCTATCGCAGGTGCATCCGGAGGTATTGGGACGGCAGAGAGGAGCTTGAGTTGCGTCAGACTACTAGAGTTGTCGGCAGGATCATTGGATTTGTGGTGCTAGCCGCTCTGTTGACGTTACGCATTGCGGTTGCTGCTGTCCTTACCATAGCAGCACCGATCCTCATGCCGTTCCTGGCATTGTTATCCGGAGGCGGTCTGCTGATCGCAATCGGGTTCACATGTATTGGACACTGGCATGATGCCCTCAAGGGCGTTACTGCCTCTGCAATTTGCAGCCTGGCCCTTGTAGTGATTGCCGGCGTCGCCGAACTTGCGATACCAAATTTCTTCTCAACGTCAGTCGCCTTACGAAATCGCTCCACGTTGAACTGAAATTCATCCTTTCTCGCATACTACCGCGCTGAGGCTGGAACTGGCACAGCAAGCAGGGCTGATGGGGCCGGCGCAGGAGCTGGAGGTATCGCTGGAAGGACCCTGACGACAAAACCTACTAAGTTGATCGCGTCTGGATAAGCAAACGACGCCAACGGATGGCTGCTTAGTTGGATTTCGGACGGTGAACCGAGATTATGAATGTTGCGGACTAAAATGAGTTCATCGATATAAACGGGCATCAGACCCAAGGGCATCTGCTCGAACGTTGGGACGGTGCCGTTGCTGAGTTCGTATCCGCTATTAGCGGCTAATTGGGGATTGACGCGGACCGAGCCATCTAGCGCAGCTTCTATGCGCATCCAGGGCCGCACGACCTTTATTCTTGCGACCTGATAGCGGATCGGACTCAATCCCGGAATAGCCGATTCCAATCGAAGCCACGACCCAACTTCGGACCAAGCTGCGGGAGGAGGGAACAGAAACGTCTGTGAAACGCGGGTATCCTGGTCGACGGGTATCTGATTGTTATCGAAAGCGGCCTTCGCTGCAGCCCAGTTGCTCCAATCTGGGCTAGTTCGCGCAGCATCCAACTGTGCTGTGGCAACTTCGATTTGGGACTTATAGCCCCGCTTAACCCAGTCTTTCATTACGCCTTGTTCAGCATCAGAGTATGTCAAGTAGCGCTTTAGCCGAGGCTCAAGCCGCCACAGATCACCGCCGCGGCCGCTTACCAGTATCGAGTAAAGATGTTCGTAGTTTTGATAGGACGTCATATAGCAAGACGGCGTACTAGAGTAGTAGAATCCCTTACCATTTTTTGTCCGGACTGGGCGGAACAGCCATTTTGATGCCTGTAGTTCTAGAGCCTTGTTCTGGTCAACGTTATTTATGGGCATCGCCCGCTTTAAAAAATCACTCCATATCGTTGAGATCGGCCGTGGCGTAAAGAATCCGAACCCCTGCCTCACTTCTATAGGTTGATCAAAAGCTGTGGAGTTGGTTAGTGACCGTATGAGCTCACCCGAGTAGCCATTAAACGCCTCGGAGAGTGCTGCGATCGAAGTCCCGGGTGGGGCTAACACGACGCCCATCCAACCGCGGTTCGCATCGGCCGGCCCGAAAAGATCACGAGACCCGAGTAACTTACCCGACAGCTCAGTTGCGAATTGCTTACGGGCTGCCAAGACTTCCGATGTTTGTGAATGCGCTCGTTGAAAGCTGACGAGAACGGAAAGGACCACGATCGACAACGTGATGACGCGTCCGCAATGGCTAATCACCATGCCCTCCGACGGCCCACCAACGGCACACCCGTCCCAGCTTCACTCAATCCACGCGCCGACTGGCCATTGATCAAGCTTATTAGGCTCCGGTAGCTTGGGAAGTGTCTCAGAGATCATACCGATCACGGCGATACCTGGTGCGTTGACGTCAAACGTCACATTGGTTCCATCGTCCCTGACGTTTGTGGTACTCCAGCTCCGTGAGCCCCCTCCGCCAAATATCCCAAATAGACTGCCACCACCTCCAGACGAACCCGCTGTCGTGATGAGCTGATAGTCAGACTTCGACACGGTTGCAGTTAATGTGCGGTTCCGAGCAATAACCAGTTCGAGAGGCAGCACGGGGCAATCGACTGCAGCATTGTCATATACGGCGTCGGAGGGCTCTGTCGGCTTGCCAGCGGCGTCTGGGCCGACAGCTACATGGGGAAACCTAGGTGTATTGCCGATCTTGCGCCACGTCCAAGCCGCTGGCTCGAAGAACACCTCTGTGTCTAACCACGGGCGCCGAATTGTTATCCTCTTAAGCTCAAAAGCATAGGCGAATTTTATTACACTCGATACTCTTGACTCGGAGCTGTTCCCTCCGCCACCAGATCCTATCACCGTGACGAAGCCAAGGTTAAGTCCGCCAAAGCCCCTCGAATTTGAGGTGCTACTTGAGTACCGCATTGAGGTATCTTGGCTACTGTACTTAACGCCTGTCCATCCAGCCTCGTCGCCCCACTTATCAACCGTAGGAGACATTTCTGACGTCGGGGACTTGAATGCTCCTGGCGAGTCAGACGGAGCAAGTCCTGAATCCAAATAGAATTTAAGGATGTCAAGACGTCGCTGGACCATCGGTCCTCCCATCCGCATCTCTGCCGCGCTTAACACACCGAGAGCGGAATCAATTTCATCTCGATGACCGAAAACCGACCAATCGCGTCTTATTCTGTTTATGTCGAGCAACATGGACGTTCGATCTGCGGGCACCGTTGATTGCAGAAATTTAGAGAAGGCAGCGTCGTACTTCGACTCGTAGTCGGTATAGGCGGCATAGTCGGGTGACGCAGTACCGTCCTGTTTATGTAAGACAGCATTGGCCGCCTTCACTTCGTCAGTGTCTGGACGAAGGGGTCCCATAAGCGCCCTATTTACTCGATCGTATATCCTATCGAGTTTTCGAACGCGATTGTACACAAGTATGACGGGGTCTGTCGTCGGACAGAAGTTTGCAAGATCGTTGACCTGCGACACGTCTCCTGCCGCCACAAGGGAACCGACCATCGACATGCTAAGCCACTGTTTGCCATTCGGTGTTCCATTGAAGCCGAGCGTTGTGCGCAGTGCCTCATAAAATACTGAGATGGCTTGCTCTGGGGTGTATGGACCCGAGGTCTGCGCAGAGGCTGCAGTAGCGGCCAGCGTTCCTGCCAGGAAGAAAATACCCAGTGCCATTCCAGGTTTTGGCATTCTTTTGTCCCCGTGCAGTTATTTAGACCAAGAACGGCCTGGTGTTGGATCAGGAATTTTCGGAAGGCTTTCGGATAGATATCCGATTAGATTTGGGACGCCAGTCGCGACATAACGGGCCTGATAGGATAGCCCGGCTGTTCCATCAGCTCGCATCACGATCCCCGAGATAGATACGGGTTTCGATGAATGGAGAAGATCATCGACTTCCGTGGAAAGCGGGTCGGTGAATGTTAACTCAACATTCTTGACTACTATGAGGGCCGAGACCACTTGAGGGATCAATTCGGAGGCAGATGGCATCGCCGGGTTACCTCCAGAAATGATAAACCCATTAGTGGTGCGCCAACTATGATCTTGCAGGAACGGGTGCTGTAAGGCTGGGCGCACTATCCGGAACACAGTGTAATCAAACGAGATACTTTGCAGAGACGGGAGGTCATTGACCTCGGATGGGCCTCGCGCCGCAAGCTGCAACTGCTTTAGATCAGTCGAAGACAGGCTTACTCTCAGCCATTCCGACGCAGAAAATAATCCAAAGAAAGACTCTGGGCGGAGGTCGGAGCCAGATGAGATTGATGACTGCCAAGATCTGAGGAGGCGTGGACCGTCGTTTGCCGCCAAGGAGCTTACCACCCCAAGTGCAGTATCGATTTTGCCCTTATTTCCAAAGAGCCCCCACTCACGCTCAATCTGTCGTGCTTTAGCGAGGAGCGGAGCCCGTTGGCTGGGGTCAGACAGAGACTTTAGTGCCTGTGTTACGTCGTCATACTGAGACTTGTATTCCAGGTACTTTTTATATTCTTCGGTTTTAAGGCCAAGCGTAGTATTGGTATAAAGTATGGAATTAGCTTTGCTTATTTGATCTTCGTCGGAGGGGGTGAGGTCTGGCTGTCCAAACTCGACATTCGCTGCAATTTGGCCAAGCAGTGTTGAAATGTTTGCGCCGCCTTGATCTCCCAGAGACCCGTCAGTTTTAGGTACTACGTTGAAGGCTGCCAGGGACTTTTTGAACCTGTCGTCGTTGGTCAGCATGTTTGGTATGGGTTGGCCGTTTGGAAGTGATAATATCCTTCGAGCTTGCGAGGCAGCAGATGTAACGCCTTGATCGCCACTTAGCGCGGTTCGAACCGTCCCAGCCAGTAAGTCCAGCAGCGGTTGTGCATTGGCGCTCGGCTGTGCCTGAGCTCGCGCCACAAGAGGGTACGTGTCACAGATCGTAATGGCGAGAACCGCCGTCAGCATCACGACCACGGGTGTCAGAAAATGCTTCGGCACCTCATGCCTCAATTCGTTCCGGCCCAGATTAAATCTGGCTGTCAGGATGTCGTCAAGGCCGCCCACACGTCGGATGCGCAGGTACACGATGGTGGCGCGCTTAGTTCGGCGACACCGCCGCCGACGCGGCCTGTGTGGGGAAACCAAGGGGCTCTGCCCCTAACGGTTTCCCAGAAGTGCCCTCTACAGACCGACAGGAATCGCTCGCCGCGCAGGGCCGGATGGTGGCCCCGCTTGCTCGCAACCCTGCCGGTCCCGAGCGCACTTCACCCTTCCCTCCCCCGGTCTCGCCGACGGGCAGGAGCGCAGCGCGGCGCTGCGCTCGACACCGAAGGAAGGGACCACACCATGACGACCATTCAGACCCAGGCGACCGCCACCATGATCCCGCTCAACAAGCTGATCGTTTCCGCCGACAACGTGCGCAGGACCGGGGGCGGCACTGGCATCGACGAACTGGCGGCTTCCATCAGCGCGCACGGGGTGTTGCAAAACCTGATCGTGCAATTTCCCGAGGACGACGCGAAAGGCCGATATGAGGTGATCGCCGGCGGCCGACGAGTGGCGGCGCTGCACATGCTCGCCAAGAGCAAGAAGATCGCCAAGACCTTCCTCGTGCCGTGCGTGGTGCGCGCGCCGGATGAGGCGACGGAGTTGAGCCTTGCGGAAAACACGAAGCGCCTGGCGATGCACCCGGCCGATGAGTTTGCCGCTTATCACGCCCTCAGCCAGCAAGGACATCAGCCGGCGGCGATCGCGCTGCGGTTTGGGGTTTCAGCCCGGCATGTGGCGCAACGGCTGAAACTGGCGAACGTCAGCCCCCGCTTGCTGGAGGTGTTCCGGGCCGATGAGATGACGCTGGAGCACCTGATGGCGCTGACGGTGACGGATGACCACGCGGTGCAGGAACGGGTATGGGCACAGACCGGTAGCGGCTGGCATCCAAACTCGATCCGGCGGCGGCTGACCGAGGCGGATGTTGCCGTCACTGACAAGCGGGTGCGGTTCATCGGGCTGAAGGGCTACGAGGCGGCAGGCGGAACCGTGAAGCGCGACCTGTTCAGCGACGACGAAGACGGCTGGATCGAGGACGCCACTTTGCTGGACCGGCTTGCCAGCGAGAAGCTGGCAGCGATGGTCCCGGCGCTGGAGGCGGAAGGCTGGAAATGGGTGCAGATCACAACCGGCTATCCGGGGTCGACCGCCGAGCGGTTGCGGCGCACTTACGCCAAGCCGGTTCCGCTGACGGAGGACGAGGAAGCCCGGCGCGAGAAGCTGACCGAGGAATGGGATGAGCTTGCGTCGCTGGCCGATGGCGGCGGGCTGACCGACGAACAGGAGGCGCGGCACCGCGACGTTGATGCCGAGCTGGCAGCGTTCGAGACGCGCGCAGAAGGGGTGTTCACGATCAAGCAGAAGGCTACGGCGGGGGCGTTTCTGTATCTCGATCCGGACGGCGTGCCCCAGGTGGCTTGCGGCTACGTCCGGCCCGAGGACGAGCAGCGCGGCCAGGACGCCGAACATCACGAACCGGACGGCGACCAGGAAGGCATTGCAATCGACGAGGACGGAGCGGACGACGCGGAGCCGGGGAGGGTGGCAGATCGCCCGCAGGCCAGCGAGGCAACGGACCCGCCGACCATGACCTTGAGCGCCACGCTTGCCGCCGAATTGCAGGCGCATCGCACCGCCGCCATGCAAGCCATGTTGGCCGAGCGTCCCGACCTTGCGTTGCGGGTGGCGACCTTCACTCTGGCACAGCAAGTTTTCCGCCTCGGCTATGTGCGCAGCATGGTGGGGCTTCACATCACCAAGCCGTCGATGATGGCCGCGCCGGAGATCGGTGAGACGCTAGCCGGGAAGGCGCTAGCTTCGATGCAGGAACGGCTGGGATCGGCGGTGCCGGGTTGCCCGGATGATTTGTGGCAATGGCTGATGGAGCAGGACATCGCCGTGGTGTCCGACCTGTTCGCCTTCTGCATCGCTCAGGGGCTGGACGCCGGCGCCCAGGATTGGACCGGAGCGCCCGATTGTTTTCCCGCCAAGCTAGGGCCTGTCGTCATTTAGAGGATTCCGGCGCGGCAGTTTTTTCGATTCATA
>CAXUNK010000095.1:0-10352 GCA_964252425.1 uncultured Acetobacteraceae bacterium
GTGCCGGCGCCGGCCAGCATCGCGCAGGGTCCGAAGGTCGCGTCCGACCGGCTTGCCGAGTGGGGTCTGCTGCCGGCCCGCCCGGACTGGGCGGGGGGCCTGCGGGAGACCTGGACTCCGGGCGAGGCCGCCGCCCAAGCACGGTTGCGCAAGTTCGTGGGGGGCGCGGTGGGACGTTACGGGACGGGCCGCAACCTGCCGGGCGAGGACGGCACGTCCATGCTGTCGCCGCATCTGCATTTCGGCGAACTCTCGCCGCGCTCGGTGTGGCATGCGAGCCGCGCCGAGGGGGAGGCGGCGGACCACCAGACCTACCGCCGCGAGCTGATCTGGCGGGATTTTTCGGCCTATCTGCTGTGGCACCACCCGACCCTGCCGGAAACGCCGCTGCGGCCCGCCTTCGCGCGGCTCGGCTTCAGGCAGGACCCGGCGGGCCTGCGCGCCTGGCAGCGTGGCCGCACCGGCGTGCCGATCGTGGATGCGGGGATGCGCCAGCTCTGGCAGACCGGCTGGATGCACAACCGGGTGCGCATGATCGCCGCCTCCTTCCTGGTCAAGCACCTGCTGATCTCGTGGCAGGAAGGGGAGGCGTGGTTCTGGGACACGCTGGTGGATGCCGACCTGGCCAGCAACGGCGCCTCCTGGCAGTGGATCGCCGGCACCGGCATCGATTCGCAGCCGTTCTTCCGTGTGTTCAACCCGGTGACCCAGGCGGAGAAATTCGATGCCGATGGCGGCTATGTGCGCCGCTTCGTGCCCGAACTGGCGGGTCTGCCCGACCGCCATATCCACGCGCCCTGGACCGCGCCTGAGCCTGTGCTGGCGGAGGCGGGCGTGGTGCTGGGCCGCGACTACCCTCGTCCGGTGATCGATCTGGCCCAGGGCCGTGCCAGGGCGCTCGACACCTACCGACGCACCGTGCGCGAGCAGGCGGCGTGACGATTCCGCCTAAGACACGGTTGCGCGTTGTGGGCGACGTGCATGGCGATTTGCGCGCCTTCGCATTCGCCGCCGAGACGGACCGCTTCGTGGTGCAACTGGGCGACCTGATCGATAGCGGGCCGGACAGCGCGGGCGCGCTGCGCCTAATGTTCCAGCTGATCGACGAGGGGCGCGGCCTGTTCCTGGTCGGCAATCACGACCGCAAGCTGGGCCGCGCGCTCCGCGGCGAGCGGGTGCGGGCCGGCCCGCAGCTTGATGCGACACTGGCCGCACTCGACGCCGAGCTCCGCGCCCGCGCGCTTGCGGAGCTGGAGAGGGCGCCGGCCTGGCTGGTGTCCGAACGGCGGTTTTTCGTGCACGCGGCGTTCCACACCGGCATGCTGTCGCACGCGCCGCCCGACCCGCTGGGGCCCGTCGATCCGCTGCTCTCGCGCGCGATGTTCGGCGAGACGACCGGGCGCATGCAGCCGGACGGGTTTCCGGAGCGGCTGCTGCGCTGGGTAAACCACATCCCGCCCGGGATGACGGTCTATTGCGGGCACGACCAGCGCAGCCGGGACGGGCGGCCCTGGGTCGCGCATGGGGAGGGCGGCGGGTCCGCCGTGTTCATGGATACGGGCGCCGGGAAGGGCGGACATCTGAGCTGGGTGGATCTGGACTGATGACCGATGACCTGCACGCCTGGCCGCTTGCATCGGCGCTGCGCACCCATTAGGCACGCGCCCATGGCGCTGCTGTAGCTCAGTGGTAGAGCACTCCCTTGGTAAGGGAGAGGTCGAGAGTTCAATCCCCTCCAGCAGCACCATCCTGGCCGCGAGCCGCCGGTTGATGGTGGGCTTGGCCCCTTTGCCCGCCGCGCGGACGCCTTGCGTGTTTTGCAACCGAGCCGGACGTAGGGCCGCGAATCGCAACTATTGATTAGTGGCGGCCCCCTGTCTCGTCCTGCTGTAAATGCAGCAGGAATTGGGACGTCGAAAAAATGGCAAAACTCCAGATCGATGGCATAGACATCGCCGAGATCGACACGGCACTGGCTTCGACACTGTTCCACCTGAAGCTGCGTTCCGGAACCGGGCGCGTTGTCGGCGTCCCCGACGTTGCGACCGATCCGGCCAAGCGGCGGGTGACGGACCAGGGAGGCTGGGCGGCGGTGGCCAAGGTGACCGAGACGCGCGCCACGATGACTTTGCGGTTCAGCGAGACGTCGGAGCACGAGGTTCATCGCCTGGCCTCGGCTTGAAGGCTGAGACAATGACGGCTCGCACCAGTCCTGCCAAAGCGGTTCTGCCAGAGTGTGGGCGGGCCCGTGGTGCAGGCGTGGATGACAGACGTTTTTTGGTCCTTTTTTTCAAAAAAGGACCGCTTGCCTCAAATGTCACCCTCAAAGCCGGCCGGTATCAGATCGCTTTAAGGCAGAGCTTGCCGAAGTTCTCGCCGGTGAACAGTTTTAGCAACGTCTCCGGAAAGGTCTCGAGACCGTCCACGATGTCCTCCTTCGATTTCAGCTTGCCCTCCTTGAGCCAGCCGGCCAGGGCCTGGATGCCTTCGGGGTAGCGGCTGAGGTAGTCGAACACCACGAAGCCCTCCATGCGGGCGTGGTTGACGAGCAGGCTCATGTAGTTTTTGGGCCCCTCCACCGCGCCGCTGTTGTATTGCGAGATGGCGCCGCAGATCACCACGCGGGCGTAGCGGTTGAGGCGGATCAGCGCCTCGTCCAGGATGTGGCCGCCGACATTGTCGAAATAGACGTCGATCCCCTTCGGGCAATGCTGCGTCAGGGCGCGGCCGACATCCTCGGCCTTGTAGTCGATCACCGCGTCGAAGCCGAGCGTGTCGCGCACATAGGCGCATTTCGCCGGACCCCCCGCCAGGCCCACAGCGCGCGCGCCCTTGATGCGCGCGACCTGCCCCACCACCGCACCCACCGCACCGGAGGCCGCCGAGACCAGGACGGTCTCGCCCGGCTTGGGGGCGCCCACGTCGAGCAGGCCGAAATACGCGGTCAGGCCGGGCATGCCGAGCGCGCTGATGAACAGGGGCAGCGGCGCCTGCGACGCATCCACGGTCTGGACTCCGGCGCCGTCCGAGACGGCGTAGTCTTGCACGCCGAACGCGCCCACCACGTGGCTGCCCTCGGCGAAATCCTTATGGCGCGACGAAACGACTTCGCCCACTCCCAGCGCGCGCATGACCTCGCCGAGTTTGACGGGCGGGATGTAGCTGCGCGCGTCGTTCATCCAGCCGCGCATGGCCGGGTCGAGCGAGATGTAATGGGTGCGCACCAGGAACTCGCCCTCCTTCGGCTCGGGGGCGGGCAGGGTGGCGTAGGTGAAGTCGCTACGCTTGGGCATGCCCTGCGGGCGCGACGTCAGGGTCCATTGGCGGTTCGCGGGTGCGTTCATGTCGGTGCTCCGTTCTTGTGCGTTTTTCGAGGTGTTGGTTCATCCACAGATGACGCAGATGAGCACAGATTAAGTGTAATCAAAACAGCTTCGCATTTGGTTCGGTGCCTTGCCCGATGACGACTTTGGTGAGATGCGAGTTTTCCGTTTCAGATGGTGGATTCAAGTTTCGGAGCGAACACCCGGGTGAACACGGCGGCTGCCTTCGACACGCGAGTGTCGAATGGAGGGCTGACATCGAAGAAAGCCAATCGATGCAGCCGGTGAGCGATAGCGGTTCGGGCGAGGAGGTGTTCGCTCCCAAACTTGAGTCCGCCGATACTTTTCAATGCAACATTCTCCGCATCCGAAAAAATCCGAAATCAGCATCTGTGCTCATCTGCGTCATCTGTGGACAATGCGTCATCTGTGGATGACTTTGCCAAAGAGCGCTCATCCCGCACGCAACAACTCCAGTTCCAGCCAGCGTTCCTCGGCACGGGCGAGCGCGGTTTCGGCGGCGGCCAGCGCCGAGGTGGTGGCATCGAATTTCTTGCGGTCGCGCGTGTAGAGGTTGGCGTCGGTCAGCATGCGCTGGTAGCGTACGATGTCGGCCTGCAGCCTGGCGATCGTCTCGGGCAGTACGGTGTCCAATTCTTGCGCCTGCTTGAACGACAGCTTCTTTGCGTTTGCGCGGGCCGGTTTCTGGCCGGGTTCGTTCGACGATTTGCGGCGCGCCTCTGTGCGTGCCGGGCCGGCGCCGCCCCGTTGCGACAGCATGTCGGTGTAGCCGCCGGCATATTCCACCCAGCGCCCATCCCCCTCGGAGGCGAGGGTGGAGGTGACGACACGGTCAAGGAAATCGCGGTCGTGGCTGACCAGCAGGACCGTGCCTTGATAGTCGGCGAGCATCTCCTGCAGCAGGTCGAGCGTTTCGAGATCGAGGTCGTTTGTGGGCTCGTCCAGCACCATCAAATTGCTTGGCCGGGCCAGGGCCACCGCCAGCATCAGCCGCCCGCGCTCGCCGCCCGACAGCACGCCGACCGCGGTGCGCGCCTGCTCGGGGCGGAACAGGAAATCCTTCATGTAGCCGATGACATGCCGCTTCTGACCGTTGACGAGCACCTGGTCGCCCGAGCCGCCCGTCAGCGTTTCCGACAGCGTGGCGTGGGGATCGAGGCTGTCGCGCGTCTGGTCGAGCGTCACGGCTTCGAGGTTCGTGCCGAGCTTGATCCGGCCGCGATCCGGCTCGATGACCCCGGTCAGCAGCTTCAGCAACGTCGATTTGCCGGCGCCGTTGGGGCCGACGATGCCGACCCGGTCGCCGCGTATGATTCGGGCCGAAAAATCGCGCACCACGGGCGGGCCGTCATAGGCTTTGCACACGGCCTCGGCCACCGCCACGAGCTTGCCTGAGCCGTCGGCTTCGCTGGCCGCCATGCGCACGCTGCCGGCGGGGCCGACATGCTCGCGCTTTGCGGCACGCAGGCCGGCGAGTTCGGCCACGCGGCGCACGTTGCGCTTGCGTCGCGCGGTGACGCCGTAGCGCATCCAATCCTCCTCGCGCGCGATCTGGCGGGCGAGCTTGTGTTGCTGGACCTCCTCCTGCTCCAGCACCTCGTCCCGCCAGGCCTCGAAGCCGGCAAAGCCGCGCTCCACACGGCGGGTTCGGCCGCGGTCGAGCCAGACGATGCTGCGCGAGACCGATTCCAGCAGGCGCCGGTCGTGGCTGATCAGCACGATGCCGGCGCGCAGGCTCGCCAGTTCGGCTTCCAGCCACTCGATGGCGGGCAGGTCGAGGTGGTTGGTGGGTTCGTCGAGCAGCAGCAGGTCGGGCTCCGGGGCCAGCGCGCGCACCAGGGCGGCGCGCCGTGCCTGGCCGCCGGAGAGGGTGTCGGGCGCCTCCTGGCCGGTCAGCCCCACCTGCTCCAGCAGCGCTTGGCCGCGATACGGGCTGTCGCCCGGACCGAGCCCCGCCTCGACATAGGCGGCGACGGTGGGGGCGTCGGCGAAATCCGGCTCCTGGTGCATGTAGCGTATGGTGGTGCCCGGCTGCAGGAAGCGCGTGCCGTCTGCGGCGAGCAGGCCGGCGGCGATCTTGAGCAGGGTGGATTTGCCCGAGCCGTTGCGGCCGACCAGGCAGATGCGCTCTCCGGCGCCCACCGACAGCTCGGCTCCATCGAGCAGCGGGCCGCCGCCGCCCAGCGTGAGGTGGATGTCCTGGAGAGAAAGCAGGGGGGGCGCCATGGGCGCGTTGTGTGGAACGCCGCGGTGCAACGCAAGCGCGCCACGGCGGATACGGCTTGCCTGCCGTAACGACCGCCGGTAACGTCCGCCGTCAAGGGGAGCGGCCCGATAATGCGCCTTTTCGTGTGTTGCGTGGCGATCGGGGCTTATCCGGCGTCCGTCCTGGCCGCAGGCTTCAACGCAGCCGACCCGGCCGCTTCCGGGTATCACCTGACGTTCAGCGATGATTTCCACACCTTGAACACCAAGGTCTGGGAGACGCAGTGGTGGTATGCGCACCCTGACGCCTGCGATACGGCGTTCCTGCCCAGCACCATCAAGACCTCGGCAGCCGGGCTGGATCTGCATATCCAGTCGCTTGAAGCATACCCCGCCTGCGCGGGCGTGGCGGCCTATTCCTTCGCGCATCTCGACAGCGCCGGCGCATTCGCCCAGCGGCTCGGGTATTTCGAGGCAAAGATCAAGTCCAGCGGGCAGGGCGGAACGCTGACGGCGTTCTGGCTGCTTCCAGCCAGCGGCAACTGGCCGCCGGAGCTGGATATCGAAGAGATACGCGGCGACGTGCCCGACACCGCCTATCTGACCAACCACTTCGGCGCCGCGAACAGGACGCGGCAGTTCGTCTATGTGTCGTCTTCCAGCCTCGCGAGCGCCTACCACGTCTATGGTGCGCTGGTGACGGCCAGCACGATTACCTGGTACGTCGATGGCGTCCCACGCGGCCGGGCTCCGCGGGCGGCCGGTGAGCTCTCACCCCTGTTCCCGATCTTCAGCCTCTATACCGGCAGGTGTGGCGATGGTTGGGCGGGCTGCCCTGACAAGGCCACCGGCTGGTCGGCCGACGCCCTGGTGAGCTGGGTGAGGATCTGGGCCGGCCCCCCGCCCTGAGCTGACGCGCTGGAAGCGGTAAGGGCCGCTTTTTCGTGGCAAAGTAGCAAGAAGCCTTTGCTTGCGGTGTCGCGGTTTGACTGGCGAGTGCGCGACGGTGCATCGGCTAGCCATCCACGTCTTCGCAGAACAGCTGTTTTCTGTCCTGTTTCGTAAGGGAGGCGTCCTTTCCCATTCCTGGCGAAAGCCGCCGTTTGACGCCCGCAAGCTGTTACGTCAGATGGCGCCCCCAATGGAGTGTCACTGATGAGGCTGCACGACGTCCGCGTCCACCCCGAGGCCGACCGGCTGCCGCGCCACGAGCAGTTGGCGTGGAAGATCGCGTCCGTCGCCTCCGACGAGGTGGCCGTGCTGCCCGAGGTGGCCGAGATGATCGTCAACCGGGTGATCGACAATGCGTCGGTGGCCGTAGCCTCGATCAACCGCCACCCGGTGGCCTCGGCGCGAGACCAGGCGCTGGCGCATCCGCGGGCGGGCGGGGCGACCGTGTTCGGCTGCTTGCCGGAGGTGCGCGTGCATGCCGAGTGGGCGGCCTGGGCCAACGGCACGGCGGTGCGCGAGCTCGATTATCACGACACGTTCCTGGCGGCCGAATACAGCCACCCTGGCGACAACATCCCGCCGATCCTGGCGGTGGCCCAGCAGAGCGGACGCGACGGGGCGGCGCTGGTGCGGGCGCTGGCGACCGGCTACGAGATCCAGGTCGATCTGGTGCGGTCGATCTGCCTGCACGCCCACAAGATCGATCACGTGGCGCATCTGGGGCCGTCGGCGGCCGCCGGCCTCGGCACGCTGCTGGGGCTGCCGACGGAGACGATCTATCAGGCGGTGCAGCAGGCGCTGCATGTGACGACGGCGACGCGCCAGAGCCGCAAGGGCGAGATCAGCAGTTGGAAGGCGTTTGCGCCCAGCCATGCGGGCAAGCTGGCCGTGGAAGCGGTCGATCGGGCCATGCGTGGGGAAGGGGCGCCGTCGCCGATCTATGAAGGCGAGGACAGCGTGATCGCGTGGATGCTGGACGGCAAGACCGCACATTACCAGGTGCCGCTGCCGGAACCGGGCGAGGCGAAACGCGCGATCCTGGACACCTACACGAAGGAGCATTCGGCGGAGTACCAAAGCCAGGCGCTGATCGATCTGGCGTTCCGCATGGGCCGACGCGTAGCCGATTGGGACGACGTGTCCGACGTGGTGATCGAGACCAGCCATCATACGCATTACGTGATCGGCACCGGTGCGAACGATCCGCAGAAATTCGATCCGGAGGCGAGCCGGGAGACGCTGGACCATTCCATCATGTACATCGTGGCGGTGGCGTTGCAGGACGGCGCCTGGCACCATGTACGCAGCTACGCGCCGGAGCGCGCGCGCCGGCCGGACACGGTGGCGCTGTGGCGCAAGATACGCACGGTCGAGGATCCGCGCTGGACCGAGCGCTACCACTCGGTCGATCCGGCGATCAAGGCGTTCGGCGGGCGCGTGATCATGACGATGAAGGACGGCTCGGTGATTGCCGACGAACTTGCCGTGGCCAACGCGCATCCGTTGGGTGCGACCCCATGGCAGCGCGCGGATTATGTGCGGAAATTCCGCATGCTGACTGGAGGGTTGCTGGACAGCGCCGAGGCCGACCGCTTCCTCAGCGTGGCGCAGCGCCTGCCTGAGCTGCGCGCCCACGAACTCGCCGGCCTTTCGATCGCGATGCCGTCCGGCATGCTGTCCGCCGGTCATCCCGGCATTTTCTGAGAGGAGTTTTTATACGTGAGCGAGACTTCGCCCGCCACGCCGAAACCGAAGAAGAGCGTGGCCCTGTCCGGCGTGGTGGCGGGCAACACCGCGCTGTGCACCGTGGGGCGCACGGGCAACGATCTGCATTACCGTGGCTACGACATCCTGGACGTGGCAGAGACGTGCGAGTTCGAGGAGATCGCGCATCTGCTGGTGCATGGCCGCTTGCCGACAAACGCGGAGTTGCGCGCGTACAAGGCCAAGCTGCGTGGGTTGCGCGGCATCCCGGCGGGACTGCGCCATGTGCTCGAGCGCATTCCGGCCGCGGCGCATCCGATGGATGTGATGCGCACCGCGGTCAGCATGCTGGGATGCGAGTTGCCGGAGAAGGAGGATCACAACGCCGCCGGCGCACGCAACATCGCCGACCGGCTGATGGCGAGCCTGGGACCGATCCTGCTGTACTGGTGGCATTTCTCCCATGACGGGCGGCGCATCGAGGTCGAGACTGACGATGACAGCATCGCTGGGCATTTCCTGCACCTGCTGCATGGGCGGCCGGCGAGCGGGACGCATGTACGTGCCATGCACACGAGCCTGGTGCTGTATGCCGAACACGAGTTCAACGCCTCCACCTTCGCGGCGCGCGTGGTGGCGGGCACGGGTTCGGACATGTACTCGGCGATCACCGGCGGGATCGCCGCGCTGCGCGGCCCGAAGCATGGCGGCGCCAACGAGGTGGCGTTGGACATACAGCAGCGCTACGCCACGCCCGACGAGGCGGAAGCCGACATACGCGAGCGCGTTGCCCGCAAGGAAGTGGTGATCGGGTTCGGCCATCCCGTCTATACCGTCAGCGATCCGCGTAACGTGGTGATCAAGGGGGTGGCGCGCCGGCTTGCCGAGGAGGCGGGCAACATGACGCTGTACGACGTCGCCGAACGGCTGGAAACGGTGATGTGGGAGCTGAAGAAGATGTTCCCCAACCTCGATTGGTTCAGTGCCGTATCCTATCACATGATGGGTGTGCCGACGGCGATGTTCACGCCGTTATTCGTCATCTCGCGCACCAGCGGGTGGGCGGCGCATGTGATCGAGCAGCGTCAGGACGGGAAGATCATTCGCCCGACCGCGAACTATGTGGGACCGGAGAACCTGACCTTCGTGAAGCTGGCGGAGCGGCGTGCATGACCTATCTTGTCGGCGCCGAGCTGCCGGCCAGGCCGGCGGGCGATCGGTTTCGCGCGCTGCTGGAACAGCCGGGTATCGTGCGGCTGCCGGGCGCGCAGAACGGCTTGGCGGCGTTGCAGGCGCGCGCGGCGGGTTTTCCAGGCGTGTACCTGTCGGGCGCGGCGATGTCGGCCTCGATGGGTTTGCCCGATCTCGGTGTGATCACGATCGAGGACGTGTGTTTCTTCGTGCGCCAGGTCTCGCGCGCCTCGGGGCTGCCGGTTCTGGTCGATGGCGACACGGGATATGGCGAAGCGCTGAACGTGATGCACATGGTGCGCAGCTTTGAGGATGCGGGGGCTGCGGCGGTGCATCTGGAGGATCAGATACTGCCGAAGAAATGCGGGCATCTGAACGACAAACGCTTGGCCAGCCCGACCGACATGGCGGCCAAGATTGCCGCCGCGGTTCGCGCGCGCCGGCACCTGTTCGTGATGGCGCGCACGGATGCCGCTGCCAGCGAAGGGTTGGACGGTGCGGTCGCGCGCGCGCAACTGTATGTCGAGGCGGGTGCGGACGCGATCTTTCCGGAGGCGCTGCACACGGCGGAGATGTTCCGCGAGTTTTCCAAGCGTATGCCGGGTGTGTCGTTGCTGGCCAACATGACCGAGTTCGGCCGCACGCCGTTCTTCACCGCCTCCGAGTTCGAGGAGATGGGCTACCGCATGGTGATCTGGCCGGTGAGCTCGCTGCGTGTCGCCGCCCGCGCGCAGGAGCAGTTGTACGCGACGATCGCGCGCGACGGCGGGGCGCAGAACGCGATCGACCGGATGCAGACGCGCGCGGAGTTGTACGCGACGATTGCTTATGCGGCATACGAGTCGCTGGACGCTTCGATTGCTAAGACGGTGGTGCCGGTGGGGATGCCGCAGCGAAGTGACGCTAAGAGCACCTTTCAAAACCTCTGATACAAAGCTCGTAGGCATATCAACGAAC
>CAXUNK010000096.1:0-10341 GCA_964252425.1 uncultured Acetobacteraceae bacterium
CGGCCATCACCGGCTCGGGTGCCGCGGCGACCGTCAACGACACGCCCGGCCTGGGGCAGTGCGGCGCCGGGGGCTGACCCCGAAGTGGCCCGTCACCCTGGCCGGGTGACGGGCCTTTTCGTTTGGAGGATCCATGAAAAACCTGACGTCCACCTTCAGCGCGGCGCTCACCAGCCATCGCAGGCCGGGCACGGCTGCGACGGTCCTTTTGCTGCCGCTGGCGCTCATCTACGCCATCAGCGGCGTCCTCAACGCGCTCCATGCGTCGAGCGCGCCGACTACCGGCATTCTGCGCGATGCGGTCACGGTGTTGCTGCCGTCGATCGCGGCGGTAGCGGCGCTCTGGATCACGAACGCGGAGGGCCTGTCACAAGGCAGCCGTCGCGTCTGGCTTGGCGCGGTCCTGACTGTGACGGGCCTGGTCGCAATGATTGCGACCTTCGGTCCCTGATGCCGCAGGCGCTGGAGATCGGTGTGGGGGCAAGCGCTGGCACCGGCAATACGGTGGACCGGGCCTGCCGGTGCGCCTTCTGCGCCCGGCCGGGCGCGTTCCGGGGCCTCGAGGGCGCGCCATCGGTCTGCCCCCTCTGCTCTCTGCCGAGAGACCTGGGACGCCCTCGCATCGACGAGGAAGCGCGCCTGATCTGGTTGCCCGAGGCCAGCCAGAGCGTCGTCAATATTCTCTGCCGCGAGATCCACGTCGCGCTCTACCGCCTGCTCGAACCACTTCGCGACGACGCTGTGCCTGGCCTGAGCACGGAAGGGAGTGTGCGGCTCTACTATGCCCGCGTTGCCTTGACGGCTCGCGAGGATGCCGCGGCCTCGCGCCTCGGCACCAGCAGACTGAGCGAACTTGGCGAGGCCCTCCGCCAGCTGCCGGCGCCGATCCGTGCGCGTCAGGCGGAGCTGTTGGCGGGGCTGCGCCTGCTGCCGCGCGGAAGGTTCTTCGTTGATGACCGGGACATCTACCCGCAGGTCGTGGGCACCTGGTCGGCAGCAGGCACTCAGCCCTCCCACCCCCAAGATGAGGTCCGGGTGTGATGTCGTTCCTGTCCAGTTTCCTCGCCGGCCTGTCGCTCGCGCTGAAGCAGCCCCTTGAGTCCTACTGCGACATCGACACGTCGCACGGCGACGCGCTGGTCACGAAGTCGGGCCACTACGTGACCTGGCTGCGCGTGGATGGCATGCAGCGCATGGCCGAACGCAAGGATTTTGCCGCGATCAACGAGGCGATGCGCCTCGACCTTTCCGGCGCGCTGGAAACGCGCGGTCACGCCATCGTCGGCTGGTATATTTCGGACCCGGACGCGGCGCTGGTGGAGATCGAGCGCCTCAACCTCGCCTCGTGCCGGAACATCGCGCGGGAAGTCGGCCTCGATCTCCACGACATCCTTGATGAACGCGCCAAGCTGTGGCCGAAGCTGATGCGCTGGGAAGCCGCCTACCTCATTCTCTGGACGCGCACATCGGTGCTCACCAGGGAGGAGCGCAAGCAGCTCAAGGCGGAGTATGCGGCGACCGCCAAGGAACTCGGCGCGGTCGGTCAGACTCAGCGCGTCTATCTGCGCAGCGAGGTCATGGCGGCCCGTCACGACGCTTTCACGACCAGGGTGCTTTCGGCACTGCGCGCCCACGACATCGGCGCTGCGGTCGTCGATCCGCATGAGGCGCTGAGCGTCGCCCGGTCCGCCATGTATCGCGAGATGTCGGGTTCTGAGTGGACGCCCTGCCTTCCGGGCGATCGGGTAATGGCGCGCTGCCCGGAGGACGACGTCCGCAAGCCCAAGGCCGAGTATCTGCTTTGGCCGCCGTTGCGTGAGCAGATCTTCTACGCGGATGCCGTGACGCAGGGCGGTCAGCGTGTGGACTTCGGGGACAACAGCTACGCCCCGGTCGACATGAACATCGGCCCGGAGGACCCGCGTCCGTTCGTGGAGCTGGCCGCCGTCCTGGGCCGCGATCGCATCCCCTGGCGAGCGTCCATTGTGCTGGAAGGCAGCGGACAGTCCGCCATGCAGCTGAAGGACGTCGGCGCCAGCTTTCTGTCGATGTTCCCCGGCAATGCGGATTTGCGCCGGGCCTTCGCCTTCCTGCGCGAGGCGCGGGAGAAGGAGAACCACATTGCGGTGCGCCTGCGCGCGTCCTTCGCGACCTGGGCACCGGTCGAGGAGCCGCACAAGCTGCGCCGCCGCATGTCGACGCTCAGCCAGCGCATCGAGGGCTGGGGAAACGCCAAGGCCACCACGGTCATTGGCGACCCCCTGGAGGGCGTCATGAGCACGGCCCCTGGGCTGGCCCTCGCATCGACCGCCAACCCCGCCCTGGCCCTGCTGGGCGATGCGCTGGTGATGCTGCCCTGGAACCGCACGGCGTCGCCCTGGGAGGCGGGCAGCGTGCTGTTCCGCCGGCCGGACGGCGGCATTTGGCCCTACGATCCCGCGGGCGGCCGCAAGCGGCCGCTGGTGGTCGACATCTTCGTGGCGCCCCCCGGCTCGGGTAAATCGGTCCTGGCGAACACGATCAATATCGGCCTCTGCCTCAGCACCGCCGTTATGGGCACCAACGGCGCCAAGATCCCGCTGATCGGCAAGGCGGACATCGGGCGGTCGGCGGAGGGCTTCGTCAGGCTTATCCAGGAAGCGCTCGGTCCTCAGCGCAAGCACGAGGCGGTGTTCAGCTCGCTTCAGTTCGCGCCCGGCTTCGAGTTCAACATCTTCGACCTGCAGGTCGGGTGCGAATACCCGCTGCCGCTGGAAAAGGCGTTCCTGCAGAACTTCCTCGCTCTCGCCACACTGCCGGTCGACGAGAGCACGCCGTTCGAAGGCATGGCTCAGCTGATCTCGCTGGTGATCGACGAGGTCTATCGCAGCTGCACCGAGATCGGCGGCGGATCGAAGCCTTACCGTCCGGGCCTCGATCGCGAGGTCGATGAGGCGCTGCGCCGGCACCGGGTGAAGCTCGACCACGAAGCGCCTTACTGGCGCGATGTCGTCAACGCGCTTTGCGACGCTGGCGAGTATCGGCTGGCCGAACGGGCGCAGCGCCATGCCGTGCCGATCCTCGAGGACCTCATCGGCGCTGTGCGTTCGGACCAGATCAAGGACCAGTTCGACGCCCTGAAGCTGAGCCAGACCAGCGAGAAGGCGAGCCAGATCTTCGAGCGCTACATCTCGGACCTGATCCGGCGTTTTCCGACGCTGAACGCGCCTACGCAACTCGATTTTGGGCCGGCGCGCATCATCGTTCTCGACCTGCAGTACGTGGCGCCAACTGGGTCCGCGGCGGCCAACCGCCAGACCGAAATGATGTATCTGCTGGCGCGGCACATCCTTGCCCGCAACTTCTTTCTGCACCCGGAATATCTCGTCTACATCCCCGACCGCGTTCGCGAGCACCACAAGAAGCGCTTCCTCGAGGCTTACGAGACCGTCAAGCGCATCGACTATGACGAGTGGCACCGCACCCAGGGCAGCGCCCTGGTGCGCGCGCAGGCCGAGCTCGATGTCCGCGAAGGCCGGAAGCACAATGTTCAGCTCGGCTTCGCCTCACAGCGTCTGTCGGACATGGGCGACGGTATCATTGCGCAGTCGACCGGACGTTTCGTGCTGGGGGCCGATGACCAGCGAGAGCGGGAGGAGATCGTCAAGCGGTTCGGGCTGACGGAGGCGAGCGCCAAGATCGTGCGCAACCGGTTGACCGGTCCGCGCCGCGACGGCGCGCCGTTCCTCGCGATCTTCCGGGCGGAGCAGGCGAACTACGAGCAGTTCTTGGTCAATTCGCTGGGGCCGATCGAGCTTTGGGCGCTCTCGACGACGCCGGGCGACACCAGCCTTCGGAACCGCGTCTACGACCGCGTCGGCTATTCGGAGGGCCTCCGGCGGCTGTCCAAGGTGTTCCCGGCCGGCTCCGCCATGGATGAGATCGAGCGTCGCACCAAGGCCCGCCTGAAGAAGGGCGACGCGGCCGACCGTGTGGAGTCGGGCGTCGTCGACGAACTCGCGGACGAGCTGATTGGCGGCCACGGTCTTGGGCTGGTTCTCCGTCCGCACGAGGCGGAGCCCGACCGCGAGCTGCCCGTCGCGGCCGAGTAGGCTCCATGGCGACGCACAATCTCCCTGCCCGGCCGCAGCCCATCCGCGACGCGATTCTGGCGTTCCTCAGCGAGCCTCGTCAGGCGGTCGAGATCGCCCGGCACATCGCGCGGCCGGTGCCGACGACCACGGGCCATCTGGCGGCGATGCGCCGCCTCGGGCTGGTGGAGCGCGTCGGCTATGGTCTCTATGCCTTGCCAGGAGCTGTGCCAGCGGGCGACGGTCAAAACGATCGATTTTGCCGCCGTCGGGCGGCTGTGGAGCGCGAGCAGCGAGCGGCCTTTGCGTGTTTGTCCCGCAGGATTCGCGCAGAGCTCAAGGCTTCGCCTTTCGTCTAGTCGATCTTGCGGGCCGCCTTGGCTCGCCGGAAGCAGCCTTGGACCCGGTTCTGGAGCGGCTATGGCTCTCCGGGGTGATCACCGGGAATGGGGCGACCGGATACAGGTTCGTCGTCCCCAACGGGCAGCGAAAGCTGATCCACGAACGAATCCTCACCGCCCTGTCGGAGCCTCGCACGGCAACGGACCTTGCTGATCGGCTGAATGTCTCGATCGCGGTCGCGCGGCGGCGACTGGCTCAGCTGCGGCAGGCTGGCAAGGTCGCGGTTGGCACCGGCGGCAAATTCGTCGTTGCGGACCGGCTGCGCGAGCGCCCGGGTAGCACGGCCGAATCGTCGCACGGCTCATTCGCACGAACGCCGGGTAGGGTCTCCGCGTGATGGAGGCTCGGCCCATGGCACACCTGACCCTGCAGATCGGTGCGGCGATCATTATTCCCGTTGGCTCACGCCGCCGGGTGCGGCGTGCTGGCAACTGGCGGAAGCGGGCCTTGCGCGAGGCGGCGTTGTCCCAGCCGCAACCAGCCGCATGGCCGGCGGCCCATCTCCTTCCGCCCAGAGCCCATGGCCTCAAGATCGGCCGGGCGCTGTCGTCCATGATGGAGACGACCTGATGCGCCCCACGCTTCTCGTGCTGTTGGCCGCTGGCGCGCTGGCTGGTTGCGCGACCCCAGTACGCCCGGTTCCGACGACCGTCGTCACGCCGGGGATGCCGAATCCGGAGGAGGCGCTGCGGCAAAGTATTCAGCACGTCGATGCCGAGATGGCGCAACTCGGTCAGCTGACGCCGGCTCAGGTGATAACTTCAGCCCCCGTTATGCCCGAGGACCTGCAGCGTCTCGTGACGTTCAAGTGGTCGGGTCCGCTCGATCAGGGCGTCGCCAAGCTGGCGCAGTCAGTAGGCTACACCTTCTTCGTGACCGCTCCGCCCGGCGCGCAGCCGCTTCAGGTCGCCGTCGAGCTGACCAACGTTCCGGCCTACGAGGTCTTCAAGGCGCTGGGAGAAGAGGCCGGCGCCCGCGCCGCGGTCGAGCTCGATCTGCTCCACCATCAGGTCCAGGTGATCCACCATGTCTAACCTTCGCGCGCTGCTGGTCACCGCTACGGTCCTCGCCGGTCTGGTAAGCGTCGGTCCGGCGCGGGCCGACGGCACCCTGACCTCTCCGCGCGTGCCGCCCGATCCGACTTTCGATCAGGTCGAGGGCAACGTCCCCGACCTGGCCAACCCGCTGAACAAGCCTGTCACCGGAGCCTCCGAACAACCGCTCGTGGTCGGCACCGAGCCGCCGCCGTCGCTTGAGCAGTTGCAGGCCGCCCGTCCTGGCGATGACAAGGGCGATGGCCTGGCACCCGGTCGGGCCGACATGGTTCGCACTGCCGCGCTGACCTATGGCGCGCAGGGTGGGCTCGCAGCGCGGAGCTTTGCCTTGAACGAGATGCTCCGCCGACATCAGGCGGAACTCGACAGCGCTTACGATTTTCGTGTGCTCGTGCTTCCCGTCGGGCCGGGACAGACGATGATGCGCCCGCCGATCGTCTCGGCCGCGCAGATGGCTTTCGCCTTGGGCGACAGCGGCCAGGTCGCCCGTGAGACGTCGTGCATCTACCAGATCACGCGCGAAGCGCAGCTCGCGTCCGCGCCGCCGAACTGGCGCACCTACCTTGTCCGCTTATGGGCGAATCCGCAGCGCCCGCAGGACGCCACCCTGCCGCGCACGAAGCAGGAGGTGGCCTACTGGAACAAATGGGTCGCCGAGGGCTGGGCGTCCGGCGAGAAGCAGGCGGTCGATATTTTCCTCGCGGACCTCGGCCGACTGGAACGCGACATCGTCGGCATGGCGCGCTACCGCGTTCTCCTGCGGGCCGGGCTCGTCGAACAGCCACGCCTCGCCTTCCAGAACGCGCCGGTCGAGGGCGGCCGTGACAGCCTGCATGTTGGCGATGCCACCATCCGCATCACCGATCAGCCTGGCCTGCAAGGCAACCCGCGCCGCTGGCAGCCGGGCGCCGGCTGTCCGCAGTGAACGTCGAGGAAGGGCCCGCCGATGTTGGACACCCTTCTTACCGACCCGGCACTTGCGCCGCTGGATGCCCGAGCTGACCGTGTCAGATGGCCGGACGCCGATCGCCGGGACCTGCGTTGGGTGGAGGAGGCGCGCCGCAGCGCGCCGGGGCTCGACGCGCTGCTCGTGTGGGCGTTCGAGGCGAGCGCGTCGCGTATCGCTTTTCAGAGCGGCCACCCGGTCTGGGTGCGCATTCACGGGCAGAACCGTCAGGTCACCGAACGGGCGGTGGACGACTACGAGTTCAGTCAGATCGTCAATCACGTCTATGGCGCCGACGGCATGGCCCGGCTGCAGATGGGCAAGGATTTCGACACCGCCTACTCGATCTCGCTGAGCCGCTCGCGCCGGCTCCGCTTCCGGCTCAACGCCACGCCGACGCGCACTCCGCGCCGCGATGGCGGCAACATCGTCATGCGCCCGATCGCAGACATGCCGCCACCACTCAGCGATCAGTTGGTCGAGCAGGGCATCCTCGAGAATTACCGGCCGGGCCACGGCATGGTCATCGTGTCGGGCGCGACCGGCTCCGGAAAGAGCACGCTGATCGCCGGCATGACCGTCGCCAAGCTGCTCGATCCGACCGGCCATTTCGACATTATCGAAGGCGCGGCACCGGTCGAGTTCCTGCTGGAGCGGGTGCGCGGCCCGACCTCCACGATGAACCAGACCGAGATCCCCCGCGACCTGCCGACTTTCGCGGCCTTCGTCCGCGGGGCGATGCGACGCGAGCCGACCGACATCATCGTTGGCGAGTGCCGGGACTCGGAGACCATGGACGCTGCGGTTCAGGCCGCGATCTCCGGGCACGTGCTCACCACCACCATCCACGCCAACAATGTACCCCTGACGATGCAGCGCATTGCGAGCCTCTGCCCGCCGGGTGAGCGGGAGAACCTGATATCCGCCGTCGCGCAGTCGCTACGGCTCATTATCAATCAGCGTCTCGCGCGCTCGGCGGATGGGAGGCGAACGCCGCTGCGCGAGTTCCTGGTGTTCGATGCCGAGCTGCGCAGCCAGTTCCTGCGCACCGATCCGGGCGAATGGCCCGCGCTCACCAGCCGCGCGGTCGAGGAAAAGGGGCAGTCCTATAGAGCGGCGATCGAGAACGCCCTTCGTGCCGGGCGGATCACCGAGGCCACGGCCGCCTATGAGCTTCGCCAGATCGGGTGAAGGAGGCCCGGCCGCACTCATTCGCAGCCTCGCCAGGCATGATCCGCGAAACGCTCTGGGAGATTGCCGTCGTGACCACTCACCGCTCCGTGTCGAAGCTCGATCATGTGGCGTAACACCGGCCAGCCCGTCCGCGTGTTGATGCTCGACGCGCGCGCCTGTTTTCCGCTGATCGCGGCCTGCGTCTATTGGAGCTGGACGACGCTCTACATTGCGCTCGCCGGCCTCACCTTCTTCGCGGCGATCTCGTTCGCGGGGCTGACCCTGCCCGCCATGTTCCGGCTCGGGCGTCGCTGGCTCGTGGGCCGCACGCGAACCGCTGTTCCGGCCTGGAACCGCAGGCGGCACGCATGAGCGCACTCGACCTCGACCGCCTGGAACGCACGATGCAGGCGCTGCTGTCCCGCAACCCGCTCGACGTGACCTACCAGGACCGCAGCACGGGGGACGTCGTCTCGGTCTCCCTAAAGGCGGCAGCCTCGCGTAGCGGCCTACTGCCCGCGTTTCTCGCGGCCGGCCAGGTCGTCTGGCGCGATCTGACGGGGGCCGGGTTCGATCTCGACGTGGTTCGGGATCCTGCCGCGCTGCTGGGCTTCCGCGTTCGGGGGGTGGGCGCATCCAGCTTCGCGA
The DNA here is from genome assembly GCA_964252425.1 of uncultured Acetobacteraceae bacterium. Taxonomy (GTDB): domain Bacteria; phylum Pseudomonadota; class Alphaproteobacteria; order Acetobacterales; family Acetobacteraceae; genus BOG-908. The sequence goes on from CAXUNK010000096.1 coordinate 8,295, forward strand.
CCGTCATGCTCGCGACTATGGAGGCGACCGCCCAGGCGTCGCGTGCTGGGGCGATCGTCGTCAACGACTTCCAGGCCATCTGGTCGGAGGCGATGCGGAGCCGGACAGCGCCGGCAGGCGCGCCGGGTGCTTCACCGTGAGGCGTGCGGTCATTGCGGGCGTCGCCGCATTTCTGGTCGCTGCGGGAACGGCGAACGCAGCCGAGACGGGCAACGATGCGGTCATCAGGGGATGCCTTGAGGCCGCCTCCCGCGCCTACCGTGTCCCACCCGCCATTCTCGTCATCCTGCTGAATGTCGAGGGCGGCTCTCTTGGCGCAGTCAGCCAGAATACGAACGGCACTGTCGATATCGGGCCGATGCAGGTCAACCAGATCTGGCTGCCGCAAGTGGCGGCGCACTGGTCCACAACGAAGGATCGCGCCTATCGCGCGCTGCGCGACAATTTCTGCGCCAATGTCGAGGCCGGTGCTTGGATCCTCCGCCAGGGTCTCGACGAAGCACATGGCGACTTCTGGGAGGGCGTCGGCTACTACCACTCTCACGACCCTGGCTATAAGCAGACTTACCTTCGCGCGGTGTTGCGTCAGGTCTTGCGCCTGGAAGCGGCAAGCCGCCCCAGCGTCCGGTCCCTGGCTCAGACCGCTTTTCGCCCCGCCGCCGTCGCCATCGCCTCGGTAGCGGGAGGGCGATGACGATGGCGCAGCCTCATCCGCGCGCCGCCTGGCCGTCGAACGACGACATGACAGGCTTCAACCTGATCGTCATCCTGCTCGGCGCGGGCATCGGGTCCTACCTGCTGTGGACCTTCTACCACGCCGAAATCAGCGCCCTGCTGATTGCATGGCGCCATCAGGAAATCCGCGTGCTGCGGCTTTTCACGGATCGTTTCGATCTGGCCGACGCACAGATGGCCCGTTCCAACCCCGCCGGCGTAACCGTGCGCGATCTCTACGGCATCAGCCACGCGATCGGGCGTGCCTGGCGCTTGCCGGGGACGATTATGATCGCGCTGCTTGCCGCCGTCTGCCTGGTCCGCAACGCGCCGTCGAAGTTTAAGCGACAGTTTGATCTCGACGGGTTGATCCGTGAGCAGGCCGTCGCTTTCACCACGACGGCGGCGTTCGTGAAGCGGCAATTCCGGCTCGTGCAGCCCGCCGCGGGGCGTCCCCGTCCGGCGGATTACGCGCTGTCGCCCGACGAGTGGATCGCCCGCAATGCCCGCACGCTCGATGGCCGGTTCGATGAAGCAAAAGCGCGTCGCGCGCTGCTCGAGCAGCTCGGCCCGCGCTGGTGTGGTCCGGAACATGCCTCGCCTGCCGTCCGGGTCATGTTTGCCGCCTCCTCCTTGCATTTGGTGGAACGGCGCGACGAAGCGCTTGCGCTGCTCGGCGCCTGCTCGCAGGCGCTCATGGATGTCGGGCCGACAGATGCAGAAGGCCCCTCGGAGCCGCTGTCTTTGCCCGCGGATTGTCTCCGGGAGGTTGATGCACTCATTGAGGAGTCAGGCGGGCCCGCCACGGCCGGCCGCAGCGTCACCGATCGTCATGCTTGGACCCACACCGCGCTGATGTCGCTGCTGAACACCGCGCGCCTCAAGGCCGGGGTCTTGCCGCCGGCTCAATTCGCGTGGCTGAAGCTCGTCGACCGGACGCTCTGGTACGCGCTGCATTCGCTGGGCTACGAGACGGAAGGGATCGGTCGCTACCTCCACCCCAATCCCCGCCCGGAAGCGGCGGGCGCTCGTGACCATTGGGCGCTGGAGCGCGTGGCGGGCCGGGGCATCGATACACCTCGATTCGACCAGGCGATCGACGCGATTCGGCGGTCGCACGACCGCAATCCCCCGTTCGCACCGTCATCCTCCAATCTCGGACCTAAGGCCGCGGAGGGCCAGCAGCATGCAACTCGACGTTCCAGAGGGCACGACAGTGCAGATATTCATCGGGGCCGCGCCTCTGGCGCCGATCCTGAACCCAAGCGAGCCGGACCATCCGCCGGTTCAACTGTCTGAGACGCGCAGGCGGCGTCCACTTCTCACAGGTGCT
>CAXUNK010000097.1:0-10270 GCA_964252425.1 uncultured Acetobacteraceae bacterium
GCCGGCGTGCGGTGCCTGGCGGAAGCCGAGCCGGCCTAGCAGGCCTTGGCCGCGGCGGGTGCCGCGGCCAGCGATTTGGGAGGCCGCCCCGCCGGGCTGCTGCGACTGGCAGTGCCTAGGGCCGTCGTGCCGCTGATCATCCGCCCGATCCTGGCCTCCTTCGCCGCCGCCTATCCCGATATCGAGCTGGAGATCGCCGCCAGCGAGGAGTTCGTCGACATCGCGTCGCAGGGGTTCGACGCGGGCATGCGCATGGGCCAGTTCATCGCCAACGATATGACCGCGGTGCGGCTCACCTCGCGGTTCCGGATGGTCGCAGTCGCCAGCCCCGACTACCTGGCGCGGCGGGGAACGCCGACCAAGCCAGAGGACCTGCAGGCGCACGCCTGCCTCCGGCTCCGCCGCACGATCGGCGGCGCCTCGCCCTGGCGCCTGGTCGACAAGGGCAAGCCGCTCGAGATCATCGTGCAGGGTCCGCTGATTGCAGGCGACTTCCCGACCTTGCTTGATGCGGCGATCGATAGTGTCGGCCTGGCGCAAGTGCCCGAACCGGTCGCGGCGGCACCTGTCCGAGCCGGAATGCTTCAGGCCGTGCTGACCGCATATGCGCCGCAGACGCCGGGGGTATTCCTCTATTATCCTGATCGCCGGCAGGTTTTACCAAAGCTTCGTGCATTCATCGAGCACGTGAAGGCCCGACTGCCCGACGCACCGGTGATGGGCAACGATCAGCGTTGATCGTCTTGGCCGCTCAAACTTCTTTGGAACTGATGTGGAGTTGTTCGCGATCAACCGACGCTAGGCTCCAAACCCAATCAGGTCTGGCGGCACGGGAATCGGTTGTGACCCAAACTCCGCATTGAGCGGAGATTGTGCGATGGCGGAAGAGTTTTGGCTTTCGGATTGGCAGTGAGCGGCGATCATGCCGTTGCTGCCGACCAACCAGCCCGGCGCGAGGCGGGTGGACGACCGGCGCGAGATGAGCGGCATCGTCCACATGCTGCGCAATGGCGGCCGCTGGCAGGACTGCCCGGCCTGCTACGGGCCGGCGACGACGGTCTACAACCGTTTCCACCGCTGGTCCCAGCGCAGCATATGGCAGGTGCTGCTGGCCGCGCTGGTGAAAGTCCCGCCTAGCGGCCTGCAAATGATCGGCAGCACAACAGCCAAGGCACATCCCTCGGCGGCCGGCGGAAAAGGGGGGCCGAGCGCCAGGCCATCGGCCGCTCCCGCGACGGGCGCAGCACCAAGATTCATCTCGTGACCGACGGCCTCGGCCGCATTATCTGCTTCGTTGCCACGCCCGGGCAGCTCGGCGACGCCCGGCCTGCCTACGGGCTGCTCGCCAACCTGCCGCCGCCCAGTGACTGCCTTGCTGACTGCGCCTACGACAGCAAAGAGTTACACGACTTCATGCTGGGACGCGGGACGCGGCCGGTGATCCCGAACAACCCGACCCGAAGGCACCCGCACCCGTTCGACGCACGTGCCTATCGCTGCCGCAATATCATCGAGCGCGCCACCGGCCGCCTGAACGACTGGCGCCGCATACACACTCGCTACGACAAGCTCGCCCAGACCTTCGCCTCAGCAGTCGCGATCGCGGCAAAAATCCAGAGCTGGTGCTGATTGAGTCCGGAGCCTAGTCGCCATGACAGAGCTGCGCGATCTCTGTTCAGACCGAGAGCCGGCCGGTGACGCCGGCGTCTACGCTGCTTGATTTCTGAGCCGATAATCCTTCGACGATGTTGCGATTGACGTCTATCAGCGGCTGCACCGAGAGCGGCTCCAGCAATGCTCTTGTGCTGTATCGCATCGACCATAGGCCGAGGCTGATCAATTGGCTTTTCAAATGGTCCGGCAGGGCGTTTTCAGCCAGACCGAGGTCTCGCACGAGTGTGGACCACATTGCGTGATTGTGCCCCAACGCGCGTATCCGGGTTTGGCCATCATCGCAGGCCGCAAGCTCGCGGTTGACCATGTTGAAGGCGGCACATTCCGTCTCCCGGCCGGAAATGTTCGTCTCACTTGCCTTGCGATATTGTGACATTGCGTTTTGGATGACCGTCTCCTGTTATGTCGAGTTTTCGGCACACACGTCGGAAGCAAACAGACCGAACTTTCCGACGCGCCATGAAGGCTTTGCTGGACGAAGTAGTTGGCGAGATGACGGCTGTCGTTCCTGCGTTTGCCCACATCTGATACTCTGAATTGGGCCCTGCACTCACAAAGCTACTCGGGCTGCGCCTAAGCAAATGAGCCTGCTTGGCTTTGCCGAGAACGGAGCGCAGCAACCCTTGTCAGGTAGCAGCCACACGGCGTTATGAAAAAAGGCTTCCGTCTTCCGACCTGAGGTGCTGCGACTTCCACGGCCTAGTCGTGTTGAGAAATGCCGGTGCGCCCGCTTGGTCAGGCGAGCGCACCGTCGTCTAACTTAGAGGCCCTGGAACAGGGTCAGCAGCGACTGCGGCTGTTTGTTTGCAATCGACAAGGATTGCGTCGCAAGCTGCTGCTTGGTCTGGAGTGACGTCAGCTTCGCCGACTCGGCGGCCAGATCGGCATCGGTCAGAGCGCCCACACCAGCCGTCAGCGCAGAGCTGAGCGACGTCGTGAAGTCCTGAATGCCGGTGATCTGCTGGCTTGCGGCGCCGAGACTGGCGGAGATCTTGTTCGCTGACGTCAGCGCCGCCTGGACGGTGGCGACCAACTGCGTGCCAGTCGGAGCAGCCGATGCTGCGATGTCCACGCCCAGCCCTGTGGTGGCCGTGAAAGTTCCGGCATTGGCGTTACCAAACTGCGCGTTGCTGATGGATTGGCCGAGACTGTCGGCGCCCGTGAGATTGAGCGAGCCATCTGTATTCTGCTGAACGCTGAACCCGGCGCCACGGATGGAGTTGACCAGCGCTCCCACGATCTGGTTCGTGGACTGGGTGCTGGTGTTGATTTGCACGTCCACAATCGTGGTGTTAGCGCTCTGCGCCGTCTGCAATGTGGGCGGGGTTGTGTTCGCGTTATCGGTAAACTCGAACGCGAATGTTTTTGCCGTCCCACCTGTGCCGGTCGTGATCTGAAAGGATGCGTTGGCGGGCGATGTCAACGATGAGCCCGTTGGCAGTGAAGAGAAGCTGCCGAGCGAGAGATTATTGTCGAAGCTGACCGTAAAGCCCGGATTGGTCACGTTCAGGTTCGAGAGGCCGAGCGCCTGGGCGAGCGTAGTGGCGACGGGGTTGATCGCCTGACCCTGGTTCTGGACCGAATATACGGAACCGTCCAAGCCTTGGACGACGTTCAGGTTACCGGTGTTGCCTGAGGCAATGGTCGGGTCGAGCAAGTTGACGCCGTTAAACGTCGCCTGCTTCGCAAACTCGTTGATTGCTCCGACAGCAGCGGTGACGGCACTTTGCAGCGTGTTCAGGTCGTAGCCGGTCGACGCGGACGAGGTCACGGTCTGCTGCAAAGACTGCAACTGACTGGTGACCTTGGCAATGCCGGTGCTGGCGGTGGAGACGATCTGCGCGCCGAAATTCAGCGAGTCCGAGACCGAAGACAATCCCGCAATGTTGGCATTGATGGTGTTCGATATCGAGTAGATCGCCGGGTTGTCGCTGGCCGAGCTGACACGCTGTCCCGTTGAGACTTCGTTCTGCGCTTGCGTCAGAGCCTGCTGGGTTGTGTCAAGCGACTGCAACGCCGCAAGTGCGCCAAGGTTGGTGTTGACTGAGAAGAGAGACATGGGTTTTTTCCCGATCCTGGTTTTCGACCAGCGGACTATGCCGTCAAAGGATTAAGGCTTTATTGAGATCAATCGGCCATGATGGAAAAAATAGCGAGAGTTTCGTGTCGTGAGTGGCACCATCGGTCTGCAGCCCATCCCCCTCTACCTGACCTATGCTGCGCAGGAGGGTAAGTACGCCGCTTCCTCCCTCAAAACCAACACTCAGGCCAGTGCCAATCTGGCCTATTTCCAAAAGGTAGCGTCGTCGATCACCACGCCGGAGGCGCTGCTCAAGAACTACAAGGCGTTGAGCGTCGTCCTGGGTGCGTTTGGACTGCAGAACCAGATCGGCAACACCGCGATCCTCCGTCAGCTCCTGACCCAGGACCCGACTGCCAGCACGTCCCTGGCACGCAAGCTCGGCAACGCCAAGTTCCAACTTTTCGCCAATGCATTGTCGAACTGGTCGCCCCCGCCCTTCTCCACCGCAAGCGGGGTCAACCAGATCGTCACCGCCTTCACCACGAACACGTTCGAGACGGCAGCCGACACCCAAGCACCGGGCTTGAAAGACGCGTTGTATTTCACGCGTGAGGCGAGCTCGCTCAAATCGGTCACCGCGGTGCAGGCGGACCAGGATCTGCTCAAGGTCGTGGTCACCGGGCTGGGGCTGCCGCTCACCAATTTCGAACAGCTGAGCTTCGACCAGCAGACCGCCATCCTGAAGGACAAACTTCATTTGGCCGATTTGCAGAACCCGGCCACGGTGAAACGGTTTGCCGAGCAATATCTGGTTGCCCAGCAATCGACGGCCGATACAGGACCGGCCAGCGGAAGCGTCGCCTCCCTGTTCAGCGACACTGCGGACACTAGCGGGAGCTCGCTGCTCGACATACTCAACCCGAGTGCCGGCGACGGCGCGGACGGCACATCGTCGAATACCCTCTCGCTCTTCGCATAGAGAGACTGCAGCCAACCGGAATGATCGGCCGCGAGCGAGCAAGCCGAGCGGCGCCAGCAGTCGTCGCAACCATGCCGATCCAGGGGTCACATCGGCCACGACTCCGCTTGGCGGCCCTGGTCAGTCGGGCTGCTCCAGCACCGACGGGCGGCCCAACACGGCATCCTCATGGCGCACGACCCGGCGCGCCAGGCGAAGCGCCTGATAGCAATTATCCGCGGCAGCGCAGGCCAGCGCGCCATCCAGAAGCGCCACCGCCGAGCGGGAGGTGGTCGCACCCTTGAACGCTTCGATCAGCGCCGCCGCGTCGGCCAGCCCGTCCCGCCGTTCCGCCTCATCACCGATATATGCGGTCTGCAACGCGTAATAGATGCGGCGAGCCGGCGAGTCGGCCTCGTGCGGTCCCATGATCTGGCGCCCGAACAGGAAACGCGCATGAGCAGTCAATTCGATACGACTGCGCGTGCGAAACCGGATGGCCGCACCATTGACGACCATCATGTCGCCCTGACGCAGCTCGAGCACGAGGTTGGACATGAAGTGCCCCCTTTCTGGAGTGACCGCGACATTTTGTCGTCGGTCCGCCCATCATGCCGCACTCTGGTTAACGTGCCGTTAGCGGACGCAAACCGTCACAAGTATTTGGCCAGGCTGAGCTGGGAGAGGTCGGATATGATCTTGTAGGAGGCTTGCAGCTGCGTCTGCGCGGCGGAGAGTTTCGTAGCCACCGTCGCTTCATCGACATCCTGCACCCCGTCGAGTTGCGTCGTCAGCGCGGTGGCCGATGCACTCAGCTCCGTCTGCGCGGACGTCACCTTGGCCTGCCGCACGCCCAGCCCGCCGATGTCGGTGTTGAGCGCATCATCGGCGCCACTCAGCGTGGTGTGAACAAGCCCCAGCATCGCCTGGGTCTGCGGGTCGGCGTAATTCGCCGTACCCAGGGAGGCCAAGGTTGCAAACCCCATCAGAACATCCCGCATGTAGGATCCCGTGCTGGTAGTGCCCGTCCCGGCCGAGACGGCGTCGGCGTTCTGGTCGGCGAGCACGCCCAGCTGCACCGTCTCGCCGCCGCCCAGATTCGCGGAAGAAAGCTGGTTGGACGCCTCCAACGTGGAGGAGAACGGCGATGTCGGCCCGGCGGCGGACGCGGTCAGCAGCTGCGCCTGCACCGCGGACGCGCCTGAGACGGACAGGTTGGCGAGCGCCGACGTGATCGCCGCGTAGAAACCCGATTGGGTGATCGCGCCCGGATCCGGCACCGGCGGGTTGTGGCTGTCCTGGCCGGCGAAGACATAGACTTGGCCCACCTTGGTGTTCAGCAGCTCGGCCACCTGCTTCAGCCCATCGCTGGCACTGGCGGCCAGCGTGCTCAGCCCCACGGCCGAGCCGGTCGCCTGTCCCAGCAACTGACCGGACAGGTTCGAGACCAGCGACTGGATCTGCCCCAGCGCCGTCTGTGCCACCCCGTTCACATCCGACGCCTGCGCCGCATCGGTCAGTGCCGCCGTGTTCAGCGCCAACTGGCCGGTCAGGTCCAGCGCCGTGCGCGCATTCTCGCCCAGCCCGGCGAAATCGGACGAGATAAGGTTGCTCGAGCTCTGGGCGGTCAGCGTGTTGATGCTGCTTTGCGTCAGCGTCGCGTTGCCCAGCGCCACCCCGAGCGCGCCGTAACCGCTGAGGGACGTCGCGTTGATCATCAAGTCACCATTGCCAAGGTTTCGGTAAACATCGCTTCCACCGCGCTGATGATCTTCGCGTTCGCCCCATAGGCATCCTGCAGCGTCACCATGTGTCCGAGCTCGGTATCCATGCTGACGCCGGTCTCGGCCGACAGCTTGGTCTGCAACGAGGTCAGCACGCCCTGCGCGTCGCTCGCCTGCGCGGTGGCGCGAGCGCTGTCGCCCGACTGCGCCGCGGTCAGGGCGTTTGCGTAATCGCCAAGCGCGGATTGCGCGCCGAAACTGGCCGACAGCGTGCCGGCGGGACCGAGGCCGGTGGTGGCGATCGGACTCTGCGCCACGCCCGCCTGCACCTGGTCACCCAGGGCGTATGTCACGATGCGGGTGATCAGCGTGTCGAAACCCGCAAGCCCGGTCGGGTTGGGGCTGAATGCGGAGGCGCCCGTCGGGCTGCCCGCCACGGCCTGGGTCCCATCGCGCACCAGAGCAGGGTTGGCCGTCACGGCCGGGTTCACCCCGATCGTCCCCGCATACCCCACATAGCCGTCCTGCGCGGCGGGTCCGGTGCCGACCGGCACCGTGCCCGTGCCATCGGTGAACAGGGTCAGCCCCTGATCGGCGAACCGCGTGCTGAGCGCGTGGGCGAACTCGTCAAGCCCGGCCTGGTAGGTCGGCAAAGTGGTATCCCGCAGCGTCAGGCCGGCCCCGAGGCTGCCGCCGGTGATCTGCCCCGTCACGTCCGCGCCACCCACGACGATGCCGGGCAGCCCGCCACCCGGATAATAGAGCGTCGGCCCCACCGTCGCCGGCTGGATCGAGACCGGGTTGGCGACATCGGTCGGCAACTGCACGCCGCCGGCGGTCAGCACCGTCACTCCGCCATTCGCCTGATCGATAAATCGCGCATCGACCAGTTGCGAGATCGCCGCCTCCGCCTGAGCGCGCTGGTTCTCCAGATCCGCCGTGCTTTTGTTCTGCGCCTTCAGGCTGACGATCTGCGCGCTGAGCGTGCCGACGCTGCCCAAGGCCGTGTTCAGCGCCGCGACACCCGAGACCAGCTCGTCCTGGGCGGATTGGCGCGCCTCGGCATAGCTTTGCGACACCGTGGTGATGCCACGCGCCAGGCTGGCGGCGTCGCTTACCACGGTGCTCTGCTGCGTGGCATTGCCGGGGTCGGCCAGCAGGGTCGAAAACGCCGATTGCAGCGCCGTCAACTGGCTGCCCAGATCGTTGCCGCCCCCCACGCTTCCCAGCACCGGCTGCAACGCGGTCAGCGCCGAGCTGGTGGTCTGCCAGCCGCTCGTCTGCGCCGCCTGGCCCGACACCTGCGCCTGCAACGCGCCATCGGTGGCCCGCACCACCACGCCGGAGGCCACGCCAAAACCCTGCCCTTCGGAGGAAAGGCTCTGCTGCGTGGCGGTCTCGACCGCATATTGCGGCGTGGACGCGTTGGCGACGTTTTGCGACACCGTGGACAGTCCGGCGCTGATATTGGCCAGGCCGAAGCTCGCGATATCGAGTGCTGAATCGAGGCCCATCGCCACGCTCCCCGGCGTCGGCCTACTGCTTCATGTTCAGCGTCGTGGTCAGCAGCTCATTGGCCGTGGTGATCACCTTGGCATTGGCCCCATAGGCCTGCTGCGCCACGATCAGCTGCGAAAGCTGGGTCGCGATGTCGACGTTGCTGGCCTCGGTCGAGCCCACCACCACGCCGCCGGCGCCGTTCTGGTTGAGCTGCTCCACCTGCGCGGTGCCGGCCGCCTGTGTCGCGGTGAACGCCTGGCCGTTCTGGCGCTGCAACGCATCGGCGTCCTGGAACGTCACCAGCGGCACCTGCGCGATCGTGACAGTGCGGCCGTTATCGTATTTCGCGACGATGTTGCCGTCGTTGTCGGCGGCAATGCCGGTGAAGCTGCCGGGTGCCGCGCCATCCTGGGTGGCGCTGTTGACGGTGTAATCCGTGCCGGCGAATTGGGCAACCCCGTTGGCGGCCCCGAACGTGCCCAGGTTCAGCGTGACCGGTTGTGCGCCGGCGCCGAAATTGGGCGAGATCTGCACGGCTCCCACCGTCGGCGATCCGGTCACGCTCGCCGCCCCTGAGGTGGCGCCGAGTGAGGCCAGCGTGCCGTTCGGGTTGAACGTGACGGCAACGCTGCCGATCGTGGTGCTGCCGCCCGCAACATTATCGGGCGAAGCGAACGTCAGTGTCCAATTGTCCGTCGAGGTTTGCGACCAACTCGTCTGCAACGCGTGCTCGGAGCCGGTGCTGTCGTAGATCTCGGTCTGCGCGGTCAGGTTGCTCGCCGCCGTGGGCGTGGCCGGCACGTTGGCGACCAGCGCCACGTTGCTGGTGGCCGCCGGCGCGTAATGTGTCTGCCCCACCTGAATGGGCACCAGCGTTCCGGTGTTGACGACTCCGCTTGTGGGATCGACCGTCCACCCGTTCAGGTATTCGCCCGCGCTGTTGACCAGGTAGCCGTTCGCGTCGCTGGTGAAATCGCCTGCGCGCGTATAGTATTGCTGGGTCGAGAACTGGGGCGCGCCGGTCGCGGTCGCACCCGTTTGTTCCGATACGGAGAAGAAACCCTGACCGCTGATCGCCATGGCGAGCGGGTCGGTGCTTTGCTGTATGGTGCCTTGCAGCTCGTTTTCGTAATCGGGGCGCGTGGCAACGCTGCCGGACTGGTTTTCAGCCGCGGTGCTGGTGGTGAGGTAGTCGACAAAGCTGGTGCCGACCTGCTTGAACCCGACCGTCTGGCTGTTGGCCATGTTGTCGCTGATGTTGCTGAAGGCGGCAGCCTGCGCGTTCAGTCCGCTGATCGCGGTGCTCATTGATCCGAACAGAGACATCGGCGCCGATCCTTTCGCAAAAAACTCAACATACGCTATGGGCAACGAGGGCATCGGCCGGACTCGCCGGTTTCGCGCAAACGTCACCATGCCTTAACGACACCGTGTGCCCACAGCACATTGCGTGCCAGTCCCAGACGACGATCATGCCGATCACACCGGCGCGTTTGACAAGGCCGCTGCCGGGCGGACGGTTTCGGCGTGGCGCCGTGCCGCGCACCGGCCTGCCGAGCGCAAACTGCCGCGCGGCATTTTCTGCCGGGCTGGCCCTGACCGACATGCACCGTGCCGGTCATTCGCTCCAACCGGCCGCACAGGAACCATCCATGGCCCGGTCTTTGCTGAGGTGGTGCAAATCCCACTCCCGGCCCCTCGCAATGCTCGTCCCCGCCATCGTCCCGCCATCCACCGGCTCACCCTTGCGCGCCGCCGCGACGCCGCTTGACGGCTCGTTCTCGTCGTGGCTGCCCGCTGCCGACACGGGCGATCACGGCCCTCAATCGAAAACCGTCGAGCCGTCGCAGGTGGCAGAGACAGCGGCGCCGGACGGCAAGCATCCGGAGCCGCCAGGCCGCACGCCGCAAAACGATCTCGCCGGATCGACCGCGCATGCCACCCGCCGCGGCAAGGCAAGCGCGCCGGACGATACGGCGTCCCAACCTCCCGCTGCGCAAGTTCCCGCCGCAAACCCGTCCGTGCAGGGAGAGACCGGCACGCGGCAAGCTGTCCCCGCTGAGGCGCAAGCCGACGCGTTCACCGACGAGTCCTCGCGTGAGGTCGCGCCCTCGGATGCCGCGCGAGTACCGCAGAATGCCGCCGATACGCCGTCCGCATCCGGAACGGAGGCTATCGCTGCCGAGCCGGACGCGGCCTCGCTCGGAAAATCTCAGCCTGGCCGCCCGGGCAAACCGGCGCCGGCCAGGACGGGCCATACGGCAGGTACCCCGGCGCCAGGCGCCGCACCCGGTCGCGGCCCGGTCGCGACAGTGCGGTCCGACATACCGGCGGCGCAAACCGCCGCACAATCCGCGCAGCTGCCCGACATGGCCGCGCTCGGCGCGCACT
>CAXUNK010000098.1:0-10247 GCA_964252425.1 uncultured Acetobacteraceae bacterium
GGCCCCTTTTTGGTCACCTGGCGGCAGGCGGGGGGGGGTTAGCCCGAGCCGCCGGCGGACCGCGCCGATCAGGCCGGCGCCGCCCCAGAACGGGTGGGCAGGCGCGGTGAAGATCGCGTCGTCGATCAGATACTCCCAGTAGCCGGCGAATTCCTGCCGGCCCACGACCTGGGTCTCGATGCTTCGGTGCCGTCCGCCGGCCGCGGCCAGCAGGCAGGCTTGGCCCGGCTCGACGGCATTGCTGTCGCCGATGGCCATCTCGGGCACGGCGAGCTTGCCGAACGGCTGGACCAGGCCGAACCCCGTCTCGAAATCGACGGCCAGCGCATGGCCAGGCACCGCCCAGCCCTCGGCCGTGGTCAGCCAGATGCTTTCCGCCTCCATGATGAGATAGCCCATGGTGAGCACCAGGCCGCCGGCCACACCACCCTTGATCACCACGCCGTTGCCGGCCCGCTCGGTACCCAGCGTGCCCGCGGTGAACGCATCGCCGGGGATGTCCGCGCGCAGGCCCACCACGGAGCGCAAGGCCTGCTCCAGATCGAAGCTGTAATCGGCGGGGCGCGGCTGAAGGTTGGCGGGGATGTCGCGTTCGGACTTGGCCATGGCGTCTTCTTGGTACGGGCGGAGGATTGGATGAGTATCGGCCGGTTCGCATGGACCGTCCAATGCCACCTGACCAGCCCCCGCTCGTCGAGCGTCAATCGTCCGTGGGCGGCTATATCCCGGCGCTGGACGGGCTGCGGGCGGTGGCGATCCTTCTCGTGGTGGCGTCCCACGCCGGCCTGGACCATTTCGTGCCGGGGGCGTTCGGCGTCACCCTGTTCTTCTTCATCAGCGGCTATCTCATCACACGCCAGTTGCTGGGCGGGCTGACGCGACAGGGGCGGATCGATTTCGCAGGCTTCTATCTGCGGCGCGTGCTGCGGCTGGCCCCCGCAGGCCTGGTCTACACGCTGGCGGCCGGGCTGGTGTTCGTCTCGGCGGGCGGGGCGATCACCGCCGCCGGATGGCTGTCGGCCATGTTCTACGGCGCCAACATCTACGACCTCTGGGCTGGCTACCGCTCCAGCCTGGCCGGTGTGCGCCACCCTTTCAACATCCTCTGGTCGCTCGCCATCGAGGAGCATTTCTACGCGCTCTGGCCGCTGGTGCTCGCAATCATATGGCGGGCGCGCTGGGCGCCATGGGCCGTGCTGGGCGTGTGCCTGATCGTGCTGGCCTGGCGGATGGCGCTGTTCGGCCAGTGCACCGCCGTGCACTGGCCCGGCCTGTGCGGGCGCATCCAGGCGCCGCCCTGGCACTATAACCGGCTCTATCTCGGCACCGATACGCGGCTCGACTCGATCGCCTGGGGCGCCCTGCTGGCAATGGCCGAGCAGCGCGGCCAGCGTTGGGTATCGGCGGCCAGAAGCGGGCGCGCCCTGCCGATGGCAGCCTTGGTGCTGCTGGCCGGCGGCTTCCTGCTGCCGGGCGCGTTTGCGCGGCAGGTGCTGCGGACCACGCTCCAGGGTGTGGCGCTGCTGGCCCTGTTCCCCGCCATCCTGGGCCAGGACCACACCGCGCGCCGCCTGCTGTGCACCCGGCCGGCCATCCTGATCGGGCGGCTCAGCTACTCGCTCTACCTCTGGCACTGGGGCGCCTTCGCGCTGGCGGACGGGCTGGCGGGCGCAGACCGGGCGGCCTGGCTGGCAATCGGATTGCCGCTGGCCATGGCCGGCGCCGCTCTGTCCTACTGGTGTATCGAGGCGCCCATGCTGCGTCTGCGACGACGGTTCGGCAGCCATGCCCCGCTTTCCATCGGCCCTGCGCCGGTGCAGGAAGGAGCGCATGCAGCCGATTGAACGCGAGTGCTCCTACCTGCTGGCGGGCGCTTTCCACCGTCTCGCCTTCGTGCAATGGGGCGCGCCCAACCGCCCAGCGGTGGTCTGCGTGCACGGGCTGAGCCGGCAGGGGCGCGATTTCGACACGCTCGCCCGATCGCTCGCAGACCGCTACTGCGTCATCTGCCCCGACCTGCCGGGCCGCGGCCGCTCCGCCTGGCTGCCCGACCCCTCGCTCTACGCCCTGCCCAGCTACGTCGCGGCGCTCTCGCATCTGCTGGCGATGCTCGACCGCGAGGTCGCCTGGATCGGCACGTCGCTAGGCGGACTCTGCGGCATGGCATTGGCGGCCGCCCCCGGCACGCCGATCCGGCGGATGGTGCTGAACGATATCGGCCCGTTCCTGCCGCGGGCGGCGTTGGAGCGTATCGTGAGCTATGTCGGCACCGTGCCCGATTTCGCCGACATGGCGGAGCTTGAGGCCTTCCTTCGCCGCGTGCACGCCACCTTCGGCGAGCTGACGGACGCGCAATGGTCGCAGATGGCGCAGGCCTCCGCGCGCAGGCGGCCGGATGGCCGGCTGACATTGCACTACGACCCGGCGCTGACCATCCCGTTGCGCGCGACGCCGCCACAGGACACCGAGATGTGGGCGATATGGGAGGCGATCGGCATACCCATGCTCACCCTGCGTGGCGAAACGAGCGACCTGCTGCTGCCGGAAACGCTGGCCAGAATGAGCGATAGATCGGCCGTGCACACGGTGGCCGGCGCGGGACACGCGCCGGCGCTGATGGACTCACCCACGATCGGGATCGTGCGTACGTTCCTCGACGGCCACTCCGCCCAAAAGCAGAAAAGCTAAATCGACGATCCCACGTGGTTGAACAGGGTTTTCATCGTCGTGCCGAGACTGGTGAAGATCGAAACGAGCACCAGGCCCAGAATACTGGCGATGATTCCGTATTCGAGTGCGGTCACCGCTCGCCGATCGGCTCGCAAGGCAGCAGCGCGGAACAGAGCGTAGGACATGCAAACTCCTGGCGAGCACCGGACGTCGCCGCAGCATCCATTCGGGCGCGTCAGGCAACGCCATAAAATTGGACGAAGCACCCGGTGATTGTCAATAACTAACCGTTCCGATACGGAACTACATCGGTAACTGTGCCGTGATCTTCGCCATGCCCCGGCGCAGGGCCGGAAGATAGCGGTGCGCCAGCGTATCCTCCACCTCGTTGCGGTCGTACTCGTCGAACTCCGCCATTCGCCTGATCGCCACATCGCTCGGATAGCCGCGTTGCAGCTTCGCCGCCCAATGTGCGCGTGACCGGGTAAAATAATGATTGATCCGGCAGACGCCGTAATCGGGCGGCTCGTGGCTGACGCCCGGCAAGATGCCGCCCTGCTCCGGCGCCGGCCACCACTCCATGCGGCGCGCGCGCGGGTCGCAGTAGCTGCCAAGCCGGTCGCCGCGCAGATCGAAACAATGCGGATTGAGGCAGCGCGCGGCGAAACCGGGCCGGATGATCGATTTCACATGCCGGGCCGCGAAGAAATGTTCGCCGGCGCGCCGTGTGAACGCCTGCAGCACGGGTTGCGCGGGATAGGTCTCATGGCCGCTGGAGCCGAAGATCGCCCAGTGCACCGCAATGCCGCTCCAGCCCTCGTAACGGCCCAGAAACGTGTTCACCTTCTCGCGCGCGGCGGGCACGAAGAACTCGTCCGAGTCGATGAACGCGATCCAGTCGAACTCGAGCTTGTAGGCCTCGCAGGCCGCCTCGTAGGCGGCAAGCTGGCTGCGGTGCGAGCTGTCGGACCAGTAATGGTATCGGATGTCGTGCAGTGCCGCGGCCGATTTGATCACCATGCCGGTTCCGTCATCGGAACGGTTATCGAAGATGATCTGGGCGTCGAACCCGACCAGCGCGTGGAACGCGATCCACTCGGCGATGTCGCGCACCTCGTTGCGCACGATCAGGCAGACAGCGGATTTCATCGTCTGGCGGCTTCCTCCTGAAGCATGGTCCGTTCGCATCTTCTCACGGACCGTGTTCTAGCTCGTTGTTTTGCCGAGTATCTTCATCCGGCCCACGATTCCATTCGACCGGATGATGCTCTAGCTTCGGCAAAGCACGTCGAGCGCGGCTGCGCCAGGGTGGGGATGATTGGGCAGGCGGACGAGGAGCGGAGCGGGCGCGGTCATCCAGGTCTCGCCCATGGGGGGCTTGGGCAACCGCATGATCCAGTACCTGGCCGCCCGCGCGCTCGCGTCCCGCGTGCCGGGCAG
The DNA here is from genome assembly GCA_964252425.1 of uncultured Acetobacteraceae bacterium. Taxonomy (GTDB): domain Bacteria; phylum Pseudomonadota; class Alphaproteobacteria; order Acetobacterales; family Acetobacteraceae; genus BOG-908. The sequence goes on from CAXUNK010000098.1 coordinate 4,111, forward strand.
CCAAATCGCGCAGATCCATCTGCCGGAATGGGGCCTGCAGATCGCGCCCGCGCCGCCCGCCGAGGACGAGGTGCTGGTAGTGACCGAGCCGCTGCTCGACCTCGACCGGCTGGCGGTGCTGCTCAATTCCGGCCGCGTGCGGCGGGTGGACATCCGTTCCTACGCACAGCGCATGGCGAACCTGCCACCGCAGGAGGCCTGCCTCGACCTCTTCACCGGCGTGCCGGGACTGCGCACCGCGCCGGACGAGCTGCTGATCAACATACGCCAGGGCGACATACTGGACGGCCACCACCCGGATTACGTCCTCGTCCCGCCGGATTTCTACGCCGAGCTGGTCGAGCGCACAGGTCTCTCCCCGGTGTTTCTGGGGCAGCTCGACCACTCGCCCTACATGGTCACGCTGCGGGACCGTTTCCCCCGGGCGCGCTACGTCAGCAGCCAGGGGGCGCTGGCCGATTTCGCGGCCGTGCGGGCGGCGCGGCACGTCGTGCCGGCCATCAGCACCTTCAGTTGGCTCGCGGCGTGGCTCTCCGGGGCTGAGCACGTGCATCTGCCGGTGCTGGGCCTGCTGCACCCGTTGCAATCGCCGGACACGAACCTGCTGCCGCTGTTCGACCCGCGCTACAGCTTCCACCTGTTCCCGCACCATTACGCGGTGCCGGTGGAACAGGCGGCCGCCGCACATCGATCCCTGCGCGGGCTGTGGCGCGAGGTCTCACCGGGCCGGCTCGCAGCCATGCTGGCCGCCGCGCCGCCGAGACAGGATGTGGCCGCCTATCTCGCCCTGTACGACGAGGCGTTCTACCTCGCCGCCCATCCGGACATCGCCGGCGCCGTGCGCGACGGGCATATGCCCGACGGACGCCACCATTACGAACATCACGGTTTTGCCGAGGGGCGGCAGGGCTTCGCGCTGGACCGCGCCTGGTATTGCCAGACCTACCCGATCGCCGCCGTCGAGCTCGGCCAGGGCGACGCGCGGGACGCGTTCGACCACTACGTGGCGATCGGCCGGGCGCGCGGCTACAGACGAACACCACAGTCGTAGGCCCACCCGTGCAATCACCCGAGTCGACCGACACCGCCCCAGCCACACCCAGGCTGCTGGAGGGCGTGCGCGTGCTGGAACTGGCGCGCATCCTGGCCGGTCCCTGGGCGGGCCAGCTCCTCGCCGATCTCGGCGCCGACGTGGTCAAGGTGGAGCGGCCGGGCGTGGGCGACGATACCAGGGCGTGGGGACCGCCTTTCATGCCGGCCGATGGCGGCGGCGATCTGTCCGCCACCTATTTCCACAGCGCCAACCGCGGCAAGCGCTCGATCGCCGCCGACATCGACACGCCGGACGGCCAGGCCCTGGTGCGCCGCCTGGCGGCCCATGCCGACGTGGTGATCGAGAACTTCAAGGTCGGCGGTCTTGCCCGCTACGGGCTGGACCACGCATCGCTGCTGGCGGTCAACCCGCGCCTGGTCACCTGCTCGATCACCGGCTTCGGCCAGACCGGCCCCTACGCCGCCCGCGCGGGCTACGATTTTGTGGTGCAGGGGATGGGCGGCTTCATGTACCTGACCGGCGATCCGGCGGGCGAGCCGCAAAAGGCCGGCGTGGCCACGGCCGACTTGTTCACCGGCCTGTACGCCGCCACAGCCATATTGGCCGCCCTGCGCCGGCGGGACGCGACGGGGCAGGGCGCCCACCTCGACCTCTCGCTGCTCGACGTGCAAACCGCCATGCTGTCCAACCAGGCGGTGGCGTACCTCGCGACCGGCATCAACCCGCCGCGCATGGGCAACGCGCACACCACCATCGTGCCCTACCAGGTGTTTCCGGTGGCCGACGGGCACATCGTCGTGGCCGCGGGCAATGACGGCCAGTTCGCCAGGTTCGCCCACGCGCTCGGCGCCCCGGAGCTGGCCTCCGACGAGAGGTTCCGCACCAATCCCGGCCGGGTGACGCACCGGGCGGTGCTGGTGCCGCTGCTGAGCGCGCTGACCCGGCGGCACCCCGCCGCCCCCCTGCTCGACGAATTGGCGGCTCTGGGCGTCCCGTCCGGCCCCATCCACGACATCGCCGAGGTCTTTGCCGACCCCCAGGTGGTATCGCGCGGCCTGGCCGTGCGGGTGCCGGCCCCTCGCGCCGCCGGCGGTTCGGTGCCGGCCATACGCGCGCCCCTACTGGTCGATGGCTGCCCGGTCATCGCCGCCCGTGCCTCTCCCAGCCTGGATGCGGACCGCAATGGCGTGCTGGCGGACGCTGCCTGGGGCGCACTCTCGAAATGACACATCGCGGAAGGAAGGAAGACCTTCTTTTTCAAGAGCGGACTTAAGTTTGGGAGCGAACACCTCCCACACCCGACCTGCTGTCGCTCACCGGCTGCATCGGTTGGCTTTCTTCGATGTTAGCCCTCGATTCGACACTCGCGTCTCGAAGGCAGCCTCCACGCTCGCCCGGGTGTTTGCTCCCAAACTTGAATCCGCCGTCCTTTTTCAAAAAAGGACTGCTTGCCGGTGCTCAGGCAGCCGCCGCCGCGTAGCTGATCGAGACTTCCAGCCCCTGGCGGATCGGCACCAGGTTGGTGACGAACCGTTCGGCGCAGGCGCGCCAGGAGAACGTCTCGGCAAAGGCGCGGCAGGCGATCCGGTCGCCGTTTTCCAGCGCGCGCAAGACGGCGGCGCGCAGATCGGTATCCACGGCGCCGATCGCATCGCCGCCGCCCACCAGCACGTCCTTCGGTCCGGTGACAGGGAAGGCGGCGACCGGCGTGCCGCAGGCCAGGCTCTCCAGCATCACCAAGCCGAACGTGTCGGTCAGCGACGGAAACACCATCACGTCCGCCCCGGCATAGGCGCGCGACAGGTCCTCGCCGTGCTTGACGCCGGCGAAATGCACATCCGGGTAGTCGCGCTTGAGCGAGGCCAATTGCGGACCGTCGCCCACCACAACCTTCGATCCCGGCAGGTCGAGGTCGAGGAACGCCGAGATGTTCTTTTCGACGGCGACACGGCCGACATAGAGCGAGACCGGCCGCGCCAAACCCTCCCAGGCCTCACGCGGCTCAGGCTGGAACAGCGACAGATCGACGCCGCGCGACCAGGCGCGCAGGTCGGTGAACCCGCGTTCGGCCAATTCCTGACGCAGGCTCTCGGTGGCCACCATCAGCCCGTGGCCGGCGGCGTGGAAGCGGCGCAGCCAGGCATAGGACAGCCGGGTCGGCACCCGCGTGCGCGCCCGCAGATACTCGGGGAAGCGGGTATGGAACGCGGTGGTGAACGTCCAGCCATGCTGGCGGGCCAGGCGGCGCGCGGCGATGCCGAGCGGACCCTCGGTCGCGATGTGCAGCGCATCCGGCCGGAACGCGGTCATCAGCCGGCCGAGCTTGCGTTGCGGCAGCACCGACAGGCGGATGTCCGGATAGGTGGGGCAGGGCAGGGTGCGGAACCGGTCGGGACCGATCACCTCGGCCACGATGCCAAGCGCCTCCAGCTCGCGCACCAATGTCGCCAGCGTGCGCACCACGCCGTTGACCTGCGGTCGCCAGGCATCGGACACGATCAGCACGCGCGAGTTTGGCGGCAGGTTGGCCATGCTGTCCGGGACAGGAACGGGGCCGTCGGTTTCGCCTTGGGGATCAGGCAGGTTCGGCCACCCTCTCGTCACGAAGCGGGGCAGAGGCGCGAGGCGCGAAGAACGACAGCCGGTTGAGCGCCACCCAGTCGATCAGCTCCAGCCGCCCGTCATGGTGCTCGACCAGCGCCGTGCAGCTTTCCACCCAGTCGCCGGTGTTGAGGTAGAGCACGCCGTTGGTCACGCGCATCTCGGCATGATGGATGTGGCCGCAGACGACGCCGTCGAAATGGCGCCGGCGCGCCTCGCCGGCCAATGCGTCCTCGAACCGGTCGATCGCCTTCACCGCTTCCTTCACCTGCCGCTTGGCCCACTGGCTCAGCGACCAGTACGGGTAGCCCAGCGGGCGGCGCACGGCGTTGAACCAGCGGTTGATGTTGAGCGCCGTCGTATAGGCCCAGTCGCCCAGGAGGGCCAGGAATTTCGCGTAGCGCACCACGCTATCGAACTGGTCGCCATGCATGATCAGCAGCCGGCGGCCATCGGCCGTTATGTGCTCCGCCTCGCCCACCAGCTTGACGCCGCCCAGCTCCAGGCCAAGCGGCAGCCAGGCGCGAAACATCTCGTCGTGGTTGCCCGGGATGTAGAGCGTGCGCGCGCCGTTGCTCGCATGGCGCAGGATCAGCTTGACGACCTCGTCATGCATCTCGTCCCAGTACCAGGATTTGCGCAGGCGCCAGCCATCGACGATGTCGCCCACGAGATAAAGGTTCTGCGTGGAAAACGATCCGAGGAAGTGGGCGAGAAAATCGCTGCGGCAGCCACGTGTCCCCATATGCGTATCCGAGATGAACACGGCCCGATACGTGGTCGGGGCGGCACAGGCGGGTTGAGCGTAGGCGTCCATGGGCCTCACCATTCGCAGCGTCTCTCCGGTAGCAGCTACTGCCGAAGCTAGGCGAGCAAATAGAACGCACGCCGCGTCGCGCGAGTGAAGATTACGTGACGCTGGAAACTCGAAAGCCAACATAGTTGGGGAGTAGTGCTTTATCGCGAGATAAGCTTGGATGGGACAGTCGTCATGACAATTTATATCACGGAACTGACTTAGCGCTGCAACCGAATCGTAACAATCCTGCCGGATACTTATCCGTTGCTCCAGGCAGGATGGTCTCCCGCTCCTTGATCGTCATCTACAACCCCGCGGCTGGCCATCGGCGCGCGCATGCGCTGTGGCGGGTGCTGGACATCCTGTCCGGCAACGGTGTGAGGGTCCAGTTGCTGCGCACGGAGCGCGCCGGCCATGCGACTGAGCTTGCACGCGACGCACGGCACTCCTGCGACATGCTGGTCGCCGCCGGCGGTGACGGCACAATCGCCGAAGTGGCGTCCGGGTTGAGCGGCGGCCGGGCCCGGCTGGGCATCATCCCGCTCGGCACCGCCAACGTGCTGGCGCGCGAGCTCAGCCTGCCGACAGCGCCGCATGCCGTAGCGCGCGCGCTGGCGTTCGGCCGCACCCGCGCGCTTTGGCCTGGGGTGGCCACCGGCCTGACCGACACGCGCCTGTTCGTGCAGATGATCGGGGTGGGGTTGGATGCGCAGGTCGTACACCGCCTGCCGTGGAGACTGAAACGCGTCCTGGGGCGCGGCGCCTACGTGCTGCAGACGCTGCGCGAGATGTGCCGTTACGACTACGCCCCGATCCGGCTGAGGATCGACGGCGTGGATGCCGAAGCCGGCAGCGTGATCGTGACCAAGGGGAGGCTATATGCCGGCCAGTATCTGCTGGCGCCGGCCGCGCAGCCAAGCCTTCCCGGCTTCTCGGTCGCACTGTTCGATGGACGCGGCCCCTGGTCGGCCCTGATGTATGGCGCCGCCCTGCCGCTGAACCTGCTGCCCAACGCGCCCGGCCTGCGCCTGCTGCGCGCCTCGCGCGTGGAGATCCTGCCCGGCGACACCCTGGCCCAAGCCGACGGCGACCCTGCAGGCAAACTCCCTGTCAGTATAGAAGACGCGGCGACCCCAATAGACGTCGTCGTGCCCTAGGCAGGAAGGCCTTCTTTTTCGAGAAAAAGAAGCAAAAAGCTTTTGCTCTGTTTGCCTGCATTACGGTGCGCGACAGTTTTGTCAAAGCGGTGTTGGCGGAACCTGCGGGAGAACCTGGCCGGTTTCAACGCGCCTGCTGAATAGCGGACAAGACCCACCGGCCCCCGGGCGCACGAAGAAATGTCCAGATCTCCGTCACCGTTACCCGCTCCGTCAGGCTCCCGTCCACCACGCGCCCGGCCTGGTCGCGCGTCACATCGATCATCGCGAAGCGCATCGCCACGGTCGCGTATTCACGGCTGCCCTCCGACCACGCCTCCGCCAGATCGCCCTGCTGCAGGCGGATGTCGGTCACCTGGTTGCGCACGCCCCGGCTGGTCTGCTCGGCCAGTTGCTCGGCGAAGTAGCCGACCATCTCGGGCGTCGCCATGCCGCGCAACGCGTTGAGGTCGTGCGCCGACCAGGCGGCTTGTATGCCATGCAGCAACTGGTCGAACGCCTGATAGTCGGCCGGACCGATCGCCAC
>CAXUNK010000099.1:0-10238 GCA_964252425.1 uncultured Acetobacteraceae bacterium
CCGGTAAAACTGCCCGGTCCGGTGATCGCGGCCATCAGCCCCGGCGCCCCACGCCCACGCAACAGCCGCGCGGCGGCGTCCGGCAAAGCCGCGGCCAAGCCGTGCGCCTGGCCGATCGTCTCGCGCGCGACCACCTCGCCGCCCCGCACCAAGGCCAACTGCGCGCCGCCCTGGGCCGAACTGATCGTCGCGACATCCATCAGAGATCGGGAACGCGGCCGCCCCGCCTAGGCGGCAACCTGTTCGACCGCCTGCACCTCGGGCACGTAGTGTCGCAGCATGTTCTCGATCCCGTGCTTCAGCGTCGCCGCCGAAGACGGGCAGCCGCTGCAGGCGCCCTGCATGTGCAGCCGGACCACCCCGTCGCGATAGCCGCGAAAGACGATATCGCCACCGTCGCTGGCCACCGCGGGGCGAACGCGCGTGTCAAGCAACTCCTTGATCTGATCGACGATCTCCTGGTCGCCGGGGGCGACCTCATCCTCCAGCCCGTCGGCGGCCTGGCCGTCCATCACCGGTCGGCAGGCGACGAAATGCTCCATGATCGCGCCCAGCACCAGCGGCCGCAGGGCCTGCCACTCGGCGGCATCGGTCTTGGTCACGGTGACGAAGTCGCCGCCCAGGAACACCCGCGCCACGCCCGGCAGGCCGAACAGGGAGGCGGCCAGCGGGCTGGGTCCGGCCAGCTCGGCGGCCGGGAAATCCGCCGTCCCCGTGCCCATCACCGGCAGGCCGGGCAGGAATTTCAGGGTGGCGGGGTTCGGCGTGCTCTCGGTTTCAATGAACATCTCACCCGCTCCGTATCAGTTCCCGCGTGATCGTGCGGGTCGCTTCACGGTTTATGGTGCGGCGGCCACACCGTCACAAGCGCCGGCTGCCCGGCCGGCACGCCGCACCGGCGCCTATCCCTCCTGGTGGCTCGGTCCGTCTGGTTCCACCGCCGCCTGCTCCAGCCGCGCCAGCACGTCGCGCGCCAGACGCAGTTGCGCCGGCAGATCCTGTCGCAACACCGGGCTGCGCACCAGCACGGGGCTGTGCTGCTCCACCAAGGCCCAGGCGGCGCCGAAATACCGGCTCGCGAGCCACGACCGAAGCCGGTCCGGCGCCACGCACAACTCGTCCAGCAGGTCGGGCCCGATGCGGCCCTGTCCGCCCTGCGCCCAGGCCACGCGCAGCAGCCGGCGCAGGCCGATGCGGCGCACCCGGTCGGCCACCTTCTCCATCGCCTCGTCGAGATGGCTGTCCTGACGCACGATGCGCCGGGCGATGGTGTCCGCCATGCCGCCTTCGGCACGGCCCTGCGTGCGCCCCGAGACGGTCACCCACACGGCGGGGTCGTGGCGTATGCGCGCGTCGATGCGCCTGAGTGCCGCGAGCAGCAGGCGGTCCTCGCCGGAGCGCACGGCCGGCACGCCGCCCGCTTGCAGGAGCACCTCGCGCCGGACCGCGATGCTGGCCCCCGATTCCTCGGTGTGCCGCGGCCAGGGATCGGCCGGGTCCGGATCGAGCAACGCCGCAATCCGGTCCAGGGCCGCGCCGTAGGCGACCTCCAGCGCGTCATCCTCGTGCAGGTGGCGTGGGATGCGCAGCGCATCGACCGGGTCGATCACCGCCCGGCCGCACACCGCGTCGGCGCCCGCCTCGAACGCGGCCAGTGTCGCCGCGAGCCAGTCCGGCGCCACGCATCCATCCGCGTCGGTCGTGGCCACGATGCCGCCCGGCCGCGTCAGGTCGCAGGCAAGCTGCACGGCCAGGCGGCGTGCATGGCCGGCCGTGGCCTGCTCGGGCGGGAACTCGTGCTCGACCACGTGCACCCGGCAGGGCAGGGTGGGGCATGCCGCGCGCGCCAGCACGGCCGTGCCGTCCCGGCTGTTGTTGACCAGGAGCAGGATGTCGGCTGCCGCCCCGCCCTGAAGTGCCAGCGCACGCAGGCAATCGCCGATCAGCGCGGCCTCGTCTCGAACGGGAATGGCGACTACGATATCCGACATGGCTCCTACCGCGGCGATGCGGACCGAGACATGCGGGAGAAGCCGGGTTCGGGCAGGGCCGTCACGCGTCCGGCAAGCGTCAATTATCCGTGGCGGCCAGGGCGATGTGGTGGCGGATCACCTCCCGCACCACGAAGGCCAGGTATTTCTCGGCGAACTCGGGGTCCAGCCGCGCCGTCTCCGCTAGCGCGCGCAGGCGCGCGACCTGCTGCGCCTCACGCGCCGGGTCCGACGGCGGCAGCGCCAGCTCTGCCTTCAGCCGTCCCACTTGCTGGGTGCAGCGGAACCGCTCCGCCAGCAAATGCACGATGGCGGCATCGATGTTGTCGATGCTGTGGCGCAAGGCGGCCAGTTCGGGCGGTACCGTCTCGCTCAAGCGGCTAATCGGCGTGCGCGCCCAACGCGTGCGCCGCCCGCGGCATGCGCCGTGGCGCCGGAGAGAGCCAGTGCTGCAACGCGTCCAGGTACAGGTAGATGATCGGCGTGGTGTACAGCGTGAGCGCCTGGCTCAGCAGCAGCCCGCCCACCATCGCGTAGCCCAGCGGCTGGCGCAGTTCCGACCCCGCGCCGTGCCCGAGCATCAGCGGCAGGCCCGAGAGCAGGGCGGCCATGGTCGTCATCATGATCGGCCGGAACCGCATCAGACAGGCCTGGCGGATCGCGTCCAGCGGCGCGGCCCCACCCTCGCGTTCCGCATGTATGGCGAAATCGACCATCATGATGCCGTTCTTCTTGACGATGCCGATCAGCAGGATGATGCCGACGATGGCGATGACCGACAGATCGAAGCCGGCCACCATCAACATCAACAGCGCACCCACGCCGGCCGAGGGCAGCGTGGACAGGATGGTGAGCGGCAGGATGTAGCTCTCGTACAGGATGCCCAGGATGATGTAGACCGACACGAGCGCGGCCAGGATCAGGTACGGCTCGCTGGACAGCGACGCCTGGAACGCGGCCGCATTGCCCTGGAACGAGCCCTGCAGCGCGGCGGGCGCCCCCATCTGGTCACGCTGCGCATCGACCAGCCGCACCGCATCGCCCAGCGAGGCGCCGGGCTGGAGATTGAAGCTGATGGTGACCGCGGGAAACTGGCTCTGGTGGTTCACCGCCAGCGGTGCGATCGGCACGGTGCTGGTGTGCACCACGGCCGAGAGCGGCACCGCCAACCCGTTCGCACCCTTCACATAGAGCTGCTTCAGCGTCTGAACGGTGCCCTCGATGTTGGGAGGAACCTCCTCGATCACGTAATAGGCGGCGATCTGGGTGAAATACTGGGTCACCTCGCGCTGGCCGAACGCGTCGTACAGCGTATCGTCGATCTGCTGCGGCTGGATGCCGAACCGCGCGGCCGCGTCCCGGTCGATCACCAGCGTCGCGGTCGTGCCGGCAATCTGCTGGTCGGATGTCACATCGCGCAACTGCGGCAGGGTCCGCAGCTTGTCGAGCAATCGCGGCGCCCAGCGGTTGAGCTCGGCCGGGTCTGCATCCTGCAGCGTGTATTGATACAGCGTCCGTGACAGCCGTCCGCCCACGGTGATGTCCTGCGAGGGCTGCAGGTAGATGCGCATCCCCTCGATCGCGCGCGCCTTCTCGTTCAGCCGCGCGGCCACCTTCATGATCGGGTCGCGCTCGCCCCACGGCTTGAGGTTGATGTAGAGCCGTCCGTTATTGGCCGTCTGCCCGCCATTGCCCGCGCCGATCAGCGAGGCGAAACTGGCCACCGCCGGGTCGGCCTCCACGATCTGGTTCAGCCGCTCCTGCCGCGCATACATGCCGGTGTAGCTGATGTCCTGGTTGGCCTCGGTGATCGCGATCAGCACGCCAATATCCTGCTGCGGGAAGAACCCCTTGGGGATGATCACGAACAGGAACACGGTCACCCCGAGCGTGCCCAGGAACACCAGCAATGTCACGAACCGGAACCGCAACGCGAGATCGAGCGTGCGCGCGTAGAAGGCCAGCATCGCGTCGAACACGCTCTCGACCGCCCGGTACAGCCGCCCGTGCGTGTGCTCGGCCCGCAGAAACCGTGCGCACATCATCGGCGTGAGCGTCAGCGACACGAAGGCGGAGATGACGACCGTCATCGAGACGGTGACGGCGAACTCGCGGAACAGCCGCCCCACGATGCCGCCCATCAGCAGCAGCGGGATGAACACCGCGATCAGCGAGATGCTGATCGAGACGATGGTGAAGCCGATCTCGCCGGCGCCCTTCAACGCCGCGTCCAGCGGATCCATCCCGTCCTCGATATGCCGGAAGATGTTTTCCAGCATGACGATCGCGTCATCGACGACGAAGCCCACCGCGATCGTCAGCCCCATCAGCGACAAATTATCCAGGCTGTAGCCCAGCAGATACATCGCCGCGAACGTGCCCACCAGGGCGAGCGGCACCGTGACGCTGGGGATGATGGTCGCCCACAGGCTGCGCAGGAAAAGGAAGATCACCATCACCACCAGCGCGATGGAGAGCAGCAGCGTGAACTCCACGTCGGAGACCGAGGCGCGGATCGTCTGGGTGCGATCGACCACCGTCTCCACATGGATGGTGGGCGGTATGCTCCGCTCCAGCCGCGGCAGCGCGGCCTTCACCCGCTCCACGGTGGCGATCACGTTGGCGCCTGGCTGCTTGAAGACGATCAGCAGCACGCCGCGCCTTGTCTTCCCGCCGGCATCGAGCCAGGCCGCAGTCTCCCGGTTCTGGGCGCCGCGCACGGCATGGCCGATATCGCCGATCCGCACCGGCGCCCCGTTGCGATAGGCCACGATCAGCTTGTTATAGGGCGCGGGCTCGGTCAGCTGGTCGTTGTCCTGCACCGTGAACGACTGCCGCGCGCCGTCGATGCTGCCCTTGGGGCTATTGACGGTGGCCTCGCTCAGGACGGTGCGCACGTCCTCCAGCGTCATGCCCATCGAGGCGATCCGCGCGGGATCGATCTGCACGCGTATGGCGGGCTTCTGCTGGCCGCCCACCAGAACCTGGCTCACGCCCGCGACCTGGCTCAACTGCTGGCTCAGCACGTTCTCGGCGTAATCGTCCACGGTGGTCAGCGGCAGGTCGTCCGACCAGACGGATGCGAGGAAGATCGGGCTGTCGGCCGGGTTGACCTTCCTGAAGGTCGGCTGGCTCGGCAGGTTCTTCGGCAACTGCCCCTGCGCTGCGTTGATCGCCTCCAGCACATCGGTCGCGGCCGCGTCGATGCTGCGCGAGAGGTCGAACTGCACCGTGATGGTCGACGTGCCCAGCACGTTGATCGACGTCATCTGCGACAGGCCGTTGATCTGGCTGAACTGCGTCTCCAGCGGCTGGGCGACGCTGCTGGCCATCACGTCCGGGCTGGCGCCCGGGTAGTTGGCGGTCACCGAAATGGTCGGGAAATCCACCGTCGGCAGCGGCGCCACCGGCAGCAGCGGGTAGCTCGCGATACCCACCAGGAAGATCGCCGCCATCAGCAGCGAGGTGGCGATGGGGCGGCGGATGAACGGGGAGGAGATGCTCATCCGGTCTGCCCGCCAGCCGGCGCCTGGTGCGGATCGACCCGCATGCCCGGCTGAAGCGAGAGCTGGCCGGACAGCACCACCGTGTCGCCCTCGTGCAGCCCGTCCGTCACGATGGCGACCTGATCGTCCTCATAGCCGAGCTTGACCGGGGCGCGGCCCGCCTTGCGGTTGCCGTCCACCGTATAGACGTACAACCCATCCGGCCCGTGCTGCACCGCCTGGGGCGGCAGGGTCAGCGCCCCGGCCGCCACGCGCAACCGCAGGCGGCCGGTGACGAACTGCCCCGGCCACAGGCGATCGTCCAGGTTGGGGAACTCGGCCTTCAACGTGATCGTGCCCGTCTGCGTGTCGATCGCGTTGTTGATCGTGACCAGTTTGCCGTCCGCCAGCACAGTCCGGCCATCGCCGCCGATCGCGTCCACGAGCGGCGTCCCGGCCCGCATCGCGTCACGCACGTCCGGCAGGCGCTCCTGCGGCAGGGTGAACACCAGGCTGATCGGGTGGACCTGCTGGATGCTGACGATCCCCGCGGTATCGCTCGCATGGATCTGATTGCCGATGTCGACCAGCCGCAGCCCGACCACGCCTTCGATGGGCGCGGTGATCCGGCAGTAGCTCAAATTCAGCGCGGCGCTGGCGATGGCCGCCTCGTCACCCTGCAAATTGGCCGTCTGCTGGGCCACCGTCGCCTGCTGCGTATCGACCTGCTGCCGGGAGGCGACGGCGGTACGCTCCAGCGTCGAGTACCGCGCCAGGTCGCGTCGCGCGTTGTCGATCTGCGCCTGATCGCTGGCGCGCTTGGCCTGCGCCTGGGCGAGCGTCGCCGCATAGGGGCGGGGATCGATCTGCGCCAGCAGGTCGCCCGGATGCACCGTCTGACCCTCCCGGAAGGCGATGCTGTCGAGCTGGCCATCCACCCGCGCGCGCACCAGCACCGAGCGATAGGCCTGCACCGTGCCGATCCCCGAGACGTACACGGGCACATCCTGCTTGGCGACCCGCACGACCGTGACCGGCGGGTCGCTGTCGGCGTGCGCACCCGCCGCGGCCAGGAGCAGGATGGACATAAGGATGGGGCGTATGGGCATTGCCTCGTCATGTGGCCAAGGGTTGGGGGACAGGCAAGCCTTGTAGGGCGGAAAGCAAGCAGTCCTTTTTTGAAAAAAGGACTGCGGGCTCAAGTTTGGGAGCGAATACCTCCCCCGCCCGAACCGCTATCACTCACCGGCTGCATCGGTTGGCTTTCTTCGATGTCAGCCCTCCATTCGACCGTTCGGCCTGCTCAAGGCTCGCGCAGCGACCGCCGAAGGCGGCTTGGCCTTGAACAGGCCGAACGGTCGAATGACACTCGCGTGTCGAAGGCAGCCGCCGCGTTCGCTCAAGTGTTCGCTCCGTAACTTGAATCGACCCGGGTTTTTAGCCTGGGCGTAAGGTTCGGCTTGTGGCCAGGAAGGTGGGCATTGCACGGTAGGCGGCCAGGTCGCGGCCTGTCCCGGTCGGCGACGCCCGCGCGGTGAACGCGCCGACGCGGCCGAAAGACGAGGCGACCCGTGCGGCAGCCGCCATCGGCGGTGCCGGAGGCGTGGGGGTGACGGGCGGTTCGGCAGCCTCGCGTCGCGGCACGGAGGCGGCGCCCTCAGGCACGGCCCATTCGGCCAGCACCCGCTCCTGATACGCAGCGCCGATCGTCGGCGTCTGCGAGTGATAGGCCGCCGCGGCGCGCGGCCAGGCGCGGGTCTGGGCAAACAGGCTGAGCAGCAGACGCCCGGCGAAATTCGCGTTTTCCGCCGGGTCGAACGCCTGCTCCAGCGAGGCGAACGCCTCCGGATGGTGCATCAGGTTGACCTGCATGCAGCCGACATCGATCGAGCGCACGCCGCGTGCCTGCAACGCCCGCACTGCCTCGATAGCCTCCGCCTTGCTGGGGAAAAACGACCCTTTCCCCTCGGCATTGATGGTCCACGGCCAGGGTGCGAGTACGCCCGTCTGCCTGTCCGGCCGTCCCGACTCGACCCTGGCGATCGCCGACAGGAAGGCGTCCGGAATGCGCAGGCTGCTTTCAGCCGCACCGACAGCGGCCCGGCACAGAATAGACTCGTCCGCCCGCGCATGACCGACCGGCCAAAACCACCCAATCATCCATATCGCGAGCCAGCGCCACTGCATGGCCGATCATCGCCGGAGGGGGTTAACCGCCGATGAACCACATAACGCACCGGAATTGCTGCAATGCAAAAAACTTCTTGCGCCGCTCTCCCCGGCTCCCCTAATGTGCCTCTGCAGCCTGCTTCGGCAGACTGCATCTTGGACGTTTCCTCCCTAAACTTGGCGGTGCTGCAAGGCACCGCCACTTTTTTTGCCCGCCTGACCCGGCCTGCGGCCAGAAAATAGCGTCCTGACCTCTCAATCGTCCAAAATTAGTGGACACGTCGATGCCAATGCGATACATTGCGCTCTCGTGACGGCGTGAACGCTTGGTTTCACGGCATGACGGTGTCGGGAACACGATGGCGATGGCAGAACCTTCCAATGACATGCCGGCCAAGACCATGCCGGACGACTCTCCCAGCGGGCGCGGCGGCCTGCCCCTTCGGCGTGACGGGCGGGGGGTCACCGCGCTCGAATACGGCATCGTGGCCGCCTTCCTCTGCCTGGTGCTGCTCGGTATCTTCAGCCGGTTCGGGACGGTGATCACGGCGATGTTCAACACCGCCTCCTCCGGCATCTGACGGTCACCCCGCCCGCCGCAACAGCTCCGCCGACCGCTCCGCCAGATGGCCGGCGAGGTCCGCCATGTCGGCACTCACCCGCCCGAAGCCCGAACCCCGCTCCAGCGTCGCCTCGTCCATGTAAAGACCGCGCGCAATCTCGAGCTGCAGCGCGTGTATCCCCGTCCTGGGCTGGCCGTAATGCCGCGTCACATAGCCGCCCGCATACGGGTCGTTGCGCCGCACCACGTAGCCGCGCGCGGTTAGGAAACGCTCGACGGTGATCATCACCATCGGCGCGCAGGACGCACCGAACACGTCGCCCAGCACGATGTCGGGCACCGGCCGCCGGTCCGAACAGGCATGTGCCGGCATCGAGTGGCAATCGACCAGAAGGCAGGCGCCGAAGCGCGTCCGCGTCGCCTCCAGCAATCCGGCCAGCGCATCATGGTAGGGGCGCCAGCCATTGGCCACCCGACGCTCGGCTTCCGCAAAGCGCAGCCGGCCGCGATAGATCGCCTCACCGGTGGAGACGACCTTCGCGATCGTCCCCAGCCCGGCGCTCACCCGCACGCTCGCCGTGTTGACCCAGGAGGGCAGCCGGTCCTCGAACATCGAGGGGTCGAGCTCCCACGCCTCCCGGTTGGCGTCGCACCAGACGCGCGGGAACGAGGCGGCGAGCAGGGTCGCGCCATGCTCGGGCACATGCGAGAAGATCTCGTCGATGTAGCAATCCTCGCTGGTGCGAAGTGCCGCCGCGTCCAGCCGCGCGCTGGCCACGAAGTCCTGGTCGTAATCGCGGCCGGAATGCGGAGAGGAGAAGACCAGCGGCGCCGACGGCCGCTCAGGCTGCCGCACGATGTAGCAGCCGGCACGGTCTTCAATTCGAACGGCGGCGTGCGGTATCGTAATGCCCCCAAAGGGCAGCCAAGCCGACGACGCGACCAGCGGCCCATCAACCTGTCTGACACGCTGCATGGGCGTGGTGGGCGCGACAGGGATTGAACCTGTGACCCCTACCATGTCAAGGTAGTGCACTACCGCTGTGCTACGCGCCCGCCTGCGAATGCCCCGTTCGTAATTGCAGCGCCCGCCGCGCGCAACCCCCGCTCAGCCGCCGGCCGCCGCGGCAATCCGGCGCATCGACTCCTCGCGGCCGAGCGCCGCCAGTGTCGCGTCGATGCCCGGGCTGGTCGTGGTTCCGGTCAGCGCGGCGCGCAGCGGTTGCGCGATCTGCCCCAGTTTCCGCCCGGTCTCCTCGGCGAAGCGGCGCAGCGCGGCATCAGCGGCCGGCTGCGAGAAGTCGGTCGCGTCCAGCACCGGCGCCAGCCCCGCCAGCAGCAAGCGCGCCTCCCCAGTCAGCATCGCGTGCGCCCGCTCGTCGAACGGCAGCGGCACGCCGCGCGCGAGGAAGGCGGCGTTCTGGGCCAGCTCGACCAGCGTCTTGGCCCGCTCCTTCAGCCCCGGCATCAACGCCAGAACGCGGCTGCGCACCACCTCGTCCAGCACCACGCCCGGCAGGCCGGCCAGCCGGCGCATCACCTCCGCCGTCAGCCGCGCATCGTCGGCCTGACGCAGCCACACGCCGTTCAGATGCGTCAGCTTGGCGTAATCCATCCGGCTGGCCGCGCGCCCCACACCGTCCAGGTCGAACAGCCGGATCGCCTCGTCGCGCGAGAGGATCTCCGCGTCGCCATGGCCCCATCCCAGCCGCAGCAGGTAGTTGCACAGCGCCTCCGGGAGGTAGCCCTGCACGTCGAACTCCAGCACGCTCACCGCGCCGTGCCGCTTGGACAGTTTGGCGCCGTCCGCGCCATGGATCAGCGGAATATGCGCGAAGGCGGGCCGCTCCCAGTCCATCGCGTCGTAGATCTGCGCCTGGCGAAAAGTGTTGGTCAGGTGGTCGTCGCCGCGGATGACGTGGCTGATCGCCATGTCGTGGTCGTCCACCACGACGGCGTGCAGGTAGGTGGGCGTGCCGTCGCTGCGGAGCAGGATCATGTCGTCCAGCTCGGCGTTGGCGACTCGCACCT
>CAXUNK010000100.1:0-10233 GCA_964252425.1 uncultured Acetobacteraceae bacterium
GGCTGGAACAGCGCGTAGCGCAGGCCGACCACACCGGCATAGTTGATGGTGTTGTCGGTGCGGAAGTTGATGCGCGTGGCGACACCCGGCGCGAAGAACTGGCCGTGATAGTCCTGCGACTCGGGGATCGCGGAGACGCGGCCCTCGGCGGTCAGCGCCAGGCCGGGGATGAAGCCCAGATTATAGGCGACGCCCAGGATGCCTTGCGCGGCGAAATTGCCCTGCGTGTTGGTCTCGCGGATGAAGATCGGGTTGTCGAAACCGGGGCCGGAGAAGCCGCTGGCGCGGCCATTCTCAAACTTCACCTGATCGTAGCCGGCGCCGACACCGATATACGGGGCGAGCGGCAGGCCGAACGGGGCCAGGTCGAAATCATAGAGGACGTTGACGTAGCCCTCGAACTGCTCCTCATGACCGCCGCCGTCCAGGCTGCTGAAGCCGACCAGCGTGTTGCGGCGGTAATCGCCCTGCAACTCGATGCGCAGCCCGTTGCCCAGGCCGTAGCCGATCGCGCCGGAGCCGATCACGTTGCCGTCCACGCGGATGTGGCCGTTATTGCCGGTGCCGTAACTGAACGCGCCCAGCGCTGGGACGTTCACGTTCGTCAGGTTCTGGTCCTGGATGTAGGTGCCGCCGGCGCCGAGGCTGACATACGGGCCGGTGACGGGCTGGGCGAACGCCAAGCCAGGTGCGGCGAACATGGTGGCAGTCAGAAGCGCATTCCTGAGCTTCATGGTTGAATACTCCTGTAAATATATGTCCTGGACCACGCACCGCGACGCAGCATGCGGGGCTTCCAGCGACGACAACGCCGCATCTATGACAATGGGTTGCCAGTTGCGAGGCAGGTTGCGCGTGCAGCGGATGCGTTGTGGCGGTATTGACACACACCCGCGCGCGCAACCGAACCGCCGTATCGGCTACTCACAGAACCGTGAGTCGAAATGCGGCCGAGCCGGTCGCCATCGGGTCTGATCGACAAGGCCCGGAGACAGAAACTTTCACGCACGCCGAACGGGATTTTCGGACAGGCCGATTGTGGGGCGAATAGTCAGCAACGCCGTTCGCGCACGGCGCTGAGCGTGTGTAACGTTGCTGTGAGCCAAATCCATGGGGTGACGCATGGCTGCTACACCCGCTTTGCGCAGCAGCGCTCAGCCGAATTCCTGCTCGATCGCGGCCGCAACGTTCAGCAACATGGAGTCGGAAAGTGCCGGTGCGGCGAGCGTCACGCCCGCCGGCGGCGCACCCGGCTCGCGCCACGGCAGGCTGATTGCGCAACCATCCACGAAGTTGATGAGCGCGGAATTGCGCAGCAGCAGGTAGTTCAGCCTGCCGTACGCGCTGTTGTCGTCGAACGCGGCGATCGGCGGCGGCGCGATCGGCACGGTCGGCATCAGCACGGCATCGAAGCCCCGAACCTCCTCTTCAAACAGCGCGACCGCCTTGGCCCTGTCACCGCTGAGCGCCACATACTCCGCGGCCGCCATCTGCGCCCCAGGCAGGATGCGGCTGGCCACGCGCGGATCGTAGCGATGCGCCTGTCCGGCGAGCAGTCCGCGATGCCACGCATAGGATTCCACGACCGCGAACCCGCCACGCGCGTTAGCCTGCACCACAAGGTCGAAGGCGCGCACCCGCTCGTGGCGGATCGTGACGCCGGCCCGGTCCAGGCGATGCACCGTGCGGTCCATCGCGCGCTCGGTCGCCTCGTCCATCCCGTCCAGCACCAGGTTGGTCGGCGCCAGCAATCGCACTCCCGCAGCCGTCCGGGGCCGCGGGGCGGTCGGCTGCTCGCCGGCCAGGATCGCGTCCATGACGGTGCAGCAGCCGACGGTGCGGGCCAGCGGACCCACCGAGTCGAGCGAGGGCGACAGCGGCAGGACGCCGTCCAACGGCACGCGGCGCGCGGTCGGCTTGAATCCCACCACGCCGCACAATGAAGCGGGGATGCGGCAGGACCCGCCAGTGTCGGTGCCCAGCGCCGCGCAGGCCATGCCGTCGGCCACCGACACGGCGGCACCGGAGGAACTGCCGCCCGAGATGCGGCCGGCCGAGACCTGCGCCTCCCGCCGATAAGGCGAGCGGGGCGTGCCGAAATGTGGGTTTAGGCCCACGCCGCTGAAGGCGAACTCCGTCATGTTGGTGCGCCCGACCGGCACCAGCCCCGCGGCCAGCACGCGCTGCACGACCGGGGCATGGCGTGTGGCGGGTGCGGCACCGCCCAGCACGGCCGAGCCGGCCCGCGTGGTCTCGCCCGCGACATCCATCAGGTCCTTCAGGCTGATCGGCACGCCCGCGAACCGCCCCGGCGCGCGGCCGGCGACGCGCAGCCGGTCCATCGCGTCGGCCATCATCCGGGCGCTTCGCCCATAGACAGCGACAAACGCGCGCGCGCCCTCGCCGTCCGGATCGGCGATGCGGGCGAGCGCCTCCTCCACCAACGCGCGACTCGTCGTCCGGCCGGCATCGAGCGCGTCGGCCGCCTCCAGCAGGGTGGGCAGGCTCATGCGCCGTGGCGTTCGGCCGGCCGCAGCAGCCGTATGCTGATGACCATCACGATGATCAGCACCGCCAGCACCCCCAGCTCGATCATCGACGACTGGAACAGCCGCTGCGCGCCGTCGGTGAGGCTGTCCTGCTTGGTCGTCTCGGAGGATTTCAGCGTGATCACCAGCACGCGGCGTATGGTGGCGATCAGGCCCACGACCAGGAACGGCTCGCTGTTGAGCGCGCCGCTGCGCATGGAGGCGCGCACCGTGTGGAGGATCTCCACGATCATCAGCACGAACAGCAGGCGATCGATGATGTTGAGGATGACCTGCGTGCTGCTCCAATCCGACAGCCCGCCCAGCAGCACGGCCGACGCGCTGACCAGCCCGAGCAGTGCGGCCAGCGACAACAGCCCGCCCAGCGCGATGTAGGCCGCGTGCTCCACCCACAGGAACCCGCCCGCGGCCCGGCCGACCCATCGCCCGCTGTCGGGCACATTTTCGGCCATCCGCGCCTCCCCGCCTGTCGCGGGCGGCAGCATGGCAGGCCGTGATTTTTCTGCAAATCGCCGCCGCCCACTGCAACCTGCGGCCATGCAGGCAGGTTTGGTCTGCGGGTCAGGGAGTGCAGAACATGGCAAAAGCCTTCAGCGCGCGGCGTCAGGCATGGATGGCGACCGCCGCCTGCTGCGCGGCGCTTGCAAGCGTGCCGGCCGCGCGCGCCACCAACGCCGATCCGGCGCTGATCGAGCACGGCAAATACCTGACGAACGCGGGCGATTGCCAGGCGTGCCACACGGCGCCGGGCGGCAAGCCGTTCGCCGGCGGGCTGTATATGAACACGCCGTTCGGCCCGATCTCGACCCCCAACATCACACCCGACGCCGATACCGGCATCGGCAAGATAACCGACGACCAGTTCGTGCGCGTGTTCCACCAGGGCATCGGCATGCAGGGCGAGCGCCTGTATCCCGTGATGCCGTTCCCCTGGTACACCAAGGTGACGCGCGACGACGCGCTGGCGATCAAGGCATATCTGTTCTCGCTGCAGCCGGAGCATGCGCCGCGCAAGCCCAACAAGCTGGAGTTCCCGTTCAACATACGCGCCGGGCTGATCGGCTGGGACGCGTTCTTCCTCAAGACCGGCGAGTTCAAGCCCAACCCGAACGTCTCACCTCAGATCAATCGCGGCGCGTACCTGGTGCAGGGTCTGGCGCATTGCGGCGAGTGCCATAACGGCAACAACCTGCTGGGCGACACCAGCCTGGCCGCCAATCTGCGCGGCGGCCCAATCGATAAATGGTACGCGCCCAACATCACGTCGGACAAGTCGCAGGGCATCGGCAAATACACCGACCAGCAGCTCTTCACATACCTCAAGACCGGCTACGAAAAGGACATGGGCGTGGTGGTGGGCCCGATGGCGCAAACCATGCACGAGAGCCTTGGCAAGCTGACCGATGACGATCTGCAGGACATCGTGGCCTACCTGAAATCCACGCCGGCTAAAGAAGGCTTCAAGCAGCGCGAGCCGGTCGCCGACACCGAGCAGGTCGCGGCCAATGCGCAATCCTATCTGAACTACTGCGCGTCCTGCCATCTGGAGAACGGTCAGGGCCTGGCCGGCCAGGTTCCCAAACTCGCCGGCAACGGCGTGGTCACGGCGCAAGGATCGGAGACGGTGATCCGCGTCATCCTGGGCGGCATCAACGCGCAGGGCAGCTACTCGGCAATGCCTGCCATCGGCGTGCAGATGACGGATCAGGAGGTGGCCGACGCCACCAACTACGTCAGGCAAGCCTGGGGCAACGGCGCGCCGACGAACGCGGCGCCTGGCCAGGTCGCGAATTTGCGACGCGAGACGACGACGCTGCTGGCGATGAACCTGCCAGGCGGCTGCCCGAAGATCGCGGAAGGCGATACGGCGCGCGTGATCGCCGGCCAGGACGCGCAGAAGATACTCGCATCGACCAAGCAGGATAACGTGCTGCCGAACGCCGAAGAGCTGATCAAGCTGGTGCATGCGGGCGCCCCGAAGGCGTCGCAGGCGGACATCATCAATAGCCTGACGATCGGCTACTGCCCTGTAGTGGCCAAGGATGCGTCACTGCCGGGCGCGGTGCAGAAATCCGAAGCGCTGGATGGCTTCGCCGAGCGCGTCTATACCGACATCGTCTCCAAAGGCCAGGACACCGCTGCTGTGCAATAGTCAGTCGTCAGCGATTGGAGAAAACCCTCAAATCCGTCATTGCGAGCGAAGCGAAGCAATCCACAGTCCCGCACAGGACACGCTTGTCGGTTGAACCGTGGATTGCTTCGCTCCGCTCGCAATGACGATGCCGTCGCTCGTCAGAGAGCGTCGCCCGGCGGTTGATTCCTGACTCACAAGAAACCTTCCTTCCGCAAGCTGGTCCATCGCCCGTTGCCGACGATGATGTGGTCGTGCACCGCGACGCCGAGCGACTGCATCAATCGCTGTATCTGCGTCGTCATATCGAGATCGGCGGTCGATGGCGTAGGGTCGCCGCTCGGGTGGTTGTGCACCAGGATCAAGCTGGCCGCGTGCAGCTCCAATGCGCGGCGGGCGACCTCGCGCGGATAGACGGGCGTGTGGTTGATCGTGCCGCGGCCTTGCAGTTCGTCGGCGATCAGCCGGTTCTTGGTATCCAGGAACAGGATGCGGAACTGTTCGACGCGTTCGCGCGCCATGGCCGCGTTGAGATAGGCCATCAACTGGTCCCAATTGCCGAGGATGGGTTTTTCCAAGACCTCGGCGCGGGCCAGCCGCAGCGCGCCCGCCTGCATCAGCTTGATCGCCGCCACCGTATGACGGCCGATGCCTGGTACGGCGGTCAGATCGGCCTGCACCGCGGCCAGCGTGTTGGCGTAGCTGCCGAACTGGTTGATTAGCCGTTTGGCGAGCGGTTTGGTGTCGCCTTTCGGCTGCACCAGGAAGAGCAGCATTTCCAGCAGCTCGTAATCGGCCAGCCCGTCGGACCCGCGGTCCAGTAGCCGGTCGCGCATGCGCTCGCGATGCCCGTGCGGGCCCTCGCTGGCGAACACCGGCTCGCCTGCAGGGGGCGCCATTTCCCCCAGCCCGTCCTCAAACGTGACTTCGTCGTACTCGCCGGGCGCAGGCGCCGGTGCGGGCCTGTCGAGCGAGGCGGCGGTCCGCGCCATCGCCTCGGCGAAACCCGGCACGGAGATGGCCGGCCATAGCTCGGCCGGGCGCCAATCGTCGGATCGCGTGAGCTTGCCACGTTCCCTGGACCAGCGCATCGCCGCCTCGTTCGTATTGGTATCGCAACATAAGCCGCTCTCGTGCCGGCCCGCAAGGGCGGCGGCAGCGTGCATTGGCGCGCGCGATCCTCCATACGGTGGGCACGATGCAGATCGAGGCAGACCAGCGCAAAAGGGCGGCCGCGACCTTGCCGGCAATCGTCGCGCTGCTGGGCGCCATGATCTCCATCCTGTATGGCGCAACACTGGCCAAGCGCATGTTCCCGGTCGTGGGCGCGCAGGGCACCACGGCGCTTCGCCTCGTCTTCGGCGCGGCCATCCTGGCCATCATCCTGCGCCCCTGGCGCGCCAGGCCGCCCTTGCCGATCGTGCCCGCCCTGATCGGCTACGGCGTCGTGCTGGGTGTCATGAACCTCTGTTTCTACATGGCCATCAGGACGATCCCGCTCGGCGTCGCGGTCTCGCTGGAGTTCTGCGGGCCACTGCTGGTCTCTACCCTGTCGTCCCGGCGGGCGAGCCACTTCGCATGGATCGGGCTGGCGATCGCGGGGCTTCTCCTGCTTTCGCCGCCGCTGCACAGCACGCACCGGCTGGACCCGGGCGGCACCGCCTACGCGATCGGGGCGGCGGCGTGTTGGGCGCTGTACATCGTGTTCGGGCAGAAGGCGGGCGGCGAGTTGGGGCCGCAGACGACGGCGATCGGCACGCTGATCGGTGCGTGCCTGATACTGCCGGTCGGCATCCTGCATGCCGGCCGTGCACTGATCGAGCCGGCTGTGCTGCTGAGCGCCATCGGGGTTGGCGTATTCTCCAGCGCCTTGCCGTTCTCGCTGGAAATGATGGCGCTCACCAGACTGCCGGCGCGCGTCTATGGGACGCTGACCAGCTTGGAGCCTGCCGTGGGCGCGCTGATGGGGCTGGTGTTTCTGGGGCAGATGCTGAGCGCGCGGCAATGGGTCGGGATCGGGGTGGTCGTTGCCGCGGCGCTGGGGGCGGCGATGTCGTCCAAGACACCGCCCGTGGCGCCGGAGTAGATCCGCCGGCGTTACGGAAGACGGCGCCGCAGACGATTGACCAACCCGTGTATGTCCGGGCGTCCGCCGAGCAGGTCGTCCAGCGTGAAAGGACACGCGTCGCTCACTGCCGGGCCGGCTTGATCGCGATCTTGGGGCGGTGCTGTTGTGCCGAATGCCGCGTAGAGGGCGTCGCCGTAGATCTGCTGGATATCGATGCGCTGCCGCATCGACGGGGCGAACCGGTCGCGCGCATCCGTCAGAAACCCTGCAGCCTCGCTCCGCCAGTGGTCTGCCGCCTCTGCCTGCGGCGAGACGTTCAGCTTGATGAGGTGAATGAGCGCTTGTCGGAGCAGGAATCCTGCACCTCGTCTATCAGGTGTTCCCAGTCCACAGGCTCATTCAGCCGTTCCCCGGCCTGCACACGCCGCAACAGCCCAGCCTGCTGCTCGGCCCAGGCCAGCACGTCGCGATCGTATAAGGCATCGGACATGTGACACCTGTCATTCCGGGCGCGGCGAAGAGAGGCGGGAGCTTTCGAAAAAGCCCCCGCCCGCGATTACGCGCTCTTGGCCATGATCTCGTCGGCGACGTTGCGCGGCACGGGATCGTAGTGGTGGAACTGCATGGTGAACGAGGCGCGTCCCTTCGTCATGCTGCGCAGGTGCGAGATGTAGCCGAACATCTCCTTCAGCGGTACATGCGCGCGCACGATCACCGTCGATCCTGAACTTTCCTGATTCTGGATCATGCCGCGGCGGCGGTTGAGGTCGCCCACCACGTCGCCCACGTGATCGTTGGGCGTGGTGCATTCCACATCCATGATCGGCTCCAGGATGACCGGGCCGGCTTTCTTCATGCCCTCGCGGAAACACGCCTTGGCCGCAATTTCGAAGGCCAGCGCAGAAGAATCCACGTCGTGATACTTGCCGTCGATCAGCGAGTAGCGGAAATCGACCGTCGGGAAACCGGCAAGCACGCCCGTATCGGCCTGGACCTTGATACCTTTTTCCACCGCCGGAATGTACTCTTTAGGAACCGAGCCGCCAACGACCTTGTTCTCGAACTCGATGCCGGTGTTGCGCTCCAGCGGCTCGAACACGATCTTGACTTCCGCATACTGGCCGCTGCCGCCGGACTGCTTCTTGTGCGTGTAGGTCTCGGTATGGCTGCGGCTGATCGTCTCGCGATAAGCCACCTGCGGCGCGCCGACGTTGGCGTCCACGCCGTATTCGCGGCGCAGGCGATCGATGATGATCTCCAGATGCAGCTCGCCCATGCCGGACAGGATGGTCTGTCCGGTTTCCTGGTCGGTCTTCAGGCGCAGACTGGGGTCCTCGCCCGCCAGCTTCTGCAGGCCGAGGGTCATCTTCTCGACACCATCCTTGGTCTTGGGCTCGACGCTGATGTCGATCACCGGCACCGGGAACGCCATGCGCTCCAGCACCACCGGATCCTCGCTGGAGGCCAGCGTGTCGCCGGTGCCGGTGTCCTTCAGGCCCACGAAGGCGGCGATGTCCCCGGCGAACACCTCCTTGATCTCGGCGCGCTTGTCGGCGTGCATCTGGAACATGCGTCCGATGCGCTCGCGATGATCCTTGGTAGTGTTCTGCACCATGTCGCCCTGGCGCAGCGTGCCGGCGTACACGCGCACGAAGGTCAGCGTGCCGTATTTGTCGTTGATGATCTTGAAGGCGAGGCCAGCGAACGGCGCGTTCGGATTGGCAGGGATCACGCGGCGGTCGTCATCGATCCGCTCCTCCACGCCCTCCTCGGCGGCGACCTTGATGCCTGGCACGTCCACGGGGCTCGGCAGATAGTCGAGCACCGCGTCGAGCAGCGGCTGCACGCCCTTGTTCTTGAACGCGGTGCCGCACAGCACCGGCCGGAACTCGCCGCTGATCGCACCCTTCTTGATGCACTTCTTCAACGTGGCGACGTCCACGTCGCCCTTCTCGAAATACTCTTCCATCGCCACCGTATCGACGGAGACGGCGGTGTCGAGCAGGAGCTGACGATACTCCTGCGCCTTGTCCATCATGTCGGCCGGGATCGGCTCGTCATGGAACTTGGCACCCAGCTCGCCGCCTTCCCAGATGATCGCCTTCATCTCGACCAGATCGACCACGCCCACGAACGTGTCCTCGATGCCGATCGGCAGCTGCAACGGCAGTGCCACGATATCGAGCTTCTCCTTCAGCGTGTCGAACGCGCGATAGAAATCGGCGCCGGTGCGGTCGAGCTTGTTAATGAAGATGATGCGCGGCACGTTGTAGCGGTCGGCCAGGCGCCAATTCGTCTCGCTCTGCGGCTGCACGCCGGCGACACCCTCGATGATGAAGATCGCGCCGTCCAGCACGCGCAGCGAGCGGTTCACCTCGATGTTGAAATCGATGTGGCCTGGCGTGTCGATGATGTTGATTCGGTGGTCCTTCCACTCGCATGTGACCGCGGCGGACGTGATCGTGATGCCACGCTCACGCTCCTGCTCCATGTAGTCGGTCGTCGTGTTGCCATCATGCACCTCGCCGATGCGATGGCTCACGCCCGTGTAGTACAAGATACGCTCGGTCGTCGTCGTCTTGCCCGCGTCGATGTGGGCGGTGATGCCGATGTTGCGTATCTTGTTCAGTTCGTGCGCGGACACGGGAGCCTCCATGCCATGCCGGCCCAAACACAGGTGGGCGCAGGCGGAGCCCCTGCCCCGTGCGCCCTACCATGGACCGGTATGGTGTGGAGAGGCACATGCGGGAAGCGGGCGCATTTTGCAAGGTGCCGCACGTGGGATAGCGCCGCCGCGCTTCAGTCCCCCTTGGGGAAGTCGGCGCTCAGCGACGTGCTCTCCCACCGGTCGATCTCGGCCTGGAACTGGCTGAGCTTGCCGCGGACCACATCGACCGCCAGGCGGCCCAGCAGCAGGTGCAGGGGCGGCGCCTCGCTCTCCACCGCCTGGACGATGGCGGCTGCCGCACGCACTGGGTCGCCCGCCTGCTTGCCCGAATAGCCGGAAATGTTGCGCCGCCTGGCCCCCGCGGTCTCGGCATAGGCGTCGATGTCCCGCTTGGGACCCTTCAGCGACCGGCCGGCCCAGTCGGTCCGGAACGGGCCGGGTTCGACGATGGTCACCCCCAGGCCAAGCGGCTTGACCTCGCCCGCCAGCGCCTCGGACAGGCCTTCGACGGCAAATTTCGTCGCGTTGTAGAAGCCCACGCCCGGAAAGCCGACCAGCCCGCCCTGCGACGAGATGTTGACGATGTGGCCACGCCCGCGCGCGCGCATGCCGGGCAGCACGGCCTGCGTCATGGCGATCAGGCCGAACACATTGGCCTCGAACATGGCGCGGACGTCCTCGTCATCGCCCTCCTCGATGGCGGCCATGTAGCCGTAGCCGGCATTGTTCACCAGCACGTCAACCGCGCCGAAGCGCTCTTCGGCCGCGCGCACGGCGTCGGTGATCTCGCCCGGCCTGGTCACGTCCAGGGGCAGAG
>CAXUNK010000101.1:0-10209 GCA_964252425.1 uncultured Acetobacteraceae bacterium
GGCAGAGCGCGCGCGCCCGGCGAGGCCTGCTGCTCGAACAGGCCGCTGGCCGCGTAGGCGGCGGGGTCGGGCGGCGCGTCCCATCCCTCCGGTGCCGCGCGGCGGTCCGGCCCGAACCCGCCGCTCGGCATCTCGGCCGCCCAGCTTTCGGGGATGGTGGGGGTGATGGTCGGCGGCCGCCCCGTGCCGCCCAGGAAGATCGCATCGACCTCCGATTGCGGCAGGCCCAGGCTGCCCGGGACAAGGCCGTCGGCGCCGGTGATCTCGGCCTGCATGCGGTAGGGGCCGAGGGCGATGGTGTCGCCATGTTCCAGCGCGCAGGACTGGCCGCGGCCGATCGGCGAGGCGGCGCCGGAGAGGAACACGCCGTTGGTGCTGAGGTCGGTCAGCATGAAGCCGCTCTCGGAGGCGTCGATGCGGCAATGATTCTTCGACAGCGTGCGGTCCGGATCGGCCAGCACCCAGTCGTTCTCGGCGCCGCGGCCGATGGTCAGCCGCCCGGCTTCCAGCGTCCGGCTCTGTCCCGTCTCGGTGTCGTGGTCGGCGAGGCGCAAAGTCAACTTCATGTCGGTTCCAACACAGACGAGGTCCGCAGGTTGTGCCCGACGGAAGATGATCTTTTAGAACAGCATCGGCCAGACGGGAATTAGCTCAGCGCGCACAGCCGCCCGCAATCGTCATGCAATCGGCCGGCTGCGTGCGGCGCTCACGCCCGGACAGCGGCCGAACGTCGCGGGGTCTCCGATTGCGCCATGACGATGTCCGGGTCGAGCAGGATGTCGTCGCGATCGGCCAAGGCGGGCAACTGCCTGGCCCAACTGTTCCAGCCCAGGCGCGGCGGATCGTCCAGCTCCGCGCCGCCCATCTGCAGCTCAGGCACGCAGTCCGCCCGGAGGATGATTTGCACGTCGAAGCTGAGGTCCAGCCCGGCATAGGCACGCACCAGATCGACCAGGCGGCGAAGCTTGGGCTGGTCGGGCATCAGCGCGCGCATGCCGGCGCGGTCCACCGGACCCACCACCACGCGGAAACTCCCCTGCACGTCCCAGCACCGGGCGCCGGCGACCGTATCGACCCCGAGCCGCGTGAAGGCGGGCGCTTCGCCCGGCCCGGGCAGGCGGGTCTGCTCCTCGGCGGCCACGGGGATCCAGCGGCCGCTAAACGGTTCGATGCGCACGTCCATGCCCAGATAGTCCGACAGCATGGAGCGCAGCGCGCCGGGCGGGCGCAGGCGGGCGGCGAACAGGCCGGCGTAGAACAGCAGCACGTCGTCCTCCACGCGCATGCGGCCGCGCAGATGCGGCGTACCGTAGCCGGCCAGCGCCAGCATCGCCTCGCTGGCCGGGTCGCGCCGGGGGGGTACGGCGCGATCCGCGGCGCTGTCCGGACCGGTCGCCGCACGCTGCAGCAACAGGCCGAGCCGGTATTTCTCGGAAGCGCGCAGGAACAGGCTGGCCAGGCGGTGGTTGAACAGGTCGAGGAACGCCGAGACCGCGCGGTTGCGCAGCCGGTCCGCCTTCTGCGCGATCTCGCTGTACGGTTGCGGCAACACCCCCAGCGGTCCGGTCAGACCCAGGAAGGCCATGCGGATATGGGCGCGCCCGCCGCGATCGGTGATCGAGGCGATCGGGGCCGGGGCGAAGGCCAGACCCTGGACGGCCTCCAGACGTGCCGGCTCGTGGGCTGCGGACGGGGCATCGGCCAGGCGCGCGCAGCCAAGCTCGGTCAGCCGGACCGCCTGCAACCCTTCGAAGCGTTGCGGCGCTCGGGCGAGGCGGTCGGCAAGAGTCATGGGCGCCGTCACAGCAAAGGCCGATCGCCGGCGCGCGGGGGAAAGCGGCGCAGCACATCCTCACGCCCCTGCAGCCGCACGGTCAGGCGCGTGAAACTGTTGATCGAGGCGTAGAGACCCAGGAACCGGTCCAGCACGGAGGCGAACAGGAAGGCGCCGTTGCCCTCCAGCCGGCGTGCGTCCAGCTCGACCGTCACGTCGATGCCGCGGCAGATCGCACCCTGGCCAGGCAGCCGTGCGGTGCCGCGCGCAGACGTCACCCGGCGTATGCTTTCGATCGCCGCGCGGGTCTCCGGCACATCGCGCAGATCGTGCAGACGGAGGATCTCACGCAGCGCCTGCGCCCCATCCTCTCCGTCGGAGAGCGACAGGTGGTTCAGCGACATCTGCGAGATCAGCCGCCACCCTGCCCGACGGCCGCCGGAAGGGCGCAGCGTGGCCGTGGGCGGGGTGATGCAGCGCAGGCTGGTCACCTCGGCCGCGCCATCCACCAGGCTGACGCTCGGCCTGTTGCCGCCATACGGTATCTGCCGCGGCAGGTCGCGGTTGAGGCAGGTGGTCTCGATGGCGAGGATGCCGTCGGTGGGCGATGCGGGGTTGAGCTCCGTGTCGACGATCGACAGCATGACATCGGTGCTGTCGTCGCGCTCGCCCAGGCGGCGCCGGCTCGCCGCCCAGAACAGCGTCTGGCGCGCGGGATCGGCGGCGTGGTGGCTGGCGAAATACGGCACCACCGTTCGGCTGCCGCGGCCAGGCTGGTTGAGGGTGACGCGATCGACGGAAAACACCTCGCGCGTTGCGTGCCGGCGGCTGTCAGGCACCACGTGGTACTCGGCCGTCTGATAGGTCAGCGCGACCGGCTCGGCGCGCTGGCTGAACAGGTTGACGATGGGGCTGCAGCCGAGCACGCAGGACTCTGCGTTCACCTGGCGTTCCAGGCCGGGGATCGAGCGGTCGAGGTAGAAGAAAACCTCCAGGCGCCGCCCGGCCTGGTGCAACGCCTTGGCGCTGATGCCGCTGAGGTCGAGGAACAGGAATTTTTGCGGGAAGGCGAAGTACTCGTCGAGCAGCCGGTAGGCGTCGAGCGAGCGCGGCGAGGTCGGCAGCATCGCCTCTTCCGGCGCAAACCCGGCGGGGCTGAGCGCGGAGGCGGCCAGGAAGACAGGACGCACATCTTCCGGGTGGTCGGCGAGGGCGATCCCCAGCAGATTGTTGCACAACAGCTCGTACAGCCCGGCCGCGTGCTGCGGCAGGCCGTGCAGGAAGAACCGCAGCCGGTCCATGCCGAGATTGGTGAAGCTCTGCCCCGTCTCCAGGCACTCCAGCACCAGCCGCAGGCTGGCG
The DNA here is from genome assembly GCA_964252425.1 of uncultured Acetobacteraceae bacterium. Taxonomy (GTDB): domain Bacteria; phylum Pseudomonadota; class Alphaproteobacteria; order Acetobacterales; family Acetobacteraceae; genus BOG-908. The sequence continues at coordinate 3,137 of CAXUNK010000101.1, forward strand.
ACGGCATGTTGCGAGAACGGTCCGTGCGGTGCGACCAGCGGCCGGCCGCCCAGCTCGGCGGAGACGACGCGGATCGGCCACAGCTCGACATCCTGCGTCGTCCGGTAGCGGCACGCCTCGCCGCCGATCGGCTCCATGTCGAGCGCCGTGCCGCGGCGCACATGGTAGGCGCCATCGAGGTCCGATAGCGGGGAAAAGCGGGCGATCGCGGCCGACGGAAACGGCGCCAGCAGGTGCGGATAGAGCGCGCCCAGCAGGCTGTCTGTCAGCTCGGGGAACTCGTCATCCAGCTTCTGCCGGATGCGGGCGGCGATCAGCGCGAAGCCCTCGATCAGGCGTGCCACATGCGGATCGTCGACCGCATCGGCCGACAGGCGCAGCCGCCCGGCGATCTTGGGGTGCGCATCGGCGAACTCGCCGGCAAGCTGGCGCAGATAGGCGAGCTCCTGGTCGTAGAGGGGCAGAAGCTGGCCGCCGGTCATGTCATGCCAATCGGCCGGAGGGTTGGAAGGCCTTCTTTTTCGAGAAAAAGAAGCAAAAAGCTTTTGCTCTTTTCGCCTGCATCACGGCTCGTGCAGGTTCTGCCAGAGCGGTTCCGGCAGAACCTGCGCGAGCATGCCGACCCGATCAAGCATAGCTGGCCTCGGCCACCGCGAAGCGAAGCGTCGCCGGGTTGATCGAGGACGCGAACAGCACCGGGGTTGCGCCGTCATCGAGCACCACAGTCGCCTCGATACGCAAACGCAACACGCGCTCTGACGCCTCGCGCGGATCGAGCACGGAGACGGCGAGGTTGCGGAAACGCGGCTCCGCCTCGCGCACCGACTCCTCCAGCGCGCGGGCAAAAACCTGGCGCTGCTCGCGCGTGACCATGTTGGCGCCGACGAAATCGCCCACCCCATAGGTCAGCAGCGAACGGCGCACCTGTTTCAGCGCGCCAGGCGGCGTGGTCGGGCATTTCCGGGTGTTCAGCACCCATTCGAGGTCGCGGCGCAGGCTTTCCAGCGCATCGCGCATCTGCGCCTGGCGCGTGCGCGGCGGATCGACGCTCTGTTCGGGTGCCGTATCCAGCAGGCGGTCGAGGATGGAGGGCGCGGAGAGCGGCGCGGAGACGCCGCTCATGACGCAGGCGCATCGAAATGCACCTCCGTCAGCTCCAGCACGCCGCGCGCCTCCTCGCCCAGCAGCCACAGGCGCTGGCCCAGGCCGACAGAGGCGCCGTGCACCTCCTGCCAGCCGGTTTCGCGGCCCAGCCGATGCGCCTGCGACGTGTCCGGCAGAAATGCGTATTGCGCCGGCACCACGATGTCGGCCACGCGTCCGTCGCGCAGGCTCATGCGCGTCTCGCGCCACAGCAGGTCGATCGGCCGAGCGGCGGGCGAGAAGCGCAGGCCGGCAATGCTCGCCGGATCGACCCAGAGATAGCCGCCATCATTGGTGAGTATCTCGAAAAACCAGGCGGAACGATCATCCGCGTCCCGCCAGTCATCGAACGCCTCGCCGTCCATGCTGCCCGACAGTCTCGGGCGTGCATCCTCGGCCTGCTCCAGCAGCGCCGCGATCCGCGCGCCGTCACCCGCGCGCATCGCCACCGCCAACTCGATCGCGGTCCGTTGCAGCGGCGTGGGCTCGCCGATCAGCGCCGGCACCGCGCCATCGGCGAACCAGGCCTCGCGCGCGGTGGCCGCACGGATCAGGTGGCGCAGCCGGGCGATGGCCACCGGACGGTCCACCGTCTGCTGCGCCACGATCGCGAGCTGCGCCTCCGCCCGCTCGAAGGCGCCCGACAGGCACAGCAATTCCGCCAGGCTCGTGCGCGCGGCATGGTCGGCGGGGCGGCTGCGCACGCGCGCGCCCAGTGCCGCCACCGCATCGTCCAGCCGTCCTTCGTCGAGCAGCGCGCGCATGGCGGATATGTCCTGATCTGCCACGGCAATCCTATCGGTTTGAGGAAAGGTTGGTCACCAGTCGGAAACTGGTGGCGATGCTGTCGAGCTGGAAATGCGGCTGCAGGCGGACGGTGCAGCCGAGCGCGCCGGGCCGCCCCGGGATCTCGGCCACCTCGACGCCGGCATCGCGCAGCGGGAAGCGCGCACGCATCTCGTCGGCCGCGCCGTCCGAACCCAGGCAATACGTCGCGACCCAGGCGTTGAGCGTGCGCTGCACTTCCGGCGCGGTCGTGTAGGCGCCGACGCGATCGCGCATCATCACCAGCAGATAATGCGCGAAGCGGGAGACGCAGAACATGTACTGAAGCATCGACGACAGGCGGGCGTTCCAGGTCGCTTCCACGCGGTCATAGGCGGGCGGCGCGTGCAGCGAGGCGTTGGTGTTGAACATCAACGTGGTCGAGTACGGCGCGGCGGAGACCGCCACCAGCCCCAGCTCGCTCAGCGTCTGCTCCTGCACGCCGGTGACCCGCACCTCCAGCGGCGGCTGGCAGGCGATGCCGTGCGCATCTGTATCGAAGCAGTAGGGAGGCAGGCCGGGCGCCAGGCCGCCGGAGGCGCGGTCCTGCGGCGCGCCGCGCAGATCGGCGAACCAGCCGCTCTCGTCGAAGCGGCGTATGACGGCCACGGCGAAGATAAACGCCGCGTTGCCCCAGAGCAGGCCCTCGCCATGGGCGCCGATATCCTCGGCGTAGCGGAACGGCTCGGGACGCCGCCTGTCATAGGGCTGCCAGGCCTGGCGCAGCAGCACGCGCGGCAGCATCAGGCCCAGGAACCGCGCATCTTCCTGCGCGCGCAGCGCGCGCCAGCGCAGATGGCTCGCATCCTCCATCGCCGGACCCAGATCCAGCCCGGCGCCGATATCGCCGAACGCCTCCAACCCCAGCAGTCGCGGGGACGCACCCAGCACGATCGGGCAAAACGACGCGGCAGCAATGGCCGCCAGACCGCGCAGCACGGCGATGTCGTCCACGCCGCGCCCGGCGCCGGTGCGGTGCGAGACGGTGTAGTCGGCCACGACAAGCCCGAACGGCAGGCCGCCCGGCGAGCCGATCTCGTCGCTGTAGATCAGCCTGAACAGCGCGCTCTGGTCGAACTCGCCCGCCTGGTCCAGATCGCGCGACACCTCCTGCCAACCGGCGTTCAACACGCGCAGGCGGACCTGGCGCGACTGCGAGGTGGTGCGCGCCAGCAAGGCCAGTCCGCGCCAGCTTGCTTCCAGCGCCTGAAACGAAGCCGCGTGCAAGACGGCGTCGAGCTGCCGGCCGACAGCCGCATCGATGGCCGCGATCAGCAGCTCGGCATACGCGACCGGGTCGCAGGCGCGCCACGTCACCGCGTCGAGCGTCGTGTCGGCCGCTTGCTGGTCGGTCACCTCCCCCATGCGGCGTGGATCAGTTCGCCTTCGGGATACGCGCGACCAGGCGCATGGACGTGGTCAGCTCCTCCAACTGCAACCAGGGCCGCAGCCAGGCCACCGCGTTGTAGGAGCCCGGACGGCCCGCCACCTCGCGCACCGTCACCTTCGCCTCGCGCAGCGGGTATTGCAGTTTCATCGCCGTGCCGGGGTTCTGGTTGGAGTTGGCGTAGTTCTGTATCCAGCGGTTCAGCCACTGCTCGCACTCGGTCGCCTCCATGAAGGAGCCGATCTTGTCGCGGCCGATCACCTTGAGGTAATGCGCGAAACGCGATGTCGCCATCAGGTAGGGCAGACGCGCCGAGATGGCGGCGTTGTCGGTGGCTTCGGGCCGGTCGTATTTCTTCGGCTTGTGCGTGGTCTGCGCGCCGAAGAACACCGCGTAATCCGTATTCTTGTAGTGGCAGAGCGGCAGGAAGCCGAGCTTGGCCAGCTCGTTGTCGCGCCGGTCGGTGATGCCCACCTCGGTCGGGCATTTGAGGTCGGCGTCGCCGTCATCGCTGCTGAAGACGTGCATCGGCAGCTCTTCGACCTTGCCGCCATTCTCGGCGCCGCGGATCGCGGTGCACCAGCCGTTCCTGGCGAACGCGTCGGTCAGCCGCGCGCCCATCACGTAGGCGGCGTTCATCCAGCAATACTGGTCGTGTGGCAGCGCGACCACGCTGCCATTCGCACCGACCGCCGCCTCCTCATAGTCGAACTCGTCGATTGGCTTGGTCTCCCGCCCATACGGCAGGCGGGAGAGCACGCGCGGGAGAACGAGGGTGACGAAGCGCGAATCCTCGCTGTCGCGGAAGCCACGCCAGTTCGCATACTCCATCGTCTCGAAGATCTTCTCGAGATCGCGCGGCTTGGAGAGGTCGGAGAAGTCGTTGAAGCCGAACAGATGCGGGCTGGCCGCAGAGATGAACGGACAGAACCCGGCGGCCGCCACGCTGGCCATTCCGCGCAGCAGGTCGACATCCTCCTGCCCGCGCGAGAACTCATAATCGCCGATCAGCGCCCCGTACGGCTCGCCGCCGGGCGTGCCGAACTCGTTCTCGTAGATCGTCTTGAAGGTCAGGCTCTGGTCGAACTCGGTCGCTTTCGCCAGGTCGCGGCCAAGCTCCTTCTTGCTGACGTTGAGCACGCGTATCTTGAGGTTGGCGCTAGTCTCGCTGTTCTTCACCAGGTATTTCAGGCCGCGCCACGTGCCCTCCAGCTTGACGAACTCGGGCGAGTGCATCACCGCTGCCAACTGGCGCGACATCTTGGCGTCCAGCAACGCGATCGCCTTCGTGATGGTGATCGTCAGGTTGCGGCTGTAGGTGACCGTGCCGGAGAGCGCCTCCTCGGTCAGCGTGCGCAACAGCAGCTCTGCACGATCCGGCTCGGTCTGTTTGGTCGCCGATATGACCTGGTCGAGCAGCGAGGGTCCCTGGGTCAGCTCGCCAGGGGCGCCGCGCGCTTCGGTCTGTATGCCGCTCATGCCGGCTCTCCCGCCTGCGGGGCAGGTTCGGCGCGCGCCCCGAATTCGCCGGCCAGCCGCTTCAGCTCGTCATCGCTCTGCAGAATGCGTTCGAGCAATGATTCGAGCTCCTCGGACCGGTCGGCCTTGGCCAGCAGGTCGCGCAACTGGTTGCGCTTCTCCAACAGGTTGCGCAAGGCGGGGATCTGCTGGGCGACCGCGCCCGGCTCGAAATCGTCCATGCTGCGGAATTTCAGGTCGACGGCGATGTCGCTGCCATCGTCCTTCAGCGTGTTTTCGGCACGGAAACGCAAGCCGGGCGTCATGCGCGCCAGCACGTCATCGAAATTGTCGCGATCGATCTGGACGAACTTGCGGTCCTTCATCGGTTTTAGCGGCTCGGTCGGCTGTCCGGAGAAATCGCCCAGCACGCCGACCACGAAGGGCAGCTCCTTCTCGACCTGCGCGCCTTCGGTCTCCACCTCGTATTTGATGTGCACCCGGGGGCGCCGAACCCGTTCCAGCTTCTCGTGAATGCTCGCCATGTCAGACTTCTCCGGGTGATGCGGACGGCACCGCGTGGCCGCCGAGGATGGTTTCAGACGCGCCCTACTTCTCCAGACTTTCTGTGCCGATGCCAGCCACGGTCAGATAGGCCCGGCGGACGGCCTCGTCAGGGAGCAGCTCGGCCAGCAGCTCGGTCAGCGGCAGTCGCGCACGTCTTATCAGTGTCTGCAGCGTGTAGGCGGTCGGAGAGTTCGGTTCGTGCTCGCGAAAAAATGTTGCGATGCGCGCCAGCTCACGCAGCGCGTCCTCACGCGTGTGGAGCGGGGCGGGGCCGGTCTGGACCGGGGGCGCGCTGGCGGGGTGCGCCTCGTCGGTCTCGGCCGGCTGGTCCGGCTGCTCGACCGGCTCGGCATCGATGCGCGAGAAATCCACGCCGGAAAAGTCGCGCAGCGCGTCCTGCGCCTCGATCAGCGTGTTGCGTATGTTGGACGAGGGCGGGGTGTCGTCGCCGCACTGCGCGTCCAACCGGGCGGTGAGCGAGGCGAAACTGGCCAGGCTGGCGGCGATGTCGCGGTAGATGGAGCGGAACACATCGGCGCCCGTCGAGCGGGCCGCCTCGGCCAGCCGCACCGCCTCGGGTGCGGCCGCCCCGCGCCGCCGCAGCACCATATAATGCCACAGCCCGGCCGGCTCGCCGGTGGCCGACGCTGTCAGCGGCGCCAAGCGCATCGGCTGGATCAGCGCGCCGTCGGAGTCCGACCCGTTCAGGCCGGTCAGCGGCGCCACCTTGGCCGAGATGTCCTCCGTATCGATCGAATGCAGCCCGTCCCAGAACCGCTCGACCAGCCCGTCCAGCACGGCGAAGCCGAAGCGCAGGCCGGCATAACCGTGGATGCGCAGCGCGGCCTCCGTCATCCAGCAGGCCACCTCCAGATCCTTGCTCTGCGTGCCCAGCACCTCCTGCGACAGGTCGAATATCGCCCGCCATTCCGGGGCCAGCGAGCCGCGCTCGGCTTCCGCATCGGCCTGGCGTTCGGCGATGCGCGCGGTCGAGCGCGCATCCTTGATGCGGTAGTAGGTGCCGCTGTTGACATGGCGAAGGTTCGGCCCGGCAGGTTCCTCACCCGCCAGCGGCTGCAGCAATGCTTCAAAGTCCAGAGCCATGCCTATCCCGGCCTTTCCGTGCCGCGCGCAGCCTTAACGTCGCCATAACGAAACATCATAAATCCTACCATCCGATCACGCCATTGTGTGCGAAAACGACGGCCCTACTGGTCTAATCACCTCCCCGTGAAACACGAATATCCCGCCCGGGTTTTCTGTTTGGACAGCGGAATGCATCGTGTTCGGCTTGCGCTGGGCACGATCGTGTAGGGGGTCGTTGTGACCATAGATTTGCGGACGCTGGTGGGCTCGCTGGAGCCCTCACCGCGGGCGGCGTTGGAGGGTGCGGCCGGTCTGGCGCTGGCCAACACGCACGCGTCCGTGGGCGTGGCCCATTGGCTGCGCCGCATGCTCGAGCAGCCCGGGCCAGCAGGTGGAGCTGGGGCGGCGCGCGGCCGACCTGACGCAGACGCTGGACCGCCTGCCGCGCGGGGCGGCCGGCGCACCGGGGCTGGAGCCGGTGCTGGTGACCTGGATGCGGGAGGCCTGGCTGGGCGCCTCACTACAATCCGGCCGGGCGGCGATCGGCGAACTCGACCTGCTCGCCGCACTATTCAGCGAGGCGACCCTGCGCGCAGTCGCCCACGAC
>CAXUNK010000102.1:0-10018 GCA_964252425.1 uncultured Acetobacteraceae bacterium
GCGTGAGTGCGCCGCCATGCACCTGGGCCAGCGTCACGGCAAGCAGCGTGGCCAGCCCCGCGCCGCCCGGCGAGGCCTGGGCGAAGGGCAGGCGCTTGTCGTCCGCGTCGCGCGGCTAGTGATCGGACGCGATGGCGTCGATCGTGCCGTCGGCCAGGCCGGCCAGCACCGCCAGCCGGTCCGCCTCCGGCCGCAGCGGCGGGGAGAGTTTTGTATATGTCCGATAATCCCCCACGGCCGTCTCGTTCAGGTCGAAATAGGGTGGGGCCGTATCGCAGGTCACGTCCAAGCCCTCATCCTTGGCGCGCCGAATGAGACGGATGCTGTCGGCCGTCGAGACATGGGCGAAATGCAGCGCGCCGCCGGTCAGCCGCGCCAGGCTGATGTCGCGCGCGACCATGATGGATTCGGCGGCGGCCGGGATGCCGGGCAGGCCCAGGCGTGTGGCGAGTTCGCCCTCGGTGGCCGCACCGCCCTCGGCCAGCGACGGTTCCTCCGGATGCTGCACGACGCGGCCGCCGAAGGCGCGCGTGTAGCTCAGCACGCGCCGCGTCAGTTGTGCGCTTGCGACCGCACGCTTGCCGTCGGTGTAGGCGACCGCACCCGCCTCGCGCAGCAGGCCGAGCTCGGCCATCTCCTCGCCCCGGCAGCCGCGGGTGATCGCGGCATAGGGCAGGATGGTCAGGCTGCCGGTGGCCTCGCCGCGGCTGCGCAGCAGGTAGACGAGCGCCGGGTCGTCGATGGCGGGCAGGCTGTCGGGCAGTGCGGCCAGGGTGGTGATGCCGCCATACGCGGCCGCCTGGGCTGCCGACGCTATGGTCTCGCGGTATTCGAAGCCGGGTTCGCCCAGCGCGGCACGCATGTCGACGAGCCCCGGGCAGAGGATGGCGCCCCCGCCGTCGATGATCTCGGCGCCGTCCGGGCGGCCGAGGTTGGCGCCGGTGTCGGCTATGAGGCCGTCGCGGACGAGGAGGCTGCCGATCGGCGCTACGTCTGTAAAAAGGACAAGCATTAAGCATGTTCTTTTCTGAAGAAAAGAACCAAAAGACTTTTACTCATTCGGTACCGCTGTGTCCTCAACGCGCGCCCAATTGACGAAAGTCTTTTGCTTCTTTTCTTCAGAAAAGAAGACTCTTCCCTACACATTCCGGCTCTGCCGCCGCCCCAGACTATCCAGCACCGCCATACGCACCGCCACCCCCATCTCCACCTGCTCGCGTATCAGGCTCCGGGTCGGATCATCGGCCACCGCGCTGTCGATCTCCACCCCGCGGTTCATCGGGCCGGGATGCATCACCAGCGCGTCCGGCTTGGCGCGCGCCAGACGCGCCGCGTCCAGCCCGTAGAAGCGGAAGAACTCGCGCGCGCTGGGCACCAGGCCGCGCGTCATCCGCTCGCGTTGCAGCCGCAGCATCATGACGATGTCGGCGCCCTCCAGGCCGCTCTCCATATCGTGCCAGACCCCTATGCCCATCGCCTCGATGCCGGGCGGGATCAGGGTCGGCGGCCCGACCAGGCGGACGCTGGCGCCCATGGTGGTGAGCAGGAAGATGTTGGAGCGGGCGACCCTGCTATGGGCGATATCGCCGCAGATGGCGATGGTGAGCCCGTCGAGCCGCCCACGCCGGCGGCGGATGGTCAGCGCGTCCAGCAACGCCTGGGTGGGGTGCTCGTGCGTGCCGTCGCCGGCGTTGATGACGGCCGCGTCCACTTTTTGCGCAAGCAGCGCCGGCGCGCCGGACTGGTCGTGGCGGACCACCAGCAGGTCGCATTGCATGGCGTTCAGCGTGGTGGCCGTGTCCAGCAGCGTCTCGCCCTTGTTCACGCTGCTGGCGCTGACCGACATGTTGATCACGTCCGCACCCAGGCGCTTGCCGGCGAGCTCGAAGCTGGTGCGCGTGCGTGTGCTGTCCTCGAAGAACAGGTTGATCAGGGTGCGCCCGCGCAGCAGGTCGCGCTGGGTTTTGCCGGAGCGGTTGAGCAGCGCGTAACTCTCGGCCAGGTCGAGAAGCTGCCCGATTTCCGGAGGATACATCCCCTCGATCGCCAGCAGGTGTTTGCGGGGCTGCACGCGGGCTGTGTAGCGGGCGGCGCCGCGCGCGAGCAAGGCGGCGCGCCCCGGCGCGCCCGTTTACGTGCGGGAAAACGCCTTGTTGGCGATGCTCAGGGGTTGCAGATCGCGTCGCCTTCGCCCGGGCCCGTGCCTTTTCCGTCCGCACCTGCCGAACACAGATCGTAGTCGTGCCCGGTGCGGTTGGAGGGGCTGCGGTAGAGCCACGGATGGCTCCACGGGTCGCGCGGCTCCGCCTCGCCCTTGAGGTATGGGCCGTTCCAGTTCTCGACGTCCGACGGCTTGGACACCAGCGAGGCCAGACCCTGCTCCGTCGTCGGATAGCCGCCCACGTCGAGCTTGTAGAGGTCGAGCACCGAGCCCAGCCGCTCCACCTGCTGGCGGGCGACCGAGGTCTTGGCGCCGCCCAACTGGCGCAGCGCGGCCGGTGCGACGAAGGCCACCAGCAGGCCCAGTATGGCGATGACCACCAGCAGCTCGAGCAGCGTGAAGCCGGCCTCGCCTGGATGGGTGTGATCGGGTTCGTGCACAGCGGCGGCTCCTGCCTCACTCATTGGCCTGCGTTGTGCGGCGGCCGGAACACGGCTGCAAGACGGCGCGGATGAAAGCTCGGTCATGCTCTTTTCACCGCCTCACGAAGATGCGATGGCTGGCCGGCGTCCTGGGGAAGAATGCCGTCGCGTCATGGCCGTGCCGTACCTCGCCTGCATGCTGGCCACCGCGCATTTCTACGCTTTGCCGCCACGCGTGCTGCCCGCGATCCAGGCGGTGGAGGGCGGACGGCCCGGCATGGTGTCGCCGAACGCGAACGGTTCGGCCGACCTTGGGTTGATGCAGGTCAACACGCTCTGGGTGCGTCCGGTGGCCGAGGTGGCCGGGCTGGACCCTGTGGCCGCCCGTGCGCGGCTGACCGACGACCCGTGTTTCTCGATCGCGGCGGCCGGCGCCATCCTGCGCGCCTACCTGCGCGAGACCGGCGGCGACCTGATGCGGGCGATCGGCGATTACCATTCCCACACGCCGCCGCTGAACGCCGCCTATCAATCCCAGGTCCAGGGACGGGCGCGGGCGCTGTTCGAGGGGCGGTGATACGGGGCGCGCCCGCCTTGGCGGGTCGCCCCTGGACCACGCTCGCGACAAGTCCCTAGAACCCGCTTATGGATTTCTCCGGCATATCCGTCCTGTGCGTGGGCGACGTGATGCTCGACCGGTTCGTGCATGGCGACATCGACCGTATCTCGCCCGAGGCGCCCGTGCCCGTACTGCGGCTTCGGCACACGCGGGAGATGCCGGGCGGGGCGGGCAACGTCGCCTGCAACATCGCCTCGCTCGGCGGGCGGGCCGTGCTGATCGGGCTGGTGGGGCAGGATGACATGGCCGCCCGGCTGCGCGCCGACCTCGCACGGCGGCCGCGCATCGAGGACGCGCTGGTCGCCAGCCCGCACAGGCCCACCATCTGCAAGACGCGCTTCATCGCCGGACGCCAGCAGGTGGTCCGCGCCGACGACGAAAGCAGCGCGCCGCTCGACCCCAGCGAAGCCGATGCGCTGCTGGGGGCCGTGCACGCGCACATCGCCGCCTGCCAGGCGGTCGTGCTGTCCGATTACGGCAAGTCGGCGCTGGCGCCGGCCCTGATTGCGCGGATCATGCACGTGGCCCACGCGCGCGCGATACCGGTGTTCGTGGACCCGAAATCCGACGATTTCGGCCATTACCGGGGCGCCGCCTGCATCACCCCGAACCTGCGCGAGTTCGCCGCCGCCAGCCGTGCCAGCCCCGCCAGCGAAACCGAGATCGCGTCGGCCGCGCGCCCTCTGCTGGAGACGGCCGATGCGCAGGCGATCCTGGTCACCCGGTCCGAACGCGGCATGACGCTGGTGGAACGCTCGGGCGAGGTGGCCAGTGTCGCCGCCCGCGCGCGCGAGGTGTACGACGTCTCCGGCGCCGGCGACACGGTGATTGCGGCACTCGCGCTGGCCCATGCCAGCGGACGCACGCTGGCGCAGGCCATGCACATCGCCAACGCCGCGGCTGGCGTGGTGGTCAGCAAGCTCGGTACGGCCACCGCCGATATCGCCGAGGTGATGCACGAACTGGCCGCGCAGAGCGAGCAGGGCGGACCGCCGCTGGCCGGGTTGCAGACTCTGGAGGCGACCCGCGTCCTGGTCGCGCGCTGGCGCGAGCAGGGGTTGCGCGTGGGGTTCACCAATGGCTGCTTCGATATCCTGCATCCGGGCCATGTCTCGCTGCTGGCCGCGGCCCGGGCGGCCTGCGACCGGCTGGTGGTGGCGCTGAACACGGATGAGAGCGTGCGCCGGCTGAAGGGCGAAGGCCGCCCGGTCAACACGCTGGAGCAGCGGGCGCAGGTGATGGCGGCGGTGCGCTACGTCGATTGCGTGGTGGGGTTTGCCGAGGACACGCCGCTGGAGCTGATCGGCGCCCTGTTGCCCGACGTGCTGGTCAAGGGTGCGGACTACACGATCGATCGCGTGGTGGGCGCCGAGCTGGTGCGGGCGGCGGGCGGACGGGTGCTGCTGGCCGAGCTGGTGGCCGGCCAATCGACCACCCGAATCATCGCCCGCGCGGGGTCGCGGCTGGTCGCCGGCTGACCGCGGGCGGCGGACGTATGCGTCAGCCCTGGCCGCGCTCCATGACGAGCAGCGTGGAGGTGGCGCTCGCATAGAGGCGGCCCGCGGCATCCTTCAACGTCGCTTCGGTGAAGGCGGCCCGTCTGCCGAACTGCAGGACCCGCCCCTCGCCGCGCAGGACCCCCGTCTCGACGGTGATCGCCTTGTGGTAGGCGACCTTGAGTTCCAGCGTGGTGTAGGCCTGGGTGGGGGCGAGCTTGGTGTGCACCGCGCAGCCGCAGCAACTGTCGAGCACGGCGGCGGCGAACCCGCCATGCACAGTGCCGATCGGGTTGTAGACGGACAGGCTTGGCGTGGCGTCGAAGGACACCATGCCATCCTCCACCTCGGCGATGGCGAAGCCCATCGTCTTGCCGATGGCGACGTTGTCGCCGCCGAGCAGCGCACGCAATTGTTGCAGCCCGGTCAGGCCGGGGGGCAGGTCGGCGGTGAGGTTCATGGCGTCTCCGGCTCGGCAGTCGCCGCCTGTCTGGCACCGATCAGCCCGCTGAAACAAGGTAGGCCGAGAACCGGGTAACGGCTGGTGATGGGGTTCGCGGAGCGGCCGTCAGCTCGCCTTCACCCTCATGCCCTCGGTCAGATCCACCGGCAGGCTCAGGATCACCTGGTCGCCATCCTTCAGGCCGGCGCGCACCTGCACCTGCGCGCCGTCATCCTGGGCCACGTCCAGGTGGCGTATGGCGATCTTTCCGCCTTCGACCACGGCGGCGGACAGGCCGTTCTTGTCGAAGATCACCGCCTGGCTGGGCAGTGCGATCACCGGGTTGGGTTGCGGCACCTGGATGTGGACGATGCCGTAGAGCCCGGGCGAGAGCGCGCCGTCGCGGTTGTCCACGTCCACCTCGGCCAGCAGGGTGCGCGTGTCCGATGACAGCGCGGCGGCGTTGCGCGCCACCCGGCCGTGGAAGCTGCGGCCCGGCAGTTGCGGGATGGTGATCGTCGCGTCCTGCCCGTCGCGCAGGCCGAACGCATAGGATTGCGGGACATAGACCTGCACGCGCAGCGTGTCGGTATGGGCGATCGAGAACAGCGAGGTGCCGCTGCTGGCGTCGGCGGTGACCAGGTTGCCGACATCGATCTGGCGCGCCGTGATCACGCCGTCGAACGGGGCGGTCACGCGCTCGAAGCTGGTCAGCTGCACCAGCCGGTTCACGTTGGAGATGCCGGCGGCGAGGTTGGCCTGCGCCACGCTCACGCCGGCCGATTGCGTCTGCGCGGTCGTGCGGTCCTGGTCGCCCTGCTGACGGCTGTCCCAGCCTTCGGCGACCAGGCGGGAGGTGCGCGAGTTGGTCACCTGGGCCAGGCCGCGCCCTGCCACCGCCTGGGTCAGGGACGCCTGGAGCTGCAGCACCTGGGCGCGCGCCTGCGCCAGTTGCTGGTCGAGGTCGGGGGCGGCGATGACGGCCAGAACGTCGCCGGCATGGACACGGCTGCCGATATCGACGTTCCGGCGGGCGATATAGCCGGTGGCGCGCGCGTAGAGCGTGGCGGTGTCGAAGGCCTGCAGGTTGCCGGCAAGGTCCACCACGCTGGGGTGCGTGTCGGCATGCACCGTGACCGTCCGGACCGTGGGCACGGCGTCCTGCCGCGTCCGCATCGCGGTCTGGGCCGCCTGGCTGCGCGCGACGTGGCTCCACACGCCCCAGCCGATGGCGGCCAGCACCAGCAGCAGGGCGGCAGCGGCGGCAATCCGGGCGATGCGGCCGCGCCGCCTGGCGTTTGCGGGGTCGGCGTTATGCGGCGCGTCCTGGCCGGCGCGGCTGGATTGCTCCGGCCGCGGTTCGGCCGATACCTTGGACATCTGGTTCATCGGTCAGGCTCCCTGGTGCGCGTATCTGGGCGGCGCCGATTGCCCCTGGGCGCGGTCTCGGGCGTTGCGGTCCGTGTCGCCGGTGTTTGCGCGCACACGGTCGAACGCGCCGAAGACCGAGTAGAGGTAAGGCACGAACAGAAGCGTGGTGCAGGTGCCGACAAGCACGCCGCCGATCACCGCGCGGGCCAGCACCGCGTTCTGCTCCTCGCCAGGGCCGCCGATGGCCATCGGGATCATGCCGACCATCATGGCCGCCGCCGTCATCAGCACCGGGCGCAGACGCGTGGTGCCGGCGGAGATCGCGGCCTCCACCGCGCTCATCCCCGCCTCGCGCTGTTCGCGCGCGAAGGTGACGAGAAGGATGGAGTTGGCCGAGGCGACGCCCACCGACATGATCGCCCCCATCAGCGACGGCACCGACAGGGTGGTGCCGGTGACGAACAGCATCAGCAGGATGCCAGATCCGGCGCCGGGCAGGGCCAGGATGACCGCCAGCGGATCGAGGAAGCTTTGGTAGTTCACCACCATCAGCAGATAGACGAAGACGGCGGCGAACAGCAGGCCCACTGTCAGATTGGTGAACGCGTCGTTCATGCTGCTGATCTGGCCGCGCACCTTGATGAGGTTGCCGGGCTTCAGATGCGCCTGCTCCTGTGCCACGACACGGTTGATGGCCGACGCCGCGCTGCCGAGGTCGAGGCTCTGCACGCTGGCATAGACGTCGTAGACTTCCTGGATGTTGGACTGGTTGTACACCGATTGCACCTGCATGCGGTGTGCGCTGGCCACGTTGCCGAGCAGGTCGGGGATGCGCGTGCCGTCCGGCGCCACGCTGCCGGCGATGGGCGTGTTGTCGATATCCTGCTTGCTGTGCAGCCGGTACTCCGGGGTCTGCACCGCCATGTAGTACGGGATGCCGTTGGCCGGATCGGTCCAGAAGTTCGGCGTCACCTGTTCGGAGGAGGACAGGCTGATGTTGAGGTCCTGGGCCACCTGGTTGACCGTCAGCCCCAGCTCCTGCGCGCGGGTGCGGTCGATGGTGTAGAACATCTCCGGCGCGTCCAGCTCCTGCTGCACATGCGCGTCCACGATGCCGGGCACTCCGGCGATGCGGCGGGCGATGTCGCGGGCGGTGTTCTGGTTGCCTTGGCGGTCCTTGCCCGACACCTGCACGTCGATCTGCGACGGCACGCCGAAATTGAGGATCTGCGTGACCAGGTCGGCCGGCTGGAAATAGAATTGCGTGTCGGGGAACGAAGACGGCAGCTCGTCCCGCAACAGGCGCGTGATGGCGGCAGTGCTCATGCTGCGATCCTCGGCGAGCTGGATCTGAATCGTGCCGTCGTTCACGCCGATCTCGGTGCCGTCCATGTAGGCGAGGTTGTACGTGCGCTGTGGCAGTCCGATATTGTCGAGCAGCAGCTTGATGTCGTGGCCGGGCACGTGGGCGCGTATGTTGTCTTCGACCGCCTGGAAGATCTTCTCCGTGGTCTCGATGCGCGTGCGTGCGGGTGCGCGCACGTGCAGCTGAATCAGCCCGGCATCGACCTGCGGAAAGAAGTCGCGGCCGACGAACAGGCTGAGCACCGCGGCGCAGGCGACGACGGACACGCCCACCAGCGGCGTGATCAGGCGGCGCGCCAGGATCGCGCCCAGCAGCCAGCCATAGAACTCGCGGAAGGCGTCGAAACGTCGGTTGAAGCCGTCGTGGAACCGGCCGAACCATCCCTTCTGCGCGCGCTCGTGGTCGCCCTCGTATTCGCGGCGCAGCATCAGCCGGATCACGATCGGGGTCAGCGTGCGCGAGATGCCGTAGGAGGCCAGCATGGCGAAGACCACGGCCATCGCCAGCGGCGTGAACAGGTATTTGGCCGCACCCTGCAGGAAGAAGACGCTGACGAACACCACGCAGATCGCCAGCGTCGAGATCAGCGTCGGGATGGCGATGCCGGCGGCACCCTCGGTGACCGCCTCCTCGAAATCGCCGCCTTCCTCGAGCAGCCGGTGCGTGTTCTCGATCGTGACGGTGGAGTCGTCGACCAGTATGCCCACCGCGAGTGCGAGGCCGCCCAGCGTCATGGTGTTGATCGTCTCGCCCAGCGCCGAGAGCACCGCGACCGATGTCAGGATCGAGAGCGGGATGGACACCATCACCACGATCGTCGATCGCCACGAGCCCAGGAAGACCAGGATCATCAGCGCGGTCAGCCCGGCGGCGATCGCACCCTCGCGCAGGACCGAGCTGATGGCGTTGGAGACGAACACCGACTGGTCGAACAGCAGCGAGATCTGCATGCCCGGCGGCGCCGCCTTCTGGATCGCCGGCAGCGCCGCCTTGACGCGGTTGACGACGTCCAGCGTGGACGCGTCGCCGTTCTTGATGATGGTCAGCAGCACCGAACGGTGGCCCTCGGTGCGCACGATGTTCTGCTGCACCGCCCAGCCGTCGCGCACGTGGGCCACGTCGCGCAGATAGACGGTGGTCGCACCCGACTGGCGGATCGGCACGTTGTTCAGCGCCTCGATCGACTGGGCGGAGGCGTTGACGCGGACGATGAACTGGCGGTCCCCCATCTTGGCGTCGCCCGAGGGCAGCGTCAGGCTCTGGGCGTTGACGGCG
Source organism: uncultured Acetobacteraceae bacterium (assembly GCA_964252425.1). GTDB lineage: Bacteria > Pseudomonadota > Alphaproteobacteria > Acetobacterales > Acetobacteraceae > BOG-908. Next base: position 9,153 of record CAXUNK010000102.1, read on the forward strand.
GTCACCACGTCGTTCGGCGTCAGCCCCTGCGCGCGCAGCGCGTCCGGGTCGAGATCGACCATGATCTGCCTGTACTTGCCGCCGAACGGCGTGGGCAGGGTGATGCCCTGGATCGGCGCCAGTTGCTGGCGCATCTGGTAGATGCCGTAATCGTAGAGCTGCTGTTCGTTCAGCTTGTCGGAGCTGAGACTGATCTGCAGCACCGGCACGGAGGAGGCGTTGTATTGCACAATCGTGGGCGGCTGGATGCCGCTGGGCATCAGCGCGCGTATCGAATTGGACGCCGAGACGATCTGCGCGATTGCGAGATCGACGTTCACGTTGGGCTGGAAGTAGATACGCTCGACCGAGATGCCTGAGAGGGTCTGGCTTTCGATGGTCTTGATGTCGTTGACCGACGAGCTGATCGAGTACTCGCTATAGGTGGTGACCCGCTGCTCCATCTCCTCCGGCGTCAGGCCGGTGTACTGCCAGATGACGGATACCACGGGGATGTTGATGCCGGGGAAGATATCCTTGGGGCTGACCAGTATGGCGCTGCCGCCCAGGAACAGCATCAGGATCGCCAGGACGTAGAAGGTGTGCGGATACCTGAGTGCGAACTTGACGATGCCCATGGCCTGCTCCGCCCAACTCCCTGACGATAGTAACGTAGGATATTATTCGGGGTTGCCCATGCACGATGTTGCGATGCGGCGTGGACGGAAGCTCACGCCCGATGCGGCGGGACTGCAACCCCGGGTTAAGAAGCGGCAACTCTGGCGCCTGCCGCTTCCCAAGGCACGCGGCCCAAGGTAACGCCATCGCGACGTGGGTGAGGCGGGGCGTAGGGGCGGTGCTCGGCGAATTTTTCGAGTGGTGGGGGG
>CAXUNK010000103.1:0-9987 GCA_964252425.1 uncultured Acetobacteraceae bacterium
TGTTGCTGGCAACGACGGTTGGCGGCAGCGGCGGCGGGAATCCTGATTTGGTCCTGGGCGTGAAGTCTGGAAAAAAGCTCGGGGCCCGCCGCGCCTTGCGTTCCTCGGCTGGACGGCATCTTGGGCGCCGGCTTTGTCGGGCAGCCTGATTACAAGGACGGCTTGAGAGGGGCGGCACCATCTGGGCGGGAGCATACGCCATGGACATCCTCGGTCTCGACATCGCCAAACTCACGTTCGACGCCCTCCTGATCGGGCAGAGCGGCAAACACCATGCCTCATTCGACAACACCCAAGCCGGGTTCGAGCAGCTCGACATCTGGCTGGCCAAACATCGCACGCCCGACACCGGCCTGCATGCCTGCATGGAGGCCACAGGCAATTGGGGCCTCGACCTGGCAGCCCACCTGCACGCCGCCTCGCTCACCGTCAGCATCGTCAATCCCAAGCAGATCAAAGCCTTCGGAGACGCCGAGCTGTCCCGCAACAAAACCGACAAGCACGATGCCGGCCTTATTGCCCGGTTCTGCAGCACCCAAAAGCCGCGGCCCTGGACACCCCCTCTGGCCCATATGCGCGAGCTGCGCGAACTGACCCGGCGCTGCGCCAGCCTCAAGGCCGAGCGCACGCAGCAGACCAATCGCCTCGGGGCCGGGTTGCACTCGCAAACCGTGCGCGCCTCGCTCGAACGCAGCAGGCAGGCCATCGACACCGAGATCGCCGCCATGACGACGGCCATACGCGATCTTCTGGCCAGCGATGCGGCGTTGCAGACGAACTTCGACCTGCTTTGCACCATCCCCGGCATCGGCCCGGTCACCGCTGCCCTGCTGCTGGCCGAACTGCCCAACATCGCCGCGTTCGATCCCAAGGCACTGGCCGCCTTCGCCGGGCTCTCGCCCGCCGAACACAGCTCAGGCGCCCGACGCCGCTCGGCCGGGATCAGCCGCATCGGCAACGCCGTCATCGGCCGCGCACTCTACCTCGCAGCGTTGAGCGCACGACGGCACAACCCCAAACTCACCGGCTTCGCGGACCGCCTGAAAGCCGCGGGAAAACCGAACCAGGTCATCCTGGTCGCGGTCGCCCGCAAGCTTCTCGTCATGGCGCACGCCGTCATCCGCACCCAGACAGGCTTCAAGCCAGACCACCTGCCCGCACACGCCACCCCCGCCTGACCCAAAGCGCGCACCGAGCACCCGCTTCCTGGTTCGACTGCAGCGACGCTTCCTCGTCCCGACCTGCCAACGCCCCCGCGCGTGGGCCGGGCTGCGTCAAGCCTGGCCAAAGGCCACCGCGCAGCGGCCCGGGCTTTACGCAGACCGGACCACGCGCAACCCTCGCAAAAAGGTCAGACGCGCTTGACCCTAGACACAGCATCTTTTTTCAAAAAAGGACTGCTTGCTTCAAGCGTCACGATCACAACCTAGGCAATGAGACGCCGCGCTGGCCCATGTATTTGCCGCGCTTGTCGGCGTAGCTCACCTCCGGCGGCGTCTCGCCACGCAGGAACAGGAACTGGCAGATGCCCTCATTGGCATGGATCTTCGCCGGCAACGGCGTGGTGTTGCTGATCTCGATGGTGACCTGTCCTTCCCATTCGGGTTCGAGCGGGGTGACGTTGACGATGATGCCGCAGCGCGCATAGGTCGATTTGCCGAGGCATATGACCAGTATGTCGCGCGGGATGCGGAAGTATTCGACCGTGTGGGCCAGGGCGAAACTGTTCGGCGGGATGATGCAGACCGGCGCACGGCGCGTCACGAAGCTCGACTCGGAGAACTCCTTGGGATCGACGATCGCGCTGTCCACGTTGGTGAAGATGCGAAAATCGTCGGCCACGCGCGCATCGTAGCCGTAGCTGGACAGGCCGTAGCTGATCACGCCTTCGCGTTTCTGCGTCTCCACGAACGGTTCGATCATGGCGTGCTCGGCCGCCATGCGGCGTATCCAGTGATCGGGCAGGACCGGCATTCAGGGGATGTCTTCAGAGGCCGGTTGTCAGAAAGGGTGAGCGCCACTCCTCGGAACCGACGGGTGCGCGTGCGCCGGCCAGCAACGCCTCCAGGCTGATATCTTCATCCACGTCCGGCCAGTGCAAGCCATAGCCGGCGCAGGTGAGTTCCCAGTTCTGGCGTGCGGTTGAAGAAGCTCGCGCCAATCTTGGAAACCAGGAGAGCGGCCGGGTGACGGTTTTTCCATCGTCCAGCACGACGGAAAAGTCGGATTCGGTAAACGTCACGTCTCGAATGCGTGCACCGACAGTGCTGCTATGCGCCGAAAAAACCATGCCATGCCTCCAGGCATTGCTGCCGATGCGTTGCGACAAGCTCGGTCAAGGCGCCGAGCTCGTGATCGGGGAAGCCGTAATTCCGGGCGAGCTGCACGGGTGCAAGCCAGAATTTGGCCGTGGCCTCTGCCCGCTTTACATGAACATGCGGCGGCTCGTTCGGCTCGCGACTGAAGAAAAACAGCCTGAACCCATCAGCGACCAGTACGGTGGGCATCTCGGTCCTGTCTTCCCGCGCGCGGTCCTGCGCCTTGCGGCGGCGCAGGTTTTCGCGGAGTGCCGCCGCCTCGCGTTCGCGGCGCGCGGCGGCCTCGGCTTGGGCGCGTGGCGTGAGGGTCGGCATGCCGTCAGGAAGCAAAATCAGGGGCGGGGCGCAAGCACGCTCACTCCGGCACCTCGTCGGTCCAGACGGTGAACCCGGACAGGATCGAAGGGCCGAACACCGTGCTGATCGCGACATCGGTGGCGTCGCGACCGCGCGCCATCAGGATGCGGCCGATGCGCGGCACGTTATGGCGCGCGTCGAAGGTGAACCAGCGTCCGCCCAGATAGGCCTCGAACCAGGCGGAGAAATCGCCGGGCGCGTCCAGCCGCGGCACGCCGATGTCACCCAGGTAGCCGGTGCAGTAGCGTGCGGGGATGTTCATGCAGCGGCAGAAGGCCACGGCCAGATGCGCGAAATCGCGGCAGACGCCGCGCCCCTCCTGGTAGCCCTCCCAGGCGGTGCGCGTGCTGCGCGCATCCTGGTAATTGAACCTGATGTGGTTGTGCACGAAATCGCAGATCGCCTGCACCCGGCCCCAGCCGGGCGGTGTGTGGCCGAACAGCGACCAGGCGGTGTCGCTCAACCGGTCGGTCTCGCAATAGCGGCTGCCGAGCAGAAAGGTCAGCATGTCGGGCGGCAGCTCTTCAACCGGGTGCTGCTCGGCAGACGTGTCGACCGCGTCCGCCAATCCCGTATCGTACACGTCGAAAGCGGTGTGGATGATGGTGCGGCCGGGCGGGGCGATGATGCGCGTGCACAAATTGTCGAAACTGTCGGTGTAGGTGCTGAGCGAGACATGCGGCGTGAAGGTGATCGGCGCCTCGGTCAGCAGATCGTGCGCCCGGCTGGGATGCACGCTGATCGCCAACATCATCGGCGTCGGTTGAAAGCAATCGAAGCTGATATCGTAGCCGGCGTGGATGCGCATATGCGGAGTTAGCCTTTCGCGGCGGTAAGTGGTGCGGTCAGGCCGGCGCCCGCGGCGTCCGCGCCGCCGGTTTCGACGACGCTGACCTCGACGGAGAGACCCAGGCTGTCGCTTGGGAACCCGGTCCAGCTACCCCACAACGGCAGGGCCTGCGCCGGATCGCGGGCGATGGCCACACGGATCAGTCCGGTGCTGCCGACGATGCCGTTGGTCGGATCGAATTCCATCCAGCCCGCGCCGGGCAGATAGACCTGCACCCAGGCATGGGTGGCGCCGCCGCCCATACGCCCCGGTTCGGTGGCGGGCACGTGCAGGTAACCGGAGACGAAGCGCGCCGCGAACCCGAGGCTGCGCACCGCCTCCATCATCAGCAGCGCGAAATCGCGGCACGACCCGCTGCGCAGCTTCAACGTCAACAGCGGGTCCTGTATGCCCGCTTCCTCGCGCCGCACATAGGTGAAATCGCGCCGTATGGCGTGGGTGATGCGCGCCAGCAGCTCGGCGGTGCGCGCCGGAGTACGGGCGCGAACGAAGCCCTGGGCCCATTTGGACAGCTCGCGCTGCGGGTCTGGGTAGTGCCGCTCGATGGAGCGGAGCAGGTCCGGCATGTCTTCCGGATCGTAGGTGAAGGGGTAGGCTTCGGCGTGCCGGGAGAGCGGAAAATGCAGCGTCTCGTGCGCCGCATGGTCCAGCTCGATCGTGCTCTCGAACCGCAGGGTCTTCGCCCGCGCCGGGGTGAAGCAGACGCAGGCGACGCAGTTGCCGAACACGTCGTGCATCCAGTGCACGGAGGCCGGCTCCGGCTCCACCCGCAGCTCGGCGTGCAGCAGCCGCTGGTCGTAGCTGTCGCGCGGGCGGAACATGACGCGGTGCTCGCCGAACGCCACCGGCTGTCGGTAGCGGTAGGTCGAGACATGGCGCACGGTCAGTCGCGGCATTTTTGTCCTCAGGCGGCACGCGGCGCCGAACCCGGTGAGACTAGCGGCTGGGCCGGGGCGGGCGAAGCGTTTATGCAACCGCCATGCCCCAAGATGATGCAGCAACCCAAATCCTGCTCGGTCCGGACGACCCGGCGCCAGTGCGCGTGCACCGGGGGGCCGGCTCGCCGTTCCTGCTGGTGGCCGATCATGCCGGGCGGCTTGTGCCGTCGGTGCTGGGCGATCTGGGGGTGGGCGCGGCCGATCGGGAGCGCCATATCGCCTGGGATATCGGCATTGCCGGCCTGTGCGCGGTGTTGGCGCCCATGCTGGGTGCGACATGGATCGAGCAGGTTTATTCGCGCCTCGTGATCGACTGCAACCGGCGGCCGGGACACCCGACCTCGGTCCCGGAGGTGAGCGACGGGACGGCAGTGCCAGGCAATGCGGGTCTGGACCGGGCGGCGCGGGACGCGCGGGCGAGGGAGATTTTCACCCCCTATCACGACGCGATCAGGGCCGAGATCGACGCCCGTCGGGGCGCCGGGCAGCCCACCGTGCTGATCGCGATGCATAGTTTCACGCCGGTGATGGGTGGCGTGGCGCGGCCGTGGCACGCGGGCGTGCTGTTCAACCGCTACGCTGAGCTGTCGCTGGCGCTGGCGGCACTGCTACGCGAGGCGGGATGGCATGTGGGCGAGAACGAACCCTACAGCCTGGGTGACGAGTCCGATTACACGGTGCCCGTTCATGCCGAGGCACGTGGGCTGGCGTACGTTGAGTTGGAGGTGCGGCAGGATTTGATTGCTGCGCCGAATGGTCAATCAGCTTGGGCACAGATCTTGGCCGGCGCCTTGCCCGCGGCGCGTCTGGCAGGGGACGGCGCTGCCCAAAACGCATCCGAAAGCGAGTTCGGAAAAAGCTAGTAGGTCCATCGTAGCTCCGCGATCTGCGCAAGCGCTTCGGCGGAAAAGACTACGCGGCGGATGCTCGCTCTGGCGGCTCGCGACGCTCCACAGCATCGGCTTCAGCTTCAATTTCCTGGCACAACGCCTCGACGTCGATCTCTGACACATGCCCGGCCACCACGTTCGCGCGGGCCCGTTCGATGGCGTGTGTCCATGACGAGGGCGCGCCACAGCTTGCAGGTGCTTGGTCCATGGGATGACGATAGGCGGCGCTCCTGTCTTCGGCAACACTGCAAAGCGCGCCCTGGCAACCGACGCAGCAGCGCAGCGTCGCGAACTTTGCGGTCGCGCGATGTGCGATGTTGAGCGCTGGTCAGCCGCCCCCGCCTACCAGATCTTCACCCGCTGCTCCGGCGCCAGATAATGCGCATCGCCCGGCTTGACGGCGAACGCCGTGTACCACCCGTCGATGTTCTGGCTTGGGCCGTTCACGCGCGCTTCGGGCGGGGAATGCGGGTCGGTCACCAGGCGCTGGCGGGCGGCATCCGGCCGCACCTTGGCGCGCCAGACCTGCGCCCAGCCCAGGAACACGCGCTGGTCGCCGGTCAGCCCGTCCAGCACCGGCGCCGGCTGGCCGTGTAGCGAGGCGTGATAGGCGTCGAGCGCCAGGTTCAGCCCGCCCAGATCGGCGATGTTCTCGCCCATCGTCAGTTGCGGGTTGATGTGCGCGCCGGGCATGATGTCCATCGCCGCGTATTCCGCGCCGAACCGCTTGCCGAGCGCGTCGAAACGTTTGGCGTCTTCCGCCGTCCACCAATCGTGCAGCCGGCCCTGCGCGTCGAACTTGCGGCCTTCGTCGTCGAAGCCGTGCGTCATCTCGTGGCCGATCACCGCGCCGATGCCGCCGTAATTGATCGCCGGATCGGCGTCCTTGTTGAAGAAGGGCGGCTGCAAGATGGCCGCGGGGAACACGACCTCGTTGAACACCGGGTTGTTGTAGGCGTTCACCGTTTGCGGCGTCAGGTCCCACTCATCCTTGTCCACGGGGTGGCCGAGATGGCCGCGCTGGTACGACCATTCGAACGCGGTGCCGTGCTCGACGTCGCCATACAGGTCGGTGCTATTGACCCACAGGCTGGAGTAGTCGCGCCATTTCTTCGGCCGGCCGATCTGGAAATCGAACGCGTCCAGTTTCTCGACGGCCTTTTCGCGCGTCTCCGGCGACATCCAGTCATTGTGCTGGAGGCGCACGCGGAAGGCGGCGCGCAGATCATGCGTCAGCGCCTCCATCTTCGCCTGCGCCTCGGGCGGGTAGTATTTCGCGACATAGGCCTCGCCCACCGCCTCGCCGAGCGCGGTCTCGGTCGCGCCCACAGCGCGCTTCCAGCGCGGCCGCTGCTCCGGCTGGCCCTGCAGCTCGTGATTGTTGAATTCGAACGCGGTGGTGACAAAGGGTTTCGACAACACCGAGGCGGCGTTGTTGGCCAGGTGGAACGCCGCCCAGGCCTGAAGCGTATCGATCGGCGTGGCGCCGGCGATCGCGGCGATCTTCGCGATCGCGGATTTCTCCTCGATCACGACGCGGTCCGGCGTGCCCAGCTCGGCGGCGCGGAAGAATGCCGGCCAATCGAAGCCGGGCGCCATGGACGCAAGCTCGGCCGGCGTCATCGGGTTGTAGATTCGGTCCGGGTCGCGTTCGTCGGCACGTGGCCAGCTCGCTTCGGCGATCTTCTGCTCGAACGCCAGAACCTTCGACGCGCTGCCCGCCGGGTCGGGCCAACCGGCCAGCGTCAGCATGTGCGTGACGAACCCGGTGTATTTCGCCTTCTTGTCGGCGAACTGCGCGGTCAGGTAGTAATCGCGGTCGGGCATGCCCAACCCGTCCTGGCCGATGGTGATCGTGTATTTCGTCGGGTCCTTCGCGTCCGGCTGGACGGCCATGCTGAACAGCGAGCCTTGGAAACTCGATTGCGCACGACCCTGGAGGGTGGCGAAGTCGGCCGGCGTCTTCAGCGCGGAGATCGCAGCCAACTCGGGTTTCAGCGGCGCGGCACCTCGGGCCTCCACTCCCGCCTCGTCCATGAAGGCGTGATAGAGCGCGCCGGCCTTGCCGAGCGGATCGGTCGGCTGGGCTGCCACACCATGCGACGCCGCCTCCAGGATGGCGTGCACGCGCACCTCCGACAGGTCGGTCAACACGGTGAAGCTGCCGAAATTCGTGCGGTCGGGCGGAATGGTGATGGCGCGCACCGCGGCGCCGTTGGCGTACTCGTAGAAATTGGCGCCTGGCTTCACGCTGCGGTCCATGCCGCCGACGTCGAATCCCCAACCCTTGCCGGCCGGCGGAGTCGTCTCGGCGGCCATAGCCGACAGGGCGATCAGCGAGAGGGCGGCGCTGGCGATCAGGTGGCGTTTTGTCATCGGGGCAATGGCTTCCAAGCTGCTGGCCCATGGAGTCCAGACCGGACGCCGGGTGTCAACCGGACGATGTCAGCCGCTTGCTCCGGCTTCCGTCAGGCCCATCTGGGGCCTCGAACATCGTGGGGGATGCATATGCCGGGTATTGCAGTGGTTTATTTCAGCGGATACGGACACACGGCCAAGCAGGCCGAGGCCGTGGCTGCCGGCGCGAGCGAGGCGGGGCCCGCGCAAGTGCTGCGCATCGACGAGCATGGCGAGTTGCCGGAGGGCGGGTGGGAGACGATCCTGCAATCGCGCGCTGTCATCTTCGGTGCGCCGACCTACATGGGCGGGCCGGCGTGGCAGTTCAAAAAATTCGCTGACGCCAGCAGCAAACCGTGGTTTCAGATGGCGTGGAAAGACAAGATCGCGGCCGGCTTCACGAACTCGGCCAGCATCAACGGCGACAAGGGCGCCACCATCTCGTATCTGATGACGCTGGCGATGCAGCACGGCATGGTGTGGGTGGGCACCGCGCTGATGCCCGCGAACCAGAAGGCGTCGCAGCGCAACGACGTGAACTGGCTGGCGGGGTTTTCCGGGGCGCTGGCGCAATCACCGTCGGACGGGTCGCCCGGGGATGGGCCGTTCCCGGGCGACCTAGAGACGGCACGCCTGCTGGGCAAGCGCGTGGCCGAGATGGCGGCGAGGTAGCATCCGCCCTTGAAGACTGGGTGGGATGCCACGACGCATCCCACCCGGCAGCGGCGTCAGTCGGCAGCCAGCGCCATCGTCTTGCGCGCCTGCACTTTCTTGACGTAATCCTCTGTCGCCTCGCCCACCTGTTCGGCATGGTTGGCGAAGACGTGGTCCGCGCCTGCGAAGATCCGGTAATCGACAGTCACGTTCTTCTGCGTGTTCAGCTTGTCCACCAGCTTGCGCACGCTCGGCTCGGGAACGAGCTCGTCGGCATCACCATGGATCAGCAGCCCGCCGCAGGGGCACGGCGCCAGGAAGCCGAAATCGTAGTGGCTGGCCGGCGGCGCCACCGAGATCCAGCCGGACACTTCGGGGCGCCGCATCAGAAGCTGCATGCCCACGAAGGCGCCGAACGAATAGCCGGCGATCCACAAGCCGCCATGGCTGGGGTTGACCATCTGCATCCAGTCGAGTGCCGAGGCCGCATCGCCGATTTCGCCGATTCCGCCATCATAACGGCCCTGGCTGCGTCCCACGCCACGGAAGTTGAACCGCATCACGGAGAATCCGAGTTTTTGGAAACTCTGATACATCGTATACGTAATGCGATTGTTCATCGTGCCGCCGTGCAAGGGATGCGGGTGCATGATGAGCGCCAGCGGCGCGGCACTCTCCTTGCTGTGGTGGTAGCGACCCTCCAGGCGCCCGTCAGGGCCGGCGAACATCACCTCGGGCATGTCTTCTTCGTTCTTCCATCGGCGCGCCGAGGCGTGGCGCAGCCTTCTCTGCAGCTACTCATCCGGACGCGCACTGCCTCGCTCGCCACGGAAAACCAGGTTGGCTTGGCGGGTAACCGGCGCGGCGATTGCCTGCAAACCAGCCGGCCACACCATGGCCCGCCGCAGATATAGGCAGGGCAAGCACCAAGTTAACACTGAAATCGTCGCATGACCTTCATGTTTCTACCGCTTGGGTCCACATACGGCGGGTCATGATTTACCTGGACGCCAACGCGACGGAGCCTTTGCGGCCCGAAGCGCGCGCGGCGGCGCTGGACACGATGGCGCTGACCGGCAACGCCTCCTCGGTGCATGCCGGCGGGCGCGCCGCCCGGCGCGTGCTGGAGCAGGCACGCCGAGACATCGCCGCCCGTCTGGGTGCGGCGCCGGCCGATATCGTGTTCACCTCCGGCGGGACGGAGGCCAACGCGCTGGCGGTGGCCGGTCTGGGCGCGGGCCGGCGCATCCTCATCGGCGCGACCGAGCACGATGCGGTGCGCGCCGCGGCACCGGACGCGCAGCCCCTCGCCGTCACACCGTCGGGCAGCATCGACTTCGACGCGCTCGCACGCCTGCTGACCGGCGGCCCGGCGCTGGTCTGCCTGATGCTGGCCAACAACGAGACCGGGGTGATCCATCCGATCCGTGAGGCCGCTTCACTGTGCCATGGCCAGGGCGCGCTGCTGCACGTCGATGCGGTGCAGGCGCCCGGCCGCATCGGGGTCGATTTCACCGCACTGGGCGCCGACAGCCTGGCGGTGTCCGGTCACAAGATGGGCGGGCTGGCCGGCGCCGGCGCGC
>CAXUNK010000104.1:0-9939 GCA_964252425.1 uncultured Acetobacteraceae bacterium
CGGCACACCCGGCGCCGCAAACTCCGGCCTCCGACATTGCCGGCACCTATGATGTCGTGGTCATCGGCGGCGGTCCGGGCGGCTATGTGGCCGCCATCCGTGCGGCGCAGCTCGGCCTGCGCACCGCCTGCGTGGAGATGCGCGCGACTTTGGGCGGTACTTGCCTCAACATCGGCTGCATCCCGTCGAAGGCGCTGCTGCAATCCTCGGAAAACTTTCACGAGGTGCAGGGCTCGTTCAAGGCGCACGGCATCATCGTCGAAGGTGTGAAGCTCGATCTGGCGCAGATGCAGAAGCGCAAAAGCGAGGTCGTGGCCGCCAACGTCAACGGCGTCGCCTTCCTTTTCAAGAAGAACAAGATCGACTGGCTGCGCGGCGAGGGCCGTATCTCGGCGCAGGGCCAGGTGAGCGTCGATGGCAAGACGTACGCCGCGAAACACATCGTCATCGCCACCGGCAGCGAGAGCGTTCCGCTGCCGGGCGTGACCGTGGACGAACGCCGGATCGTCACCTCCACCGGCGCGCTCGAGCTCGACCGGGTGCCGGACCGCCTGGTAGTGATCGGCGGCGGCTATATCGGGCTGGAGCTGGGGTCCGTCTGGCATCGCCTGGGCGCCGAGGTCACCGTGATCGAGTACCTCGACAGGCTGGTGCCGGGCATGGACGGCGAGGTCGGCAAGACGTTCGAACGCGTGCTCGGCAAGCAGGGCCTCAAGTTCAAGCTGTCCACAAAGGTCACCTCGGCCAAGGCCACCGACAAGTCCGTCGAGCTGACCGTCGAACCCGCCAAGGGCGGCCCGTCGGAAACGCTGCAGGCCGATGTGGTGCTCGTCTCCATCGGCCGCCGCCCGTTCACGAAGGGTTTGGGGTTGGAGGACGCCGGCGTGGCGCTCGACGAGCGCGGGTTCGTCAAGATCGATGAGCATTACCGCACGAATGTCGAAGGCATCTACGCCATCGGCGACGTGATCACCGGCCCGATGCTCGCTCACAAAGCCGAAGAGGAAGGCATGGCCGTGGCCGAGCTGATCGCGGGCCAGGCGGGACACGTCAATTACGGCGTCATCCCCGGCGTCGTGTACACCTGGCCGGAGGTCGCCAGCATCGGCGCCACGGAGGAGATGCTGAAGCGCGACGGCATCACATACAACGTTGGCAAATTCCCGTTCACCGCCAACGGCCGTGCACGGGCCATGGGATCGACGGACGGCTTCGTCAAAATCCTGGCCGACAAGGCGAGTGACCGTGTGCTGGGCGCGCACATCATCGGGCCGGATGCGGGCACGCTGATCGCGGAGATCGCCACCGCCATGGAGTTCGGCGCGAGTGCCGAAGACATCGCGCGCACATGCCATGCGCATCCGTCTTTGAGCGAGGCGGTGAAGGAGGCGGCACTTGCGGCGGATGGGCGGGCTATACACATCTGAAAAGAAAGAAAGAAGTTCTTTCTTGAAAGAAAGAACCAAAGAACTTTTACTCATTTAGGCGCGCTCAATTGACAAAGTTCTTTGCTACTTTCTTTCAAGAAAGTAGCGCTTACTCTTCCTCAGGCCGCCGCCGCATCACCTTCGTCCCCGCCCGCACCCCCTTGCTCTCCAACCGCCGCTGCTGACTGCCGAGCGTCGGGCGCGTGGCGCGGCGACGCTTGGGGGCCACCTCCGCCGCGCGGATCAGCTCGAACAGACGCTCCAGCGCGTCCTCCCGGTTGCGCGTCTGGGTGCGGAAGCGTTGCGCGCTCAGCACCAGCACGCCGTCCTGCGTCATCCTCGCACCCGCCAGTTTCGCAAGCCGCGCCTTGACCGCATCCGGCAGCGACGGCGAGTGGCGGATGTCGAAGCGCAGCTCGACCGCCGTGGATACCTTGTTGACGTTCTGCCCGCCCGGACCGGAGGCGAGCACGAAACGCTCGCTCACCTCCGCCTCGTCGATCGACAAACTCCGGCTCACCTGAAGGCGGGCCATGCGAAAACCTACCTGGCAGGCTTGCGGAATTTCAGGATGAAATTGTCGGCCTCGCCGATCGCCGCGTATTTTGCGTGATCGACATCGCCCAGCGCGAAGGTGGGCGGCAGGGTCCAGACTCCCTTGGGATAGTCCTTCGTATCCTTCGGGTTCGCGTCCAGCTCGGAGCTGCCCACCAGTTCGAACCCGGCCTTCTTGGCGAGCGCCACCGTGTAATCCTGGCGCACGTAACCGTTTTCCGCCTTCGGGTCCTGCGTCACGGTGTCGAGCCCGCGATGCTCTTCCACGCCCAGTATGCCGCCCGGCTTCAGCGCGTGATAGAAGCTGGCGAATGCGAGGTCCGCCTGGCCCGCCTCCATCCAGTTATGCACGTTGCGGAAGGTCAGCACGAAATCGGCGCTGCCCGCCGGCATCCCGCGCATGCCGGTGATCACCTTCATGTTGGTGTAGCCGGGCTTGCCCACGAACGTGTCGCGGAACTTCTGCACCGTGTGCTCCTCGCTGTCGCCGTTCGGCAGCACCACGCTGTAATGGCCTGATTTCGCGAGATAGGGCGCGAGTATTTCGGTCCAGTAACCGCCGCCCGGCCAGATCTCGATCACCGTGGATGACGGGGTCAGGCCGAAGAAGGCGAGCTCTTCGGCCGGATGGCGCGCGGGGTCGCGCGCCACCAGCGCGGGCGTGCGCTGCTGACCGTGGACGGCGGCCAGCAGCGCCGCATCGGGCTGCGAGGTGGCGCCGGCCAGGCCGGCCAGGCCAAGCCAGAGGGAGGTCGCGAGCAGTAGTGAGCGCGTTATCATGATCCGGTTCTTCCCATGATGATGGCAGCCTGTAGTAGGTTCACCGCGCGCGGCGAAGCGGAAACCTGGGTGGCAGAGAGCGCCTTTGGTGGTTGATACGGGCGCATGAGGACGATGTCATGTCCGACAAGACGCTGGCCGAGCGGTTGCAGGTCAAACGCGGTCGAAGGCTGGCGGTCATCGGCCCGCCCGCCGGCCTCGCAATCGACGGCCTCGGGCTCGACGGCGCCGACACCGTCCCGGCCGAGGCCGACATCGTGCTGGCCTTCGCGCCGGAGCGCGCGTGGCTTGAGCATTGGCTTGCCGGCGCGCTGCCGACCCTCAGGCCCGATGCGCTGCTCTGGGTGGCCTATGTGAAGCTGACCTCGCCGCGCGCCGGCGATCTGAACCGCGACGTGATCCGCGGGCTGGCGCCGGCCTATGGCCTGGACACGATCGCCCAGATCGCCATCGATGCGGATTGGTCGGCGTTGCGGCTGAAGCGCGTGCCGCCCACCTGACATGCACCGTGGTGCATGGTAAGCGCCCGCGCATGGATTTTCCCGCCACGCACGCCTCGCCGGCTTCGCCCGCGCGGGAGACGGCCGAACTCGCGCCGTTGGTCCTGGCCTTGCCGAAGGGGCGCATCCTGGCCGAATGCGGGCCGCTGCTCGCCCGCGCGGGCATCGTGCCGGCCGCCGATTCCACCGACGAGGATAGCAGGCGGCTCCGTTTCCCGACCAACGAGCCGGGTCTCGACGTGATAAGGGTCCGCCCGTTCGATGTCGCCACTTTCGTGGCCTACGGCGCCGCCGCGCTGGGCATTTGCGGCGCCGACGTGCTGGGGGAGTTCGATTTTTCCGAGATTTACGCACCGCTCGACCTCGGCATCGGCGCCTGCCGCGTGTCGGTGGCGGCTCCCGTGGACGCGGTGCTGGACGACCCGCGGCGGTGGTCCAGCGTGCGCGTGGCCACGAAATACCCCAACACCGCGCGCCGTCACTTCGCCGCCCGGGGCATCCATGCCGACGTGGTGCACCTCAACGGCGCGATGGAACTGGCGCCCGGCCTGGGCCTGTGTGCCCTTATCGTCGATCTGGTGCAGACCGGATCGACGCTGCGCGCCAACGGCCTGCGCGAGACGGAGATGATCGCCGAGGTCACCAGCCGGCTGATCGTCAACCGCACCGTACTCAAGACCCGGCCGGAGGAGCTGGGCGCCTGGATCGCCCGGTTCCAGACGGCTGTCGCCGCATGAGGCGGCTGTCCACGGCCGAGCCGGGCTTCGCGGACGCGTTCGAGGCGCTGCTGGGGGAGGCCCGCGAGACGATTTCGCGCGTGGATGGCGCCGTCGCCGGCATCATCGCCGAGGTCCGGGCCGGCGGCGACGAGGCGCTCTGCCAACTCACGGAGCGTTTCGACCGCGTCCGCCTGACCGCCGACACCCTGCGCATCCCGGCCGACGAGATCGGGGCCGCCGCGGCCGGCATCGAGCCGGCGCTGCTGGCCGCGCTGCATCTGGCCGCCGACCGGGTGGAGGCATTCCACCGCGCGCACATGCCGATCGACATGCAGATGCATGACGAGGCCGGCCTGACCATGGGCATGCGCTGGACCCCGCTCGACAGCGTCGGGCTGTACGTGCCTGGCGGCCGCGCCTCCTACCCGTCCTCTGTGCTGATGAACGCAATCCCCGCCCGCATCGCCGGCGTGCCACGCATCGCGATGTGCGTGCCGGCGCCGGACGGGGTGTTGAACCCGCTTGTCCTGGCCGCCGCGCACCGGGCCGGGGTGACGGAGGTGTTCCGAGTGGGCGGCGCGCAGGCGGTGGCGGCGCTGGCCTACGGCACCCCGAGCATCGCGCCGGTGGACCGGATCGTAGGCCCGGGCAACGCCTATGTCGCCGAAGCCAAGCGCCAGGTGTTCGGCCGCGTCGGCATCGACGGCATCGCCGGCCCCTCGGAGGTGCTGATCCTGGCCGATGCGGCGAACGACCCTGGCCATGTCGCCATCGACCTGCTGGCCCAGGCCGAGCACGATGAGAGCGCGCAGGCCATCCTGATCACCGACAGCGCCGTTTTCGCCGAGTCTGTGGCGCGTGCCGTCGAAGCGGCGTTGACCACCCTGCCGCGCGCGGCCATCGCCGGCGCCAGTTGGTGGTCGCATGGCGCGATCATCGTCGTGCGCCATTTCGGCGAGGCGGCGTCGCTGGCCAACCTTCTGGCGCCCGAGCATCTGCAGATCATGACTTCTGACCCGCACGCAATCTTCGCGCAGATCCGTCACGCCGGCAGCGCATTCCTGGGCCGCTACACGCCAGAGGCGCTCGGCGACTACATCGCCGGCCCCAACCACGTGCTGCCGACCGGCCGCACCGCCCGTTTTTCGTCCGGCCTGTCGACCTATGAGTTCCTCAAGCGCACGACCTGGATCGACGCCGACCAGGCCGCGCTGCGCGCCATCGGACCGTCAGGAGCGCTGCTGGCGGAGGCGGAGGGGCTGCACGCCCATGCGCGCAGCCTGACCATCCGACTCGAGGATTTCTGAAGCGGTCGCCTGTTCCGCCTCAGGTGCTCTTGCGTGACGAATGCGTCGTGTGCTTCGACCGGTGCGTGGTGGCGGTGGCCGGCGCCGTCCCCGTGCAGGCGTGGAAGTCGATCGGCTGGGCGATGACCTTGCTGTTGACGTAGTCGTGCAGCTCGGACGGATCGTGCAGGCTCATCACCTCGTCGAACATCGCGGGCAGGTTCTCGCACAACGCGGTGCCGGCCTTCAGCCCGTCCTGCTCCTGCACGTCGGCCAGGTTGGTGATGTACTCGTCATACGCCTTCTGCGACTGCTTGCCGTAGGTTTGCTTGAAGTAGCCGGCCAGGCTCTGCTCCGCACGCGCCACGTCCGGCTTGTACCGCGACATGAACACGTTATACTTGTCCTGCTCCTTGCAGGCGAGCGCCGTCACCATGAGCTGGCTCTTCAGCCCCTCGATGTCGAAGGAGGCGCGGACCGACGGAAACTGGCAGGAGGGGGCGGCGACCGGCACGTGGCCGCGGCCGACATGCTTTGTCGTGGCGTGCAGCGACGGGGCGGCCAGCAGGCAGGCGGTCAGAACGGCAGAACTTGCGAAACGCATCGGCGTGCTCCGGCAGGCGGGATGTTCGGCGCAGCTAAATCGTTTTCGCGTGAGCCATGCAACCGGAAATCCGCGCCGGCATACCGGGCTTGCCCGAAGTGATGCGGCCGCGCCATGCGGCCGGCTATAGCCCCGCGGCCAGGGCCGGGGTATGCGCACTGCGCAAGTGCCCGGTCCGTGCCGTGGCCGTCACCGATCTGCGGAGTATGTACGTGCGGCGAGTTCTGCTTGGCGTGTCCACCCTGTCCTTGGCCGCTATCCTGGCCGGCTGCGCCAAACCGCTCGCCCCCATCGTCGAGGCGCCGACGCGCCTGCCGCCCCATCTCGGCCCGCCGCCCTCGGCGCTGTGCACTGTCTCTCCGTTCCATGTGACCGATGGCGGCTCGGCCAATGTCGTCATGACCATCGGCAATGATGGCGGCTATTGCGCGGCCTCGCTGGTTGCCGGCAACGGCGCGCCGTATGACGCGCCGCTGGTGCCGGCGCTGCCCGCCCATGGCAGCGAGACCGTCGTGAAGTATAACGGCCGGACCAGCGTGGAATATGCGGCGACCCCGGGTTTCGTCGGGCATGACGCATTTACCGTGCACCTGATCCTGAAAGGTCAACCCGGCTACACCACCTTGAACGTAAGCGTGGACGTGCAGCCGGCGGGCGCCGCCCACACGTCTTGAAGCGGGCGTCCTGAAGCGCCGCCGCCAGCGTCCGAGGAGAGCAAGCGTGCGTATCGTGGCCGCCATGTCGGGCGGGGTGGATAGCAGCGTGGTGGCCGGCCTGCTGGCCGAAGCCGGACACGAGGTGATCGGCGTGACGCTGCAGCTCTACGACCATGGCGCGGCCGTGCGCCGGCCCGGCGCCTGCTGCGCCGGCCAGGACATACACGATGCGCGCGACGTGGCCGACCGGCTCGGCATTCCGCATTACGTCATCGACGCGGAGGCACGGTTCCGCGCGGCGGTCATCGACGATTTCGCCGCCAGCTACGCGGCCGGCGAGACGCCGGTGCCCTGCGTGCGCTGCAACCAGGGCCCGAAATTCACCGACCTGCTGGGCATGGCCCGCGAGCTGGGCGCCGAGGCGATGGCGACCGGACATTACGTGCGACGCGTTTCCGGGCCGGGCGGCGCCGAGCTGCACATGGCCGCCGACCCGCAGCGCGACCAGAGCTGGTTCCTGTTCGCCACCACCCGGTCGCAGCTCGATTTCTGCCGTTTTCCGCTCGGCGACATGCCGGACAAGGCGGCCACACGCAGCGTTGCCGAGCGCCTCGGCCTCGCGGTCGCGAGGAAGCCCGACAGCCAGGATATCTGCTTCGTGCCGGACGGGCGCTACGCCGAGCTGGTGGGCCGGCTGCAGCCGGACGCGGTCTCGGACGGCGAGATCGTCACGCGCGAGGGCCAGGTGGTCGGCCGGCACGCCGGCATCGGGCGCTACACGGTCGGTCAGTCGAAGCGTCTGGGCGACGCGGCGCTGCTCGGTGGCGAACGGCAGGCGGTCGTCGCCATCGAGCCGGGCACGCGGCGGATCGTCGTGGGGCCGCGCCGCTCCGGCACCACGCGCCTAGCCTTGCGCGAGGTGAACTGGCTGGCCGCCTTGCCCGGCGCCGGCCTGCGCTGCACCGTCAAGCTGCGCGCGCGTGACGCTCAGCGGCCTGCGACCGTGACCGCCCAGGGTGCGGGTGCGGAGGTCGAGCTGGACGAGCCGGCCCTGCCCGCCCCCGGCCAGGGCTGCGTGTTCTACGACGGCACACGCGTGCTGGGCGGCGGTTTCATCATCCGCTGACCTGCCCCAGCCTGGCCGCGCACAGGAATTCGCGGTTGCCTTCCGGTCCGGTGATCGGACTCTCCTCTATGCCGATCACCTGCCACCCCGACAGGCCTGCCCACCAGTCGAGCACCGTCTCGCACACCGACGCGTGCACCGCCGGGTCGCGCACCACGCCGCGCGCGCCGACAAGCCCGGGCCCCGCCTCGAATTGCGGCTTGATCAGCGCCACCGCCCAGGCGCCGGGCGCACACAGGGCCAGGGGCGCCGGCAGCACGGTGCGCAGGCCGATGAAGCTCGCATCGCAGACCAGCGCCTGCGCTGGCTCGCCGATGATCGCCGCGTCCAGATGCCGCGCGTTCACACGCTCGTGCACCACCACACGGCTGTCCGACCGCAGCCGCCAGGCCAGTTGACCGTGCCCCACATCGACCGCATGGACCCGCGCCGCCCCGTGATGCAGCAGCACGTCGGTGAACCCCCCGGTCGAGGCGCCGATGTCGAGGCAGACCAGCCCCGCCGGCGACAGCGCGAACCGGTCGAGCGCGTGGGCCAGCTTCAGCCCGCCACGCGAGACCCAGGGGTGGTCCTGGCCGCGCACCTCCAGCGGCGCATCCAGCGCCAGCGTGTCGCCGGCCTTGGCGACGCGCCGCTCGCCGGAAAACACCTTCCCGGCCAGGATCAGCGCCTGCGCCCTCGCACGGCTCTCCGCCAGCCCACGCCCGGTCAGCAGCACATCGGCGCGCTCTCGCGGAGTCCTCAAGCGCCGACCCCTCCGCCCGAGTCGGGAAATCGCACCGCCGATAATGCACGCCTCGATTGTCGCAAAACCGCCACGCTGTGCTCACTTCCGAGCGCCAATGTTGTTCCAGCGGCAACGCAATGCCATACCGAACGCTGACCGGGGTGGCATCGGGTGTACCGCGGTCCAATGTTGCGGCGAACAAGCCGCATGAGACGCCGATGCGTCCCAGGGCCGTCAGCTTTGCCCGGATCGGGCGACGTGGCGTGGACAGGAGTATTGTTGAGTGTCGGTTCCGTTGAAACAGGTTTTGCGCGTCGGCGCCTATGTCGTTCGCCAGCACATGGCTGGCCGCCGCCGCTACCCGCTGGTGCTGATGCTGGAGCCGCTGTTTCGATGCAACCTTGCGTGCGGGGGATGCGGAAAGATCGACTACCCGGCGCCGATCCTGAACCAGCGCCTGTCGGTGCAGGAATGCCTGGAGGCGGTCGATGAGTGCGGCGCACCCGTCGTCTCGATCGCCGGCGGCGAGCCGCTGCTGCATCGGGAGATGCCCGAGATCGTCGAGAAGATCCTCGCGCGCGGCAAGTTCATCTATCTGTGCACGAACGCGCTGCTGCTGGAAAAGAAGCTCGACCAATACAAGCCGCACCCGTCCTTCGCCTGGGACATCCACCTGGACGGCGACCGCGACATGCACGACCGCGCGGTCAGCCAGGACGGCACCTACGACCGCGCCATCGCCGCCATCAAGGAAGCCAAACGCCGCGGTTTCCGCGTCTCCATCAACTGCACGCTGTTCGACGGCGCCGATCCCGAGCGTGTGGCGAACTTCTTCGACGACGTCACCAAACTCGGCATCGACGGCATCATGACGTCGCCCGGCTACGCCTATGAACGCGCGCCCGACCAGGCGCATTTCCTCGGCCGGCAGAAGACCAAGCAGCTGTTCCGCGACATTCTCCGGCGCGGCAAGGGCAAGGGCTGGAAATTCGGCCAAAGCCCGCTCTTCATCGACTTCCTGGCGGGAAACCAGGAATACCGGTGCACGCCCTGGGGCAACCCCACACGCAACGTGTTCGGTTGGCAGCGCCCCTGCTACCTGCTTGGCGAAGGATACGCGAAAACCTTCACCGAGCTGATGGAATCGACCGACTGGGACAAGTACGGCACCGGCAATTACGAAAAATGCGCCGATTGCATGGTGCACTCCGGCTACGAAGCGACCTCGGTCGTGGATTCGGTCAAAAACCCGCTGAAAATCGCCAAGGTGCTGCTGCGCGGACCCAAGCTCGACGGGCCGATGGCGCCGGAAATCCCGCTCGAGGGCCAGCGTCCTGCCGAATACGTGTTCAGCCGCCATGTGGAAGACGCGATGCGCCGCACCGCGCACGCGAAGCCCGGCGAGATGGCGGACGCCGCGGATTAGCGGCGCGTGTTGGTGGGGAGGAAGGCCAGGGGCTCTGCCCCTGGACCCCGCTAAGGACAGTCGTCCTTAGAACCTGGCTGTTTAGGGTAGGGCTGAGGGGGGCCAACCGGGTCTGTGTCACACAGCGTGTCGG
>CAXUNK010000105.1:0-9898 GCA_964252425.1 uncultured Acetobacteraceae bacterium
GCGCGGCGGCCGGGCCTCCGACGTGCCGCTCGGCATGGCGCTGCTGACGCCGCGCAGGAACGCAGTCAATTACGCCTACGACACCGTGCCGCAAGCCGGCCTGAACGGCCGCGTCGGATACCAGCCGCGCGGCCGCGGCGTGGGTGGCAGCGCGTTGATCAACGCGATGATCTACATTCGTGGCCAGGCAGAGGATTACGATAGTTGGGAGAGGGATGCCGGCGCGCATGGCTGGGGGTTTGCCGACGTGCTGCCCTGCTTCAAGGCCGCCGAACACAATGAGCGTGGTGAGGACGCGTATCACGGCGCCGGCGGACCGCTGAACATCGCCGATCTGCGCACGCCCAACCCGATCGCCGCGGCCTTCGTCGATGCCGCCGAGCAGGCGGGATTTCCCAAGAATCCGGATTTCAATGGGGCGGATCAGGAAGGTTTCGGTTTCTATCAGGTCAGCCAGAAGAACGGGTCGCGCTATGGCGCCGGCCGCGCTTATATCGGCGACAGGCCGCGCGCCAACCTGCACGTGATGGCCAATACGGAGGTGTCGCGCATCGTCTTCGACGGGCGCCGCGCGACCGGGGTGCGCATACGGCGCGGCGATGCCGAGACGGATGTGCGCGCGCGGGCGGAGGTGATCGTGTCGGGCGGCGCGTTCGGCTCGCCGCAACTGCTGATGTGCTCTGGCGTGGGTCCCGCCGCGCATCTGCGCACGCACGCGATCGAGGTGATCCATGATAGCCCGGAGGTTGGCGGCAACCTGCAGGACCATGTCGATTACACGATCAATCGCAGGGTCAAGCATCGATCCCTGTTCAGCGCGTCTCCCTGGGCGCTGCCCGGTCTGATTCGCGGCTGGCGCGAGTACACGCGTGCCGGCACCGGAATGATGACGACCAATTTCGCCGAGTCGGGCGGCTTTCTGCGCAGCGCACCGGGCGTGGACAGGCCCGACATACAGATCCATTTCGTAATCGGGCTGGTCGATGACCACGGGCGGCAGCGTCACATGTTTTCCGGCCTGTCCGTGCATAGTTGCGTGCTGCGCCCGAAAAGCCGCGGGACGGTGCGCCTGGCCGGTCCGGACATGCGCACGCCGCCGCTGATCGATCCGAATTTCTTCGGCGATCCGGACGACATGCAGACGCTGGTGCGCGGCGTGGGCCACAGCCTTCGCATCCTGGCCGCACCCGCGATGCGGCCCTATGCGGGCGCGGCGCTTGACGTGGCGGAGGAGGCGGGCGAGGCGCTGGTCCCGCGCATACGCGCGAAGGCTGACACGATCTATCACCCTGTCGGCACCTGCCGCATGGGGGGCGACGAGCGCTCGGTGCTCGACCCGCTGTTGCGCGTGCGCGGCACGGACGGGTTGCGCGTGGTGGACGCGTCCATCATGCCGACGCTGGTCAGCGGCAACACGGCCGCGCCGAGTGCGATGATCGGCGAGCGGGCGGCGCAGTTGATTCGGCAGGCGAACTGGTGAGGATGAAGCAAGCAGTCCTTTTTTGAAAAAAAGGACCAAAAAACTTCTGTTCTCCACGCGTGCGGGAGCGATCGCGCAGGTTCTGCCAGAACCGCGTTGGCAGAATAGTTTCGAGCCGTAATGCAGGCGAACAGAGCAAAAGCTTTTTGCTTCTTTTTCTCGAAAAAGAAGACCTTTCTTTCTCCTACGCGATCGACACTGCAACCCGCCGGCGTCCAGCCTCTGCCGGCGAAACGATCCGAGAGACGCCAAGCGATGAATGGAAGCATGAAGGCGTGTCTGGGTGCGCTGCTCCTGTGCACGCTGACCGGTCGTGCCATGGCCGCGTGCGACCTCGGCGCCATCGCCGTTCTGCCGCTGCAAAACGACAATGACGGCCAGATCGTGACGATCGACATCAATGGCCATCCGGCGAGACTGGTTTTGGACACGGGCGCGTTCGCGACCACGCTGAAGCGCAGCTCTGCCGAGCGGCTAGGCGTCGGCATGAGCGAACTCGATGCCGACTCAAATGGCGTCGGCGGCACTCGCCATCTCTATCGTGGTACCGCCAGGCGAATGCGCATCGGCGGCATGTCGGCCGACGGCATGGTGCTCGCCGGGCAGGATTTTTTCGACCGGCCGTCCGATGCCGATACCGACGGCCTATTCGGCATGAACATGATGGCGGCCTATGACATCGACCTCGACTTGCCGGGCGACCACGTCATCATCTACGAGGCGGATGGCAGTTGCGGCAAGACACATGTGGCTGGCATGGCGCCACCGCTCTACATGGTGCCGCTCGAATATATCGAGCATGACCGTCAGGCCGATATCGAGCTCGTCATCAACGGCCATCGTGTCCGCGCGGTCATCGACAGCGGCGCTGCGACGACCGTGATTTTCCGTAACGGCGCAACACGCCTGGGCATAAACATGGCGGAGCTACGGGCGGGAGAGCGCCATATGGGCCGCGGCATCGGACCGCGGCTGGTTCCGGAGTACGAGCACGTGTTCGAAACGGTCCAGATCGGCGATCTGCGGATCAACAACATGCGTATCGCCGTTCTGGACCAGGCGGATGTGGGGCCTGCGGTCGTTCATGTCGGCTCGCTGCTCGCCGATCCCAGCCTGGGCGAGACCGGCGGCGAGGAAATGCTGCTCGGGGCGGACTTCATGCGAAAGGTCCATCTCTGGATCTCGCACTCCTCCCACAAGCTCGTCATGCAATACCCGCCGCAACCCTCCGTGCTGCCCCACTGATCGGCGCGCTCACTCCGCCGGCAAGGTCCGTGTGGGCATCTGTGCGGGCCGCGTCGGCAGCGATGGTTTCGCCCGCGCCTCACCCGGGTTGATCAGCCGTCCGAACAGGCGGCCCACCACGCGCGACAACCCGTCCATTACGGTGTAGAGCGACGGCACGAACACCAGCGACAGCACCGTGCTCACGATCAGGCCGCCGATCACGCCTGTCGCCATCGGCGCGCGGAACTCGCCGCCATCGCCCAGGCTGAGCGCGCTGGGCACCATGCCGGCCACCATCGCGATCGTCGTCATCACGATCGGCCGCGCGCGCTTGCGCCCGGCCTCGATGATTGCGTCGCGCCGCGACAGGCCCTGCGCCTGGCGCTCCTTGGCGAAATCCACCAGCATGATCGCGTTCTTGGTCACGATGCCCATCAGCATCAGGATGCCGATGGCCACCGGCAGGCTGATCGGCTGGCCGGTCAGCAGCAGCGCGCCGATGACCCCGCCCAGACAGAGCGGGAGTGACATCAGCACCGTGAGCGGCTGGAACACGCTGCGGAACAGCAGCACCAGCAGCCCCAACACCATCATCAGCCCCACGCCCATGGCCATGGCGAAGCCGGAGAAAACCTCGTCCATGATCTCGGCGTCGCCGCCGTTTTCGATATGCACGCCGGCGGGCAGGTTGCGGGCTTCAGGCAGCGCGTTGACCTGCGCCAGCGCGGCACCCAGCGCCAGACCGGGCGCCAGATCGGCGCCCAGCACCACCTGGCGCTGCCTGTCGTAGCGCTCGATGGATGAGGGCCCCTGCCCCATCGTCACCTCGGCCACCGCCGAAAGCGGCACGGAGAGGCCGGTGGCGCCGGTGACCGGCAGCGATTCGATGGCGTGCACATCCTGTCGCAGCGACATGTCGGTCTGCACGCGGATCGGGATCAGCCGCTGCCCATCACGGAACTTCGCCAGGTTGGCCGAGATGTCGCCCAGCGTCGCGATGCGCACCGCTTCCGAAATCGCCTGGGTGGAGACGCCGTAGCGCGCCGCCTCGTCCGGGCGTGGGGTGACGATGATCTGCGGTCCGTCCAGCCCGGTGCTGGCCGCCACGTTCATGAAGCCGGGCAGACGACGCATCGCCGCTTCGAGATGCGCGATCCCCGTCTCCAGCGCGGCGGGCACGTCGCTCAGCACGGTGATCGACAATTCGCGCTCGCCGCGCCCGTTCACGTAATAGCCGCGCACATCGGGGATTTCCGCCAGCCGCGCCGACAGCTCGCCCTCGATCTGCTTCTGCGTGCGGCTGCGCTGGCTTTTCAGCTTCAGGTTGACCGCCACGTCGGCGCGCCGCACCTCGTCGCTGTCGCCGGTCGGCGTGGTGCCGCCGATCACGAAGACCGAGGTGACCTCGGGGATCTTCAGAAAGCTCGCGGCGATCTGGTTGGTTTTCTCGCGCGTGTCCTCCAGCCGCGATCCGGGCGGCAGCTCGACAGAGAGGACCGCGCGCGACTGGTCCTCGGCGGGAATGAACGCGGTCGGCAGAAGGCTGGTTGACCAGATCGACAGCGCGAACAGCACGAGGCCCGCGACCAGCGTCACCCCGCGATGGCGCAGCGTCATCGCCAGGAAGCGCGCATAGGCGCGGACCATCGGCCCGTCGGCCTCCTCGTGGTGGCGATGGGGGCGCAGCAGATACGCCGCCATCAGCGGCGTCAGCAGGCGTGCGACGAGCAGTGAGGTCAGCACCGCCGCCGTCACCGTCAGGCCGAATTGCTTGAAATACTGGCCCGAGATGCCGCCCATGAAGCTGACCGGCGCAAAGACGGCGCAGATCGTGAGCGTGATCGCGATCACCGCAAGCCCGATCTCGTCGGCGGCCTCGATGGCTGCGTCGTAGGGGCGTTTTCCCATGTTGATGTGGCGCACGATGTTTTCGATCTCGACGATCGCGTCATCGACCAGGATGCCGGTCACCAGCGTGATCGCCAGCAGGCTGATGAAGTTGAGCGTGAACCCCATCAGCAGCATGACGGCAAACGCCGGCAGGATGGAGAGCGGCAGTGCGACCGCCGAGAGCACCGTCGCACGCCAGTCGCGCAGGAACAGGAACACCACGAACGTCGCCAGCGCCGCGCCCTCGAGCAGCGACTCCATCGCCGAGTGGTAGCCGCCCAGCGAATAGCGCACGTCGTCGTCGATCATCGTGTACGACACGTCGGGATGCGAGGCGGCCAGCGCTTCGATCCTCGCCTGCACGCGGTTCGCCACGTCCACGTCGCTGCTGTTCTTGCTGCGATAGACGCGGAACGCCACCACGGGCGTGGTTCCGTTCAACTGCGCGAAAAGTCGTGGCTCCTCCACGCCGTCGCGCACCGCGCCCAGATCGGCCAGCCGCACCTCCCGCCCGCCGGGCAGCACGATGCGCGTGGAGCCGAGCGCGGTCAGCGTCGTGGCGCCGGCCAGCGTGCGTATGGATTGCTGCCGCCGGCCGAGTTCGCCGCGGCCGCCCGCCAGGTCCACGCTGGTCGCCTGCACCTGCGCGTTCACGTCGCCGGCGGTGATGCCCAGCGCGGAGAGGCGGTCGGGGTCGAGCACCACCTGCACCTCGCGCGTCACCCCGCCGATACGCTCCACGCGGCCCACGCCGCGCACGCCCTGCAGATCGCGCGAGACCGTGTCATCGACGAACCAGGACAGTTGCGCGAGCGTCATGCCCGGCGCGCTGGCGGCGTAGGTGCGGATCGGTTGCGAGGAGAAATCGACACGCTCGATCACCGGCTCGTCAATCGTGTGCGGCAGGTCGGTGCGGATCTTCGAGATCGCATCACGCACGTCGTTCAGCGCGCGGTCCGAGCTGATCTCCAGCCTGAGCTCGATCTCGGTCGTCGAGGCGCCGTCGGTGATCGTGGACGTGATGTGCTTGACGCCGGTCACGCTGGCGACGGCATCCTCCACCTTCTTCGTCACCTGCGTCTCGAGCTCGGCGGGCGAGGCGCCGGACTGGGTGACGGTGACGACCACGAACGGGATGTCGATGTTGGGCGAGTTGGTGATCGGGATCGCGCGGAAGGCGAAGATGCCCAGCACCAGCAGCACGGCAAACAGCACGAGCGACGGGATGGGGTTTCTGATCGAGGCGCCGGAGATGTTGAACGCCATGTGACGCGGCCTTGCGACAGAGAAGAAAGCAGTTCTTTCTTGAAAGAAAGAACCAAAGAACTTTTAGCCTATGGGGGTTACGTGGTCGCCGTCTCTTACGAAGGTGCCGGAGATGGCGATCACCGTGTCGCCGGCGGCGACACCTTGCGTGATCTCGGCCTGGCCTTCGGCGCGCAGGCCTAGCGACACGTGTGCGGTGTGCACCACGCCGGCGCGCACGACCTGAACCTCGGCACCCTGCTCCTCGAACTGCACGGCGCTGAGCGGCACCAGCACGCCCTCATGGCTCGCGGTCCTCACCACGGCGCGGCCGAAGCCGCCCAGCACCAGGCCGTGTCCCAGATCGTCGATGGCGATACGGATCCGGCCGAGCCTGGTCAGCCGGTTCATCTCGGGCGAGACGAGACGTATCCTGCCCGCGCGCGAGACCCCGCCCGCCATGTCCAGGGTGGCGGTCTGGCCGGGGCGCAGTTTCGCGAGCACCGCTTCCGGCACGTCCGCCTCCAGCTCGACGGCGCCATCGCTGATGATGCGGAACAGCGGGTCGCCCGACAGGCTGACCACCGAGCCCAGCCTGGCGACCCTGCGGCTGATCACGCCGCCCACCGGCGCCACGATGTCCGCATGCGCCAGCTTGACGGCCAGCTCCTGCCGCTGCGCCTCCGCATAGGCCAGATCGGCCTTGGCCGAGGCCACCTGTGCCGCGGCCGACAGGGCGGCCGCCTGGCGCGTGTCGTAGGTCTCCCGCGAGGCCGTCGCGGTGCGGATCAGATCGTGCGCCCTGGCGAACGCCGCGTCCGCCTGCACGCGCGCCGCCTCGGCCTGGGCGATGGCCGCCTGGTCGCGCGCGATCTGCGCGGTGTTCTGGGCCATCATCGCGTCGAAGGTGTCGCGCGACAGCCTGGCCAAGACCTGGCCGGCGCGCACGTGGTCGCCCTCCTCGGCCAGGATCTCCGTGATCGCCACGCCATCGACCTGCGGGCTGACCAGTATCTCCTCGCGCGGCACCAGCGTTCCCGTCACGCTGACCGTCTCGACGATGGGGCCGCGCACCGCGTGGGCCACTGTGACGGAGGGCGGTCTGACCGCGGCCGCCGGCTGCGCGCGCAGGCTAGCTGGCAGGGCGGCCGCCGCCACGCCTACGCAAATGGTTATCCCGCCGATCGATCTCAGCCGTGCCATGCGACCCCTGCCCCCATCCTTCGATCGAAGGATCTGCCCCGTCCTTCACCGAAGGACCTGTCTTTCGGGACACAGCAAGCATCATACCAGATTTTCCGGCCCAGTAATCAGGCGCCATTGCGCCGAGCGCGGCCAGTGTGACTGGCCCAGCACGCCACATTCTGGCGTTGCTGGCCAGGCATCACCGATGCAGCCGGTGAGCAATAGCGGTTCGGGCGGGGGAGGTGTTCGCTCCCAAACTTGAGTCCGCCCTTCTTCTCAAAAGAGAAGCGCTTGCCTTGACCTTCTTACAACGTCGGCACGGACGTCCGATCCGCCAACACCACCGGCTTGGCGCTGTAACTGAACGCATCCCCATCACTGACCGTGCCGTCACGCGCAACCAGCTTCGTGGTGACCGAGATCGTATCCGTGTCAACGGTGAACGTCATGAAGCCCCATTCGGTGTCGTTGCCGTAGACGAGGGTGGCACCCGTGTCGGCGGCCGTCTCGCCGGCGGCGGAGTGGAGCTTGTGCAGATTGTGGTAGCCGCCATTGCCGGTGACGATGAAGGGCGTGGGGCCGTCCGGGGCGATGGTCTTCTCGATCCGCTGGTAGTCGTGCACGTGGCCCGACATCACCAGGTTCGGCACGCGCCCCGTGTCGCGTATGGCGTTCTCCAGCGCGTCGGCCATCTTCGAGCTGCCGCTGTGGTAATTGTCGAACGAGTAGATCGGGTGGTGCAAGGCCAGGATCAGCGCGCGGTCGGTGGGAGCGGTGGCGAACTCGTTGGTCAGCCATTGCTGCTGCACCGAATCGATCGACCCGCCCTCGGGCACGTTCGTGTACATGCCGATGATGGTCGCCAGCGGTGTGACCAGCGTGTAGTAGGGGTTGGGCAAATCCAGCGTCACACGCGGCGAGTCCTTCGAGATCGGATCGACGTCGGGCACCGCCTGCATGAAATAATCGACCCAGCCGTCGAGCGATGTTTGCTTGGTGGGGTCATCGACTTCGCCATCATGGTTGCCGGGGATGGAGAAGATCGGCACGTCGTAATGCGCGTACGGCTCGTAGAACTGCGCGTAGTAATCCTCGGGCGCGCCGGTGAAATACACCACGTCGCCGACGTTGTAGTTGAACAGCGGCTTGCCCGTCGGGTTGGCGTCGAGGTCGGCGACAAGCGCGTTGGCGACGTTGCTCTGCGGCGTGCCGTCGACCACCCCGCCGGTATCGGCCATGACGTGGAACACCATCTTGCCCGCCTGGGTGATGGCGGCGCCGATGTCGGGGAATTTCGCGGCCAGGTCGTAGTGGTACGGCGTCAGCCCCAGCGGACGGGGCAGCGGCTGGTAGCTGGTGTTGCGATGGCTGACCGAGGCCAGCGGGCTCACGCCTGGATGCGCCTGGGAGCTGCCGCGCTTGGGCCGCGGCCTGGTCTCGCCGGGAGACAGGCCGTGCGTCGCGGTGGTCATCGCGTGCTTGCGCGTGTGTGCCATGTCCGTCGATCTCCCGCTCCGGTCGAGTTCAGCGACCGTTTGCCACCGCAGCATATGACAGACCGGCCGCCTCGGTTGTGACGAATAGATGTCCGTTGCCGGCTCTTCCGCGCGCCCGCCTGTCACACTCTGCAAAGCCCGGCCGGCGCGCGCAGGCTGACGCGGCGCGGCGCGGCTGTGCTAGAGCCGGGCCATGATCACCCGCCGAGTCTGCCTGGCAGCGCCGCTCGCCATCCCGTTCGCCGCCTCGGCCACCGACCGTTTTTCGGCGTTCGTGGCCAGCGTGCGGGCGGAGGCGGTTCGGGCCGGCGTGCGCGGCCGGACGGTGGACGCGGCCTTCGAAGGCGTGCGGCCGAACGCCAAGGTGATCGAGCTGGACCACCACCAGCCGGAATTCACGCTGACCTGGGCGCAATATCGCGACCGGGTCCTGCCGCAGACGCGTCTGGACAAGGCGCGCGTTGTGTATGCGCGGGAATACGCCCGGCTCGCTTCGGTCACCGCGCGCTACCCGGCCGACCCGCGCGTGGTGATGGGCATCTGGGGGCTGGAATCCGGGTTCGGCGAGCACACCGGCAACTACCGCGTGGTCGAGGCGCTGGCGACGCTGGCCTATGATGGGCGCCGCGCCGGGTATTTCCGCGGCGAGTTGATCGGCGCGCTGCGCATCCTCGACGCGGGCGACATCTCGCCCGCCGCCATGACCGGAAGCTGGGCCGGCGCGATGGGCCAGCCGCAATTCATGCCCAGCTCCTACCTGCACTACGCGGTCGATGCGGATGGCGATGGGCGGCGCGATATCTGGACCGACAGGACGGACGTGTTCGGCTCGGTCGCCAACTACCTGGCCAAATGCGGCTGGCGCATGGGCGAACCCTGGGGTCAGCCGGTCCGCGCGCCGCAGGAGCTGGCCGCGCGAAGCGGACGGGAGGCGGTGCGCACGCTGGCGGAGTGGCAGTCGGCCGGCGTGCGGCGCATCGACGGACAGAAATTCACCCGCGGGGACGTGCGCGGCGCGCTTCTTATGCCCGACGGCGCCGGCGGCGAGGCGTTCATGGTGTACGCCAACTTCAACATCATCCGCCGCTACAACCCCTCCGATTTCTACGCGCTCGGCGTGGGCCTGCTGGGCAATGCGGTGGCCTGACACGGCGCCGGTGCGCCTGGCCGCGGCGTGGGCGGCGCTGCTGATCTCCGTCTCTGGCTGCCTCCACCGGCGCCCGCCGCCGCCCATGCTGGCGGCCCGCCCCCACTACGTCCTGGGCGATGCCTACCAGGCGGACGGCCACTGGTATTATCCGGCGGAAACGTACGGTCTGGACACGACCGGGATCGCCAGCGTGCAAACCCCGCATCCGGGCCTGACGGCCGACGG
>CAXUNK010000106.1:0-9869 GCA_964252425.1 uncultured Acetobacteraceae bacterium
CGCTGCCGCGGGGGGGGGGGGGGGGCGCCCGCCCTGGCGGGCCCCCCCCCCCCGCGGCACGCGACACAGTGCAAATGTTACGAACGGCGATCTAGTCCTTAACGCCGTCGAAAGTTGTGCAGGGCATTTTTCCGGCTCCGCATTTGAACACAGGATTTCTCATTATGGCGACCAGCAAGCTTCCAAAAGGGTCGGTCTTCTTCGATGGTCATGGGCAGGCCGGCAACTGGTCCGACCCCGCGAACTGGACCGGCAACGTCCCGCCCTCGGCCACTTCGGGCAACGCGATCTTCACTCAGGATGCGACCCTCAACCAGAGCTTCTCCGTCTACCGCATGATGATGCTGGGCACCGAGGCGATCACCGTGAACGGCACGCTGAGCACCATGTCCACCAACCATTGCAACAGCTTCATGATCTGCAACGGGGCGCACGTGACGTTCACGCCCGGCGCGGTTCTCAACGATGCAGGCGGCCTGATCGTGGGCGTGCATGCGAACGGATGGTTCACGGCAGAGGGCTCGGGCAGCACGCATGCGGTGCTCAACAGCCGTGACGGCAAGATCGGCCAGCATCTCAACAGCAACGGCACCATGGTCGTCGACGACGCCGTCTGGCACAACAGCGACCGGATGTTTGTGGGCCTGTCGGGCATCGGCAGCCTGACCGTCAGCGATGCCAGCCAGGTCACGGTCGGCGATTGCTTCGGCATCGGCGTCAACAAGGGCGGCACCGGCAACGTGACGCTGTCCGGAGGCTCGACCCTGTCGGTCGGCACCTTCGCCGTGATCGGCGGCAACGGCGTCGATACGGACACGCCACCGCCATCCGGCACGGGGATCGGCGTGGGCACGCTGACCGTCGATGCCGGCAGTGCCTTCACCGTGGCACAGTCGCTCAAGGTGTCGGCCGGCAGCGCGGCCGAGCTGGCCGGCGGCGCAGTGACTGTCACCAACGCGTTCCCTGGCCTCACGCTGGACGGCGGCACGCTGTCCGGCTTCGGTACGGTCTCGGTGGGTCCAGCCGGGCATTCGGCCGGCATCACCGATGACGGCAGCGTCACGGCCACAGGCGGCACGCTGGTGCTGAACAGCTCGATCTCGGGCACTGGCGCGGTGCACATCGCGGCGGGCAGCACGCTGGCCATCACCGGCAGCAGCATCGGCGTGCCCAGCATCGCCTTCGACGGCAGCGATGCCACGCTTTCGCTGGCGCACGGGATCGCCGACCATGCGACGATTGCCGGCTTCGCGTCTGGCGACACGATCACCATGGCCGGCATCGACGGCATGGGGTTCAACGCCAGCACCGACGTGCTGAGCCTGACCTCGGGGGGCCACGTCGTCGATACGCTGCAGCTCTCCGGCAGCTATGCCAGCAACGCCTTCACCTTCACCCAGGACGGCATGGGCGGCGGTGTCATCGGCTTCGCCTCGGCACACATGGCCAGCGTCGGCCATTGATCGCCAGAGCACATCCCGACCGGGCAATATTGCCCGGTCGGGAGCTTTATACCGGCTGGCTTTCTAAGCAAGCAGTCCTTTTTTGAAAAAAAGGACCAAAAAACTTCTATCTCCTACGCTGCAGTAGTGCTCGCGCAGGTTCTGCCAGAACCGTTCTGGCAGAACTGTCGCGAACCCTGGTGCAGGCGAACAAGTAAAAGCTTTTTGCTTCTTTTTCTCGAAAAAGAAGGCCTTTCTTCCTCCAGAAATATCTCAGCCTTCAGGAAACAGTGCACCGCCACGCAGCCAATCGATGGAATTGGCGTTACGGGCGCCAACATGAACGCGCTTGCCGAACTTCCACCGCTGACCCGAGCCGCCCTCCTGCTCGATCTAGATGGCACGCTGCTCGACATTGCCCCCACCCCCGGGCAGGTCGTGGTGCCGCCTGGTCTGGTTCCCGCTCTGGCGAGGCTGCGCAGATTATGCGGCGACGCGCTGGCCGTGGTCACCGGCCGGCCGATCGCGCAGGTGGACGCGCTGCTGGGCGAGGCGCCCTTCGCGGTCGCCGGCGAGCACGGGACGGCGATCCGGCACGCGCCGGACGTGCCGGCCGAGTTGATCGAGCTGCCATCCATGCCCGGCGCTTGGCGAAGCCGGGCCGAGGCACTGGCCGCCTCGCACCCAGGCTCGCTGCTGGAGGAGAAATCGCACGGGCTGGTCCTGCATTACCGCGCCATGCCCGGGTCCGGTCCTGCGTTGCGCGCGGGGCTGGAAGCGTTGCTGACGACCGATCCGGGCAGCCACGTGCTGATGGCGGCCAAGATGGCGTGGGAGCTGCGGCCGGTCGGGGCCGATAAGGGCACCGCAGTGCACGCGCTGATGCGCCGGGCGCCGTTTGCCGGGCGTGTGCCGGTCTTCGTGGGCGACGACGTCACCGACGAGGACGGCATGCGCGCCGCCCGCGCGTTGGGCGGTATCGGGCTGCGCGTGCCGGACGTGTTCGACGATGCGGCCGGCGTGCGGCGCTGGCTCGTTGGATTAGCGGGGGGATGTTAGAAGGCCAGGGGCTCTGCCCCTGGACCCCGCTGGGGTTTGGAACCCCAGACCCCCATAAAGCGCGATGAGAGGCTACGACGGTATCTCTCAGGCCAAGGTGCAGCGGCGGGGGACACCACGCACACCAGGGCGAAACCGCAGGAGTGCGCCGGCCAGCGGCTCCTGTTGGCGTTGGGACGGGCTGAGCTTGTCGGCGGCACTCGTGATGTAGAGTGTGTCGAGCGCCTCGCCGCCGAACGCGCACATGGTCGGCTGGCTGACCGGCAGCAACACGTCGCGATCGATCGAGCCGTCAGCCCGGAAACGGCGCAGCCGGCCGCCGCCATGCAGCGCGCACCAATAGCCGCCCTCGACATCGACCGCCGCGCCGTCGGGCAGGCCCAGGCTCTCCGGCACCGAAGCAAACTGGCTGCGGCCGGACAGCGTCCCGTCCGGTGCCACCGCGAAGCGATAAATGATACGAGCGTTGCTGTGGCTCAGGAACATGGTCCTGCCGTCCGCGCTCCACGCCATTCCATTATGCAGTTCGGCCTCGTCCGGCTCGGCACGCAAGCCGTTCGCGAGCGTGAAGCTGTGCAGCGAGGCGGGGAGCGCCGGGCGTGAGGGGTCGAGCGGATCGAACATCACGCCGATCCAGAACCGGCCGGACGGGTCGCAAGCACCCTCGTTGAAGCGGTGCGTCGCCGGGTCGAAGGGCGGCGGCAGCAGCCTGGTCAGTGCGCCGGAGGCAAGGCTCAGCTTGCACAGACCGCCGCGCAGCGCCACCAGTGCGGCGTCGGCGCCGGGATAGAGGGCGAACCCGCCCAGATCGGCGTCGACCTGCCAGCCACGTTGTTCACCGGTGGCCGGGTCGTAGCGATAGAGCGCCGGCGCTTTCACATCGATCCAGTAGAGCGCGGCCTCGTCCGGCGACCAGGTCGGCGATTCGCCGATCGTGGCGCCGGCGTCCACCACCATCTCGATCTCGCCCATCCCACCCCCTTGCAGCCGAGCCGCTCCCCTGCCCCGACAAAAACCTGTCAGTCAGCAACGCGGCAGCACGCGACGCGTAACTATGAAAATCGACTGTGACGCGCTTGGCAGACCGGAGAGCAAGCAGATGGCCATGAACGTGAGCGATTTCGTCTGGCACCGTCTCGGCGAATGGGGGATCAAGCGCGTCTACGGCTACCCGGGCGACGGCGTGGGCGGGCTCGACGTGGCGCTTGAGCGGGCGAAAGCCAACATGGAATACGTGCAGGTGCGCCATGAGGAGATGGCGGCCTTCATGGCCTCCGCGCACGCCAAGTTCACCGGCGAGGTCGGGCTCTGCTATGCCACGTCCGGCCCAGGCGCGATCCACCTGCTGACAGGCCTCTACGACGCCAAGATGGACCACGTGCCCGTCGTCGCCATCGTGGGCCAGCAGGCGCGCACGGCGATCGGCGCGCATTACCAGCAGGAAGTCGACCTGCAGACCCTGTTCAAGGATGTCGCCAGCGAGTTCGTCGCCACGGCCATGGTGCCTGGGCAGGTACGTCACCTGATCGACCGTGCCGTGCGCATCGCCGCGGCCACCCGCAGCGTCACCTGCGTCATCATCCCGAACGACTTGCAGCAACTCGCCTACGAGGACCCGCCAATGGCCCATGGCGCCACGCATACCGGCGTGGGTTACGCAGGCCCCGCCATGATGCCGAATGAGGACGTGCTGCGGCAGGCGGCCGCCGTGCTGAATGCCGGCCGCAAGGTGGCGATGCTGGTCGGCGCCGGCGCCCTCCACGCCACCGACGAGGTCATCGCGGTTGCCGACCGGCTGCAGGCCGGCTGCGCCAAGGCGCTGCTGGGCAAGGCGGTGCTGCCCGACGATCTGCCCTGGGTCACCGGCGGCATCGGCCTGCTCGGCACGGCGCCGTCGTGGAACATGATGCAGGATTGCGACACGCTGCTCGTCGTCGGCTCGTCCTTTCCCTACAGCGAGTTCCTGCCCAAGCCAGGCACTGCGCGCGCCTTGCAGATCGACCTCGACCCGACGCGGCTGAGCCTGCGCTACCCGATGGAGGTCAGCATGGCAGGCGACAGCGCCACGGCCCTGCGCGCCCTGCTGCCGATGCTGGAGCAGAAGGAGGCGGGACATTGGCGCCGCGACATCGAGGTCGATGTCGAGAAATGGTGGAAGACGCTCGAGGACCGCGCAATGCTCCCCGCCGAGCCGATCAACCCGCAGCGCGTGTTCTGGGAATGCTCCAAACGCCTGCCGGAGAACGTCATCATGACGGGCGATAGCGGCTCGGTGGCCAACTGGTATGGCCGCGACATCAAGATGCGCCGCGGCATGATGGGCTCGCTGTCAGGCAGCCTGGCGTCGCTGGGCGCCGCCACGCCCTACGCCGTCGCCGCCAAGATGGCGTATCCGGAGCGCGTGGTGCTGGCCTTCATCGGCGACGGCGCGATGCAGATGAACGGGCTGAACGAGATGATCACGATTTCCAAATACTGGAAGCAGTGGTCCAACCCGAAGCTGATCGTCATGGTGCTCAACAACCAGGACCTCAACCAGGTGACCTGGGAGGAGCGGGTGCAGCTCGGCGACGGCAAGACCGAATCCACGCAGTCGATCCCGGATTTCGCCTATCATACCTATGCCGAGCTGCTCGGGCTGAAAGGCATCGTGGTGCGGCATGTGGACCAGCTCGGCGCCGCCTGGGACGAGGCGTTCAACGCCGACCGCCCGGTGATCATGAACGTCTATGCCGACCCCAACGTGCCGCCGCTGCCCCCGCACATCACCTTCAAGGACGCCAAGAATTTTCTGACGATGATGCGCACCGAGCCGGAACTCGGCAGCGTGATCAAGCAGAGCGTCAAGCAGGTCCTCGCCGGCGTACTGCCAGGCCAGGGCTGAGACTTGCGCTCCGACCCGATCGTGGAGGCGGTGGAGGCGCATGCCTACACGATCCCCACGGACCTGCCGGAAGCGGACGGCACGGCGGCGTGGGACAGCACCACTTTGGTCATCGTCTTCGCGCGGGCCGGCGGGGTGGAAGGACTCGGCTACACCTATGCCGACGCCTCGGCCGCGCTGCTGGTGATCGGCAAGCTCGCGGGGGTGGTGCACGGCGCTAGCGCCCTGGACCCGCCAGGCGCGTGGCAGGCGATGCAGCGCGCCATACGCAACCTCGGCCGCGCCGGTCTGTGCGCCACGGCCATTTCCGCCGTCGATACGGCGCTGTGGGACCTGAAAGCCAAGCTGCTGGACCTGCCGC
Source organism: uncultured Acetobacteraceae bacterium (assembly GCA_964252425.1). Classification (GTDB taxonomy): domain Bacteria; phylum Pseudomonadota; class Alphaproteobacteria; order Acetobacterales; family Acetobacteraceae; genus BOG-908. The sequence continues at coordinate 5,747 of CAXUNK010000106.1, forward strand.
TGGCCCGCCTGCTGGGCTGCTATCGCGGCTCGGTCGAGATCTACGGCAGCGGCGGGTTCACCAGCTACGACGACCGCCAACTCTGCGCGCAACTGGCCAAATGGGTCGAGCAGGACGGGTGCCGCGCGGTGAAGATGAAGATCGGCACCGAGCCGGAGCGGGATCCGGCGCGCGTGCAGGCCGCCAAGGCGGCGATCGGCGAGGCTCACCTGTTCGTCGATGCGAACGGCGCGTTCGCGGCCAAGCAGGCGATCGCCCTGGCGCGGGTGTTCGCCGGCGAGCAGGACGTTCGGTGGTTCGAGGAGCCTGTCTCTTCGGACGACCTCGCGGGCCTGCACCGTGTGCGCGAGCACGTGCCGGCGCCGATGGACGTTGCCGCCGGCGAGTACGGCTACGAGCCCGACTACTTCCGCCGCATGCTCGCGGCCGGAGCGGTGGACGTGCAGCAGGCGGACGCCACGCGCTGCGGCGGGGTGACCGGGTTCCTGCACGCCGCCTCGCTGTGCGAGGGGTTCCAGACCGACCTCTCCGCCCACTGCGCGCCGGCGCTGCACCGCCATCTCGGCTGCGCCGCGCCCCGGTTCCGCAACGTCGAGTGGTTCCACGACCACGTCCGGATCGAGGCCATGCTGTTCGACGGGGCGCCCGTGCCGCAAGACGGCCGGATCGCGCCGGATCCCGGCCGGCCCGGCTGGGGGCTAACCTTCAAGCGCGCCGATGCCGCGCCATTCGCCGTGTATGGAGGAGGGTAGATGGCCGACCGTCGCGCAACCGCTCTCGCCACTTCCGGCGCAGCCTTGCTGGGTCTGGCCGGGCTCGCCGTCATCCGCCGCCCACCCGCGAAGCCGCCGTCCTGGCCGGCGGTGCTGACGCGTCAGGAGCGCAGGCTGGCACCGCGCAATGCTGTGCACGCGGCGCAGCGGCTGAACCGGGCGGCCGGCGTGCTGGCCGCCTCCGTGCTGGCCGACAGCGCCGTCGAGCATTACCGCGGCGCCTTCCAGAACCGGGCGATGTTCACGCCGCTGGTCACCGCAAGCCTGTCGCTGGCGATCAGCGCGCACGGCACGGCGGATGCCCGGCCAGCTGCGCACCGGGTGCGCGATGCCGTCTATCTGCTCGCGGCGGCTACCGGCGTGGTCGGCACCGTCTTCCACGCCTATAACGTGGGCAAGCGGCCCGGCGGGTTCACCTGGCAGAACCTGTTCTACGCGGCGCCGCTCGGCGCACCGGCGGCGCTCAGCCTGTCGGGTGCGATGGGTTTCCTGGCCGAACGGGTGCGTGACACCACGCCCGGGGTTCCGCCACGCATCGCCGGGCTTTCGGCCGGACGTGTCGTCGGACTGGCCGCCGCCGCCGGATTGCTGGGGACGGTAGCGGAGGCGGGGCTGCTGCACTTCCGCGGCGCCTACAACAACCCGGCGATGTACGCGCCCGTGACCATCCCGCCGATCACCGCGGCCGTTCTGGGCAGCGCGGCACTTGGCCGCACCGGGCAGCGCCGCCACGCGGTGCGCTGGTGGCTGCGGCTGACCGCGCTGATGGGGTATGTCGGCGCCGCGTTCCACATCCGCGGGGTGGCGCGGCAGATGGGCGGGTGGCGCAACTGGAGCCAGAACCTGCTGAACGGCCCGCCAGTCCCGGCGCCGCCCAGCTTCACCGGCCTGGCGATGGCCGGCCTTGCGGCACTCGGATTGCTGGAGGATCACCCGGATGACTGACGCCACGGGCGGCGGCCGCTATCCCGGCTACGACGTGATGGACAAGCAGTCCACGCCGTCTTGGGACGAGATCACCCGCAAGGTGATCGCCCGCCGCCTCGCCGTGCCGCGCGAGCCGCGCTTCTTCACCGCGACGGAGTGGGAGACGCTTGCCGCGCTGTGCGACCGCATCCTGCCGCAGCCCTCCAGCCGCCCGCCAGTGCCGCTGCCCGCCTATGTGGATGCGAAGATCACCGAGAAACACCTGGACGGCTATCGCTACGCCTCCCTGCCTGCTCAGGGCGAAGCCTGGCGGCGCGGCCTGGCGGCGTTGGACGCCGAGGCGCAGTCGGCCTATGGCAGCCGCTTCCACGCGCTGGCTCCGGAGGACCAGGACCGCCTGATCGGCGCGATGCAGGCCGGCGAGCTGACCTCGCCGGCCTGGGACGGCATGCCGTGCAAGCCGTTCTTCGAGCACCGGGTGATCGCCGACATCACCCACGCGTACTACGCCCACCCGGCGTCGTGGAACGAGCTGGGCTTCGGCGGCCCCGCCAGCCCGCGCGGCTACGTGCGCATGAAGCTCGACACACGCGACCCGTGGGAACCCGTGGAGGCCAAGCCGGGCGAAGAGGCCAAGGAGCGGCGAGAGAACAGCAATGGCCTCTAGCCCCTCCACCGATCCCTGCGCCGCGCCGCGCGCGACGGATGGCCGCGCGCCCGACGTGTTCGCCGTTGACGGCTGGGTGCCGATGCGCATGTTCAGGGACGAGGAGGAGGTGGATTTCGTCGTCGTCGGCACCGGCGCCGGAGGCGGACCGGTGATCGCCGGCCTGGCCGAAGGCGGCTTCTCCGTCGTCGGCATGGATGCGGGTCCGTATTTCCGCCCGCTCGAGGATTTTGCCTCCGACGAGACGGAACAGAACAAGCTGTACTGGACCGACGAGAGGGTGGTGGACGGCGCCAACCCGCTTGTGATGGGCGGCAAGAACAGCGGCAAGGCGGTCGGCGGCAGCACGGTGCATTTCGCCATGGTCTCGCTGCGCTTCCGGCCCGAATGGTTCCGCTCGCGCTCGCAGATGGGCTACGGCGCCGACTGGCCGCTCGATTGGCGGGAGATGTGGGAGTATTACGGCCGGGCGGAGCGCGCGCTCAGCATCTCCGGCCCGGTGAGCTATCCCTGGGGGCCGAAACGGCCGCGCTACCCCTACCGTGCACACGAACTCAATGGCGCCGCCGAACTGCTGGCACGCGGGGCGGAGGCGATGGGCTATCGCTGGACGCCGACGCCGCTCGCGACCGTCTCCGCCCCGCGCGGCAAGTCGCACCCCTGCGTCTATCGCGGCTTCTGCCGCTTCGGCTGCTCGACTAACGCCAAGCAAAGCCAACTGGTCACCTTCATCCCCCGCGCTCTGGCCGCCGGCGCCGAGATACGCGACCTGGCCATGGTCGGCCGGATCGAGGTGCGCGACGGCCGCGCGACCGGCGTACACTACATGCGCGAGGGCAAGTGGCGGTTCCAGCGCGCGCGCCACGTGATGGTGTCCGGCTACGCGATCGAGACGCCGCGCCTGCTGCTGGCTTCCGCCACGGACCGCTACCCGGACGGGCTGGCCAACAGTTCAGGCCTGGTCGGCAAATATCTGATGACGCAATCCAACCAGGCGGTGTTCGGCACCATGCAGAACGAGGTGCGCTGGAACAAGGGACCGCCCTCGCTGTCGATCACCGAGCATTGGAACTACGACGACCGCAAGGATTTCCACGGCGGTTATTGCTGGATGGCGCAAGGGCCGATGCCGATCGAGTGGGCGACGATCCAGACGGGTTCGCGCGGGCTATGGGGCCAGAAGCTGCGTGACGAGATGGAGAAGTACAACCACAGCGTCGGCCTGAAGATGGTGGGCGAGATGCAGCCCGACGAGCGCAACACGGTGACGCTGCACGAGGATACCGACCAGTACGGCCTGCGTGTCGCACGCGTAACCTACAGCTGGGGCGATAACGACCGCGCGTTGATCCAGCACGCGCTGGGGCAGATGCAGACGAGCCTGGAGCTGGTCGGCGCCACCGACGTGTTCCGCCAGGAGAACGACACCAACCACCTGGGCGGCACGGCGCGCATGGGCTTCGACGCCGCGACCAGCGTCGTCAACGCCGATTGCAGGAGCTGGGACATTCCTAATCTATGGGTGTGCGACGGCTCGGTGTTTCCGACGGTGGGCGGGGTCAATCCGCACCTGACGATCACCGCGATCGCGATGCGAACGGCAGACAGGATCAAGGCGATGGCGGCGAGCGGCACGTTGGATGGGCCGTGAGGTCTGGCAGGCGAAGCAAGCAGTCCTTTTTTGAAAAAAGGACCAAAAAACTGGGCACCTCTATCAAACCTGTTTTCTGCGCTGAGTGAGGTGAAAAGCGCCTAC
>CAXUNK010000107.1:0-9828 GCA_964252425.1 uncultured Acetobacteraceae bacterium
GCGGCCGCGCGACCTCGGCGAACAACGCGCCGTCAGGGCCCAGGCGCGGCCGGCGGCCCGACCGGCGCGCGGCAGAGGCCTGCCAGTCGGCCCAGCATCCGGGCGATCGCACGATGCCCCAACCATCCTGCAAACGCAGCTCGATCATGCTGCGATCAACCACCGTCAAAACCCGCCTGAAACATGCCTAGCGGCATCCGCGCGGAGCCTATCTTGTCTGACAGACGCTCGGCACCTTGACCCCTGATACTAAGCTGTTTCGGAATGGCTGGTCTGCGAGAGGACCGCATTGCACGTCGTTGTTGCAGACGACGTTTTCTGAAACGATTTTTGTAGCAAGGATACCGGCAGCTTTTGCGATGCCGCTCAGGCCGGCCAGTATCGATTGTCGCAATGCGATAGTTGCCTGTTCGCTTCCGGTATTGGGAACAGACTCTGTGCTGACCTGCCGTGCTGCCCCGGACGGCGGCACCAGCCAGGAGGCGATCGCCTGACCTGTTGATGCGCGAAACTGCTCGATCCAGTAATCTCCCTTCGAAAAAACGCCGAAGAAATTCGAAGTCTCGGCAGAAGTTTTGCCGATTTCGAGCGGCGTGAACGTGAGTACGGGGGGATTGCTAGGAGCGCTGTCCGTGCCATCGTCTCTGGGAAAACTGAATTTTTGAGGGACACCACGGCCGGTCAGAACGCTCACTGTATCATCCTGTCTGACGACCGCAGCAAACGTCTGATCATCGCGCCACGAAAGATCGGACACAACAACGAAGCTGGTTCCACGATCCTTGATGTCCACCCCATCGATTTCCAGATTCTCACCGGCCGCCAGCTTCGCCCCGCCGCCACAACGGGAATATTGAGTAGATTGCGAAAGGCCGGAAACGCTCACAACATGCAACCCGGAAGGGGACACGCTCGTCGGCCCCTCGTCGTAAATCATTCCATCGTCCGGATCTGATCCGTAAAGGCGAGGCCGCGCAGGAACGAACGATCGTATCGGAATGACATATCCGATATTGACGGTCGGATTGAAGATGCCTGTCATCAATACCTTGCTGTTGTTCATCCACTCCAGGCTGATGATGTTGCGCGTCTCCTCGTAAAGCTTGTGCATGGGATCATCGTTGACCAAAACATCCGATAATACCGCCCCGTCCTTGCTGACCACCACGAGATCGGCGTTAGCTATGGTTTCGTCCACCACCCTGTTGAAGGCTATCTTCGAGTGGTCTGGGGAGAGTACGGGAAGAGTTAAAAGATGATCGTCCTGAAACAGCTTTTGGACAATACCGTGCTGGACAAGATACAAGGTTCCCCGATGAATGCTTGCATCGTAGGTGGCAAACACGATCATGGTCTTGTTGATTAGCGGATCGTGGGCTGTTGCACGCTGCATAAAGGCGTAAACCACCACAGCCGAAAGTGCAGCTGACTGAATGTGTCGGAGCGCACGTTTCATGGCGTCAACCCCTTTAGCAGCAGAGAAGGAGCATGGGAGATGGATACAGCACCTTCCCTTTAGAAACGACGCGGGCCGATGCCCGTCCCACGCCGTCGGCCAAGGGACGACGGAGGACAGGATGACAACACGCAGCGTGGTGATCCGCAACGGCTCCGCAACGTCATAAAACTGAAATAACGTTTCCCGCCCCGCCCGCTATGGCTTCATCTAACGCCAAACCACACAGGGGCCGCCATGTCGGACGCCGTGCTTCATCCCGCCAGCCTGGATGCCGGGCGCCGCCCGATGCTGGACGGCAAGCCGCATTGGGCGGGCATCGTCGTGTTTCTGGCGCTGCTGGCGATCGGCCTCGGTTTCGTGGTGCGGGGCATCAGCGCGGACATGCACCAGGCGGGCGCGCCGCCGCTGGCGGTCGGCGCTTTCCTGCTGCTGGGGCTGGCACTGCTGATCGCGCTGGGGTTCGAGTTCGTCAACGGGTTCCACGACACGGCCAATGCGGTGGCCACCGTCATCTACACCCACAGCCTGCCCGCACAGGTCGCGGTGGTCTATTCCGGCATGTGGAACCTGATCGGCGTGCTGACCAGCAGCGGTGCGGTCGCCTTCACCGTCATCACCCTGCTGCCGGTGGAGCTGATCCTGCAGGTGGGCTCGGGCGCCGGCTACGCGATGATCTTCTCGCTGCTGGTGGCCGCGATCATCTGGAATCTGGGCACATGGGTGATGGGGCTGCCGGCCAGCTCGTCGCATACGCTGATCGGCTCGATCATTGGGGTGGGGCTGGCCAACCAGTTCATGACCGCGCCCGGCATCGGCGCCTCCGGCATCGATTGGGGCCAGGTGCTGAAGGTGGGCTACGCGCTGCTGCTCAGCCCTCTGGTGGGCTTCGTCGGTTCGGCCGGCATGCTGATGCTGATGAAGCTGATCGTGCGCAACAAGGCGATGTACGAGGCGCCCGACACCAGCCATCCGCCGCCGCTCTGGATCCGGGCCTTGCTTGTGCTGACCTGCACCGGCGTCTCCTTCGGCCACGGCTCCAATGACGGGCAGAAGGGCATGGGGCTGATCATGCTGATCCTGATCGGCGCCGCCCCCACCGCCTATGCGCTGAACCACGCGATGGAGCCGAGCCAGACGCCGGTCTTCCTGGCCGCAACGCAGAAGGCGCAGGCGGTGTTCGCCGCGCACGCCCCAGGCGACCACACGGCGCCGGATGCCGCGCGCAAGACGGTGACGGACGCCATCCGCGACAAGCACTTCGACGGCGCGCCGCTGATGGGCGCGCTCGCCAGCCTGAGCACCGACATCGCGCGCCAGGTGCGGGAGAGCGGCGGCGTGGCCCGCGTGCCGGCGGCGCAGACGCAGAACGTGCGCAACGACATGTTCCTGGTCAGCGAGGCGGTGCGCCAGATGCAGAAGGCGGGCGTGAAGCTCTCGGCCGATGACGCCGGCGCGCTGAAATCCTTCAAGGGCGGCCTGGACAAGGCCACGAAGTTCATCCCGCCCTGGGTCAAGGTGACGGTGGCCATAGCCCTCGGCCTGGGCACGATGGTCGGCTGGAAGCGCATCGTGGTGACGGTGGGCGAGAAGATCGGCAAGGCGCACCTGACCTACGGCCAGGGTGCCTCGGCCGAGCTGATCGCGGCGGCGACCATCATCGCCGCCGACCAGTTCGGGCTGCCGGTCTCCACCACCCACGTGCTGTCGAGCGGCATCGCCGGCACCATGGCCGCCAACGGGTCGGGCCTGCAATGGAGCACGGTGCGCAGCATCGCGCTGGCCTGGGTGCTGACGCTTCCGGCCGCAGCCCTGCTGTCGGGCGCGCTGTTCTTCGCCATGCGGCAGTTCGTCTGAGACGGCCATCGGCCGCCGAACCATCGAGCGGGTTGAGCCGGTAAATCACGCCGGCCTGTGACCGGCGTCACAGTCATCCCAGGGCATCGCCGGTAAGTCCGTCTCACGCCAGCCGCTGTGGCTGGCGATGCAAGACAAGGACATCACCATGCGTGCTTCTCTCCTCGCCGCCGCCGCCTGCCTCGTCGCCTCGGCCGCGTCCGCTCAGACCTTCACCTTCACCACGCTCGACAACCCCGCCGATCCCACCTTCAACCAGCTGCTCGGCATCAACGATCACGGCGTGATCGTCGGCTATTACGGCAGCGGCGCGGCGGGCCATCCCAACATCGGCTACGAGATCTCGCCGCCCTACACGAAGTTCGCCTCGGACAACCAGCCCGGTTCCGTGCAGACCCAGGCCACCGGCATCAACAACGCAGGCCTGACCACCGGATTCTGGTCGGACACCAACCTGGGCGGCGGCGCCGACGCGAACTTCGCGTTTCTCCGCTCGCCCGTCGGTCACAACTTCACCTATGTCAGCACGATCGATCCCGACACCGCCAGCACGCCGCGCATCAGCCAGGCGCTCGGCGTCAACAACAACAAGGTCGTTGCCGGCTTCTTCGCCGACGCGTCGGGCGCGACGCACGGCTTCACCTACGCCCTGCCCACCGGCGCCTACACCGCCTTCCAGCTCCCCAACACGTCCACCGCCATGACCGGCATCAATGACAGCGGCACCACCTGCGGCTTCGTCACGAACGCGAACGCGACGTTCGGCTTCACGCGCAATGCGACCGGCGGCGTCCTCGCCCGCTTCACCGTACCCGGCACCAAGATGACCCAGCTGCTCGGCATCAACAACGCCGGCGTCGCTGTCGGCTTCTATGCCGATGGGAACGGCCTCACGCACGGCCTCTACTACGTGCCGGCCACCGGCAACTGGCTGCGTGTGGACAACCCGAACGGCGTTCAGGGCACGGTGCTCAACGGCATCAACAACAAGAACCAGCTTGTCGGCTTCTACACGGATGCGGGCGGCAACACGCACGGCATGATCGTGACGGTCACCCCGTAAGCGACGCTGCTCCAAGGGCGCCTCCCGGCATCGCGGGGAGGCGCCTGGCTTTCATTCATCGGCCACCATGCGCACGGACGCGGCATCGACCAGGACAAGCCTTCGCCCGTCCAGCCTGATCCAGCCCTGGTCGCGCCAGCCGCCCAACATCTTGTTGATGCTCTCCCTCGCCAGCCCGGTCATCTCGCCCAGCTCGCCCTGCGACAGGCCGATATCGATGACCAGCCCGCCGCGCACCGGCTTGGGATCCAGCGCCGCCAGCCGCAGCAGCGCGCGCGCCAACCGGGGCTCGGCGGCCATCTGCCCCTCCTCCATCCGCGCCGTCGTTCGCGCCAGCCGCTCGGCCAGCAGGCGCACCACCGCCAGCAGGGCGTCGGGCTGGGTGCGCAAGGCGGCGATCAGCGCGCGCCCGTCGATGGTCAGCACGCGGGCCGCGCACAGCGCGACTGCGTCGGCCGCGCGGGGCAGGGCGCACAGCACGGCCAGCTCGCCGAACAGGCTGCCCGGGCCTGCAAGCTCCAGCACCACGTCGCGTCCGCTGGGTCCCGGCCGCGACAGCTTGATCCAGCCGGACAGCACCAGATAGACGGCACTCCCCGTGTCACCGGCGGCGAACAGCCTCGCCCGCGCGCGCAGATTGCGGACCGCCGCATACGTCAGCAATCCCGACAGCGCCGCATCCCCGAGCGGCAGCAGTATCGGTTGCCGCTTGAGGTGCGACAACGCCTCCGCACGGTCGGCTATGGTGGCGCCGGTTGCCTGCACGATAGTATCCCCGCCAGCATCGAGAGTGGTCGTCCGGCAGGAAATGGCCGTCTTCTCCACCCCGCTCAGCGCCAGAGTTACATGACAGCCATGCCGCTCGAAACTTCCATGGAGGCTGCCGGCCCCAGGCAGCCCTGGCTGCTCGGTTCTGTTTCGCGGCGCATGCGCCTGGCCAGCGGCGCGGTGCTTCTGCTCTACGTGACGCTCCATCTGCTCGACCACGCTCTGCTCAACGTCTCCGTCGGTGCGGCGGGCCTCGCCTTGCTGGCACAGAAGGCGCTCTGGCAAAGCGTGGCCGGCACGATCGCACTCTACGGGGCGCTGCTCATCCATGCCGCCCTGGGCCTCGTGTCGCTCTACGAACGGCGCAGCACCGGCCGGCGCAGCAGCGAGGTCTGGCAGTTGCTGCTTGGCCTGGCCATTCCGGCCATGCTTGCCAACCACGTCATGGTCACCCGCGGTGCATGGACGTTCTACGGGCTGGACAAGGGATACGAAGCCGAACTGAACGCGCTCTGGGTGGCGGGGCCGGCCTGGGGCTGGCTGCAGATGGCCGTGCTCGTTGTCGCCTGGTCGCATGCCTGCCTGGGCGTGTTCTTCCTGCTGCGCCTTCGCCGCTGGTGGCCAGCCTGGCAGGCGCCGTTGCTGGCCGCCGCGACGATGCTGCCCGCATTGGCGCTTCTGGGTTTTGCCGCCGGCGGCCGGGCGGTGGCCGCCGCCATGGCCAGCCCGGCCTGGCGCGCCGCGTACCTGCCCATAACCGTCACCGGCAACGCGGCACAGAGGGCCGGCCTGACCACGATCCGCAACGACGTCCTGATTGCCTATGCCGTCGCCATCGTCCTGGTCCTTTCCGCCCGGCTGGTGCGCCGCGTGGCCGAGGCGCGCGGCAACTGCGTCGATATCGGCTACCCAGGCCGCCAGGTCGTCCGCGTGCCCGTGGGCTTCAGCGTGCTGGACGCCAGCCGGCGCGCCCGCATCGCCCATGCCAGCGTCTGCGGCGGGCGCGGGCGCTGCTCGACCTGCCGCATCCGCATCCTCTCCTGCGGCGCCGCGCTGCCCAGGCCGACGCCCCAGGAACAGGCGGTGCTCGACGCCATCGGCGTCTCCGACCGAAGCGTGCGGCTCGCCTGCCAGCTTCGCCCCGCCTCGAACGTCGAGGTGGTGCCGCTCATCCCGCCCGCCGTCGCCGTCGATTTCATCCTCGGGCGCAACGCGCGCATCCCCGGCGAGGAGCTGTTCGTGGTCGCCATGTTCATCGACCTGCGCGGCTCCACCGGCTTGGCGGAGCGGCGCATGCCGTTCGACAGCGTGTTCCTGCTGGGCCGGTTCATCACCGCCGCCACAGGGGCCGTGGCTCTGTCAGGCGGCCGGCCGGTCCAGTTCCTGGGCGACGGCGTGCTCGCCCTGTTCGGCTTGGCGTGCGCGCCGGACGAGGCCTGCCGACAGGCGCTCGACGCGCTGCACAGGGCCGATGCCTCGTTTGCCGACATCGCGCCGCTCTTCGAGCAGGAGGCGGGCATGACGCTGCGCTACAGCATCGGCGTGCATTGCGGCCGCGCTATCGTGGGCGAGATCGGCTTCGGTCAGCAGATCGCCTTCACCGCGCTCGGCGACACCATCAACGCCGCGCACCGCCTGCAGGAACTGGCGGCCGGCCGGGACGTGGCCGCCGCCGTCTCGGACGATGTCTTCCGCATTGCCGGGATCGCGCCGGACCTGCCTGCGGCGGACGTCACGCTCCGTGGCCGGTCGGCTTCGCTCAGGGTGCGCCTTTCTGCTCGTCCTTGGCCGGCCGAGACCGGCGCCATCGCCACGAGCCTGCAACTCCGGCCGGCGTTGTAGATCGAATGCCGGTTGGCTCGAGCGTTTCCCGAACGGAGCGGCTTGGGGTGGTGCAGGGGGGTCAGGACAGCCGGATCCGGTCATGCTGATCGCGGCCGAAATGGCCTGCCAACCCGGCCACCCTGCGGATGGCACTGTCCCAGGGTAGTCCGAAGATGACCGGCAGGAGGAGAGCGCCGGCCGTGCCGCCCGCCCACGCCGCCATCAGGCATGGGTGGGCAAAATGGGCGATCACCGCGCCTGCCGTGGCGCCGACGATGACGAAACCGGCCGCCTCGGGGCCGAAGAAAGCGCGAATGAGCATGTGGAGTTTCTCAAAAAAGACTTAACGTGCTCTATCAGAGGTTGCATTCGGGCACAACGGTTACGAAGGTCTGCAACCATCAAGCAGGTTTCTGACTCGAAACAAAATGCGATGGTGTGTTCGAAAGGCGACGTACGTGGCTGCCCTCGGTCAGACGTGACGCGCCGTCCGTGACCACCATCTGCCCCGACGCCAAGCCGGACGAGACGACGGCCACGCTTTCGTTCTGTCGGGCGATGGCGAGCGGGTGGCGGTGCGCGATATCGCCCGCGTCCAGCGTGAACACGAACGCGCCCTGCGGCCCGCGCTGCACGGCGGCGGTGGGGATGGTGACCACGCCGCGATCCACGCGCAGCATGAGGCGCACGTTGACAAAGGCGCCCGGCCATAGGCGCAACGCCGGGTTGGGGAAGATCGCCTTCAGCTTGATGGTGCCGGTGTTCTGGTCCACCTCGTTGTCCAGCACCGCCAGATGGCCGCGGTCGAGCACCGGCGGCGGCGCGGTGTCGTCGCCGGTGTCCTGCGGCAGCGCCAGCACCTCCGGTCCGCCCTGCGCGCGGCTGGCCTGCAGAGCATCCACCACCGCCGGCAGCGTCTGCTGCGGCAGGGTGAACACGACGGCGATCGGCTGCAGCGTGGTGACCACGGTCAGGGGCGTCACGTCGGTGCTGTGCACCAGATTGCCGACATCGACCTGGCGTATGCCGGTGCGGCCGCTCACCGGGGCGGTGACGGTGGTGTAGCTGAGGTTGGTGCGGGCGGTGTCGATCTGCGCCTGGTCCTGGCGCACCAGCGCTTCGGTCTGTGCGACGGTGGAGCGCTGCGTGTCGGCCTGCTGCGCGGTGGTGTACTGCGTCTTGGCGAGCTTGTCGTAGCGGGCGAGGTCGCGCTGCGCGTTGGCCAGAGTCGCCTCGTCCTGCGCCTTCTTGGCCACCGCCTGGTCGAGCGCCGCTTGGTAGGTGCGCGCGTCGATGCGCGCGAGCACGTCGCCCTGGCGCACGTCCTGGCCCTCCCGAAAGCGTATCTCGACGAGCGGGCCATCGACCATGGCGTGGATGTTGACGGTGTTGAGCGCCTGCACGGTGCCGATGCCGTCCACCGTCAGCGGCACATCGGCCAGGGCCGCCTGAGCGGTGGCCACAGGGATGCTGGTGTCGGGCGTCTTTGCCGCGTCGGCCTTGTGTTTGCCGGACCGCAGCCAGACCAGGACGGCCACGATGGCAAGACCCGCGACAAGGGCGGCGAGGAAACGTTTCATGCCGGCCGGTGCTCCGTCATCTCGCGGCTCCAGCCGCCGCCCAGGGCCTTGTAGAGAGAGACGAGCGCGGTGAACCGCGCGATGCGTATCTGCGCCAGCGTGTCCTGGTCGCCGAACAGGGTGGTCTGGGTGTTGAGCACCGTCACGATATCGACGGTGCCGGCCTGCAACTGCGCGCCGGCGATGTCGGCGGCGCGCTGGGCGGTCCGCACCGCTTCGGCCTCGAGCGATTCCTGCTCTGCGGCGAAGCTCGCCTGGGTCAGTGCCGTCTCGGTGTCGGTCAGCGCCTGCAGCACCGCCTTGATATAGTCCGCGATCAGTTCGCGGTAGCGTCCCTTTGCCCCGCCGAGCGTGCCCGATTTCAGGCCGTTGTCGAAGATCGTCTGGGTGAGCTGGCTGGCGAGGCTCGCCACCACCGTGCCGGGGCCGGTGATCATCGACAGCGCGGCGCTGGACAGGCCGCCCGAGGCGGTCAGCTGCAGCGAGGGGAAGAAATCGGCGAAATCCTGCCGCACCGTCTGGTTCTGCGAGACCAGCTGCTCTTCGGCATTGGCCACGTCCGGCCGGCGGCGCAGCAGGTCGGCCGGCAGGCCCGGATCGACCGGCGGCAGCGGCGTCCTGGTCAGCGGCGCCGGGTCGAGCGTGATGCGCTCCGGCGGCTGGCCCACCAATATGCCCAGCGCGAGCACCTCCTGCTGATACTGGCTTTGCAGCGCCGGTATCTGCGCGCGGTAGCCGGCAACCAGCGCTTCCTGCTGGCTCACATCCAGCAGGCTGGCCGTGCCGACCGCCAGCCGGCCGCGAAAGGCGTCCAGCACGTCGGACGCCGTCTTGAGGTTGTTGCGGGCGATCGCCAGCCGGTCGCGGTACCCGGCCGCCTGGAAATAGGTGCTGGCGATGGAGGAGGAGGTGGTCAGCCACACCGTCTGCGCGTCGAACCGGCTGGCCAGCGCCGTCGCCTGCGCCGCCCGCAGCGCGTCGAGGTTCTTGCCCCAGAAATCGACCTCGTAGGAGGCGGACAGCTCGGCCGAGTAGTTGCGTGTATCGAAGTAATGGCTCTGGCCGGTGGCGCCGCTGGCCAGCGAGGTCGACGTGCTGCTGCTCGTGACGCTGCCGCCTGCGACGCCCCCGCTCGTGATACCCGTGGCACCCCCACCGGTCACGCCAGCGGCGCCGCTGGTGACGGGCACGCTGGACAGGGTGCTGAACGAGCCGAAGCCGCCGCTGGCGACCCCGCTGCGCGGGGAGGTTTGCGCCCGCGAGCCGGGGGTGGCGGGCCG
>CAXUNK010000108.1:0-9809 GCA_964252425.1 uncultured Acetobacteraceae bacterium
GCCCAGGGCATCCTGCGTCGGCTGGGCGGGCTGCGCTGGGCGGGCATGGATATCGTCGAGGTGGCACCCGCCTACGATGTGAGCGAGATCACCGCACTTGCCGCGGCCACGATCGTCTGGGAGTACCTCGCCCTCATGCATGGCTGATACGCGCAAATAACTCCGCGCACGGGGCGAGCGCCCTTTATAGACGCGCTCCCGGTCGCCATGTGCGATCGCCGCTGACGCACTATCGCACGTGCCGCGAGCCTGTTCCAAGCAGGCACAAGCAACGACGTAACCGCGTCCTTTGTCGCCAACCCGGCTTTGCTGAAGCCGGACGCTTTGAGGGATACGCCTATGTTCGCTGCACGCAGGGCCTCGTGCCCCATCCGCCACTACGCACAGGACCGGCTCAGTCCCTGGGCCGGGTCAAGAAGCCCGGCCTGATCCGAGATTGATCTGCTGTCCCGCTGACGCCGCGTTCCTGCGCGGCCTGTGCAAGGTGCTTGTGCCATGACGAACCTCCGCGTGCCTGCCGGCTCGCCTGCGCTGCTGCCCTGTGTTGACGACATCGTCGAGACGTTGCGGCCGGAGGCGCCGCTGCACTGCCACCGCTCCTGGGCGGTGCGCCGGGCGGGCGCCGAGTTCGTCGCGGGCTTTCCGGGCACGGTGATGTATGCCGTCAAATGCAATCCCGAGCCGTTCGTGCTACAGGCGCTGTGGGATGGCGGCGTGCGGCATTTCGACTGCGCATCGTTGCCGGAAGTCTCGCTGGTCTCGCAGCTGCTGCCGTTTGCGAAAATCCATTTCATGCACCCGGTCAAGGCGCGTCACGCCATCGCGCAATCCTACGCGTTGCATGGCGTGCGCGATTTCGTGCTCGACAGCATAGGCGAACTTGAGAAGATCCTTCAGGAGACAGGTGATGCGCGCGACCTCGGCCTGATCGTGCGTCTGGCACTGCCGGCGGGCGACGCGAGATGCGACCTGTCGGGCAAGTTCGGCGCGTGGCCGGAAGAGGCGGCAGCCCTGCTGCGTGCGGCCCGTCCGCACGCGAAGCTGCTGGGCGTGAGCTTCCATGTCGGTTCGCAATGCCTGGACCCGCTGGCCTGGCGGCACGCGATCGCGCTGGCCGGCCGTGTCATTCGCGCGTCGGGTGTCGCGGTCGAGGTGCTCGATGTGGGCGGCGGATTTCCCGTCGCCTATGCCGACCAGGCCCCGCCGCCACTGGCCGCGTTCATGGCCGAGATCGAGGCGAGCGTGGATGCGCTGGACATGCCGGGCCTGGCGCTGTGGGCCGAGCCGGGGCGGGCGCTCGCGGCCTGCGGCACGTCGGTGGTGGTGCAGGTGCAGATGCGACGCGGCGACGCGCTGTACGTGAACGACGGCGTCTATGGCAGCCTGTCCGACGCGGGCTTGCCGGGTTTCCGCTTCCCGGTGCGCGCGCTGCACGACGATGATCGCCCCCTTGTGCCGTATAGCTTCTTCGGGCCGACCTGCGACAGTGCGGACGTCATGCGCGGCCCGTTCCTGCTGCCGGCCGATATCGAGGAGGGTGACTGGATCGAGATCGGGCAGTTGGGCGCGTATGGCGCGTGTTTGCGCACCGGGTTCAACGGTTTCGCGCGCGGGGATGCGGTCGAGGTGCGGGATTTGCCGCTGGCTTGAAAGGTTCAGGGGCGTTCGCGCTGACACTGCCAGCGCGAACTCCTTCTCGGCTTTGTCTTGGGCGTGCAGGCGTGAGCCCTCAGCCACATGTTTATGGCATGATCACGACTTCCGTCCGTGTCGTCAGTCCGGCGTAGCCGATCTCGACCGTGGCACGTCCGACGTGCAGGGGCGTGTAGGTTCCGTCAGGGTGCATGTCGATCACCGGCGCACCTTCGCCCGGCAGAACGCGGAACGTCACATTTTTGCGTAGTGTCAGTGGGTAATCCGGAGCGCTTGCGAAAATAAGGCAGGGCGTGATGATGCCGCCATGCTCCATCGACCCTCCGATTTGATTAATGACCTCCCCGTTGATGTTGCAGTTAGCGCCGAATGCCTTTGGCTGTTGTGTCGGGTTGCCAACTTGCGTGTAGAGGTTCTGCACGGAATACGCATGATCTCTGAATACTGCATTAAACACGAATTTAACGTTTCCAAGCAGAAACGGCGTTACTAGGGCGTAGGTCTGTCCGTCAGGCGACTTCTCGATCGGCACGTCATCCTGCATCTCGGCGCCGCCCTGGGAGTCGAACTGACGGACCGCCACCCCGTCGACCTTGGCAAAAGGAAAGCGGACGCGCAGCCGGAACGGCGTTCCCAAGGCCAGACCATCGGGCAGCCTATCAGGCAGGCGGTGGACTTCATGGTAGGCGCGCAGATCGACGTCGCTCTGGTCGCCGTCCTGGTCAGCGCCTTGCTTGCTGGTGTCGCTCGCAAGGTGCACAGGTCTATCAGCGCAGGCTGTATCGGACAAAGTGCATGCGACCACCGTGAGCGGCGGCAAAATAGCATTCATACATGCCACGAACATCGGTCTTTCAGGTGGAGCACCAAGTTGTTAGACGTGGAGCCGGCGGAGACGGTTTTCCGCCGTCGTACCACCAACATCTATCATGGCATGATCACGACTTCCGTCCGTGTCGTCAGTCCGGCGTAGCCAAGTTCCACCGTCGCCCGCCCGACGCGCAGGGGCGTGTAGGTTCCGTCCGGGTGCATGTCGATCACCGGCGCACCTTCGCCCGGCAGAACGCGGAACGTCACATTTTTTCGTAGTGTCAGTGGGTAATCCGGAGCGCTTGCGAAGATGAGACTAGGTGTGATGATACCGTCAAGTCCCATCGTTCCCCAAATCCGATTTGGGCCCTTGCTCGTGTAGATGTAATAATCGGCGACGAAGGATTTTGGTTGTTCAGTCGCATTCCCGACTTGTGCTGAGAGCACCTGAACCGAGTAGGCGTGGTCCTTGAAGACAGCATTGAAGATGAACTTGACCTTTCCCGGCAGGAGAGGCGTGACCACCGCATAGGTCTGTCCGTCAGGCGACTTCTCGATCGGCACGTCATCCTGCATCTCGGCGCCGCCCTGGGAGTCGAACTGACGGACCGCCACCCCGTCGACCTTGGCAAAAGGAAAGCGGACGCGCAGCCGGAACGGCGTTCCCAAGGCCAGACCATCGGGCAGCCTATCAGGCAGGCGGTGGACTTCATGGTAGGCGCGCAGATCGACGTCGCTCTGGTCGCCGTCCTGGTCATCGCCTTGCTTGCTGGTGTCGCTCGCAAGCTGCATAGGTCTATTGGCGCAAGCTGTATTCGACAGGATGCATTCCACTTGCCCGTCGACGGCCGAACTCTGGAGCACGTTCTTGAAGTTCAGGAACATGCCCATAAGGACTTTTGGACCGGCGGGAACCGTGTGTGCGAGTTTATCGAATTGCGTGTACTCGCATGGAGAGACGCAACCAGACGTCTGGCTTGCAAGTGGCACAACGCCGTCGTTTATTTTGTCGTTCAATATGTCGCCAATCTCAGGGATAGGGGAGTTCGGATTTGGACAAAAAGTCGCCCCCGGACATGTCGCCGCTATCAGCTCATCGATTTCCCAGACAAGGGCGTTTGTATTGCGCCCCATTCCCATCGTGTCTGCCTGGCTGACAGTTGCCGCCAATGCCCGCCACACGGCGTTTGGTATGTTGCCCGACGGCAACGCGCCAATATTTGGACTGCCAGGCTCCAGCGACATCGTAGCGCCGTCCGCGACGGGTTGCTTCAGGTGAGCGAAACAGGCCCCGACGGTTGTCGTTCCGCCACAGGCCTGCTTGACTACTTGCTGGGCAACAGTGCCAGCATTGGGAGAGAAGGTCGCACTCTGGTTAGCAATCAGAAAGTTGGCGAGCAATGAACCGGCTTCCGGTGTGTCGATCGTGACGATCTGGTGGAAAGCTCCCAATGTTCGGTTCTGAGGCCCGGTGTAGCCGGACGCCGTGCTCACATGCCGCAGGACAAGACCGCCCATGCTGTGAGCGACCACGTCTACCCTACCAACCGCAATCTCTTGTGACGAAAGAGCCATTACAATTGCGTTGATGTTGTTAAGAACAGACGTGGTTGTCGCGCCGGAGTCGAATGCGATGTTGCCATCATAACCGGATTGGAGAAAAAATGCTGGCGGCAACCCTGACCAGGGCGTCGTGCTCGTTATGGACGTTTGCACTTTGCTCAAGCTTGAACTTGTACCGCATAAACCGTGCAGGAACAGGATCGGCGGCGGGTATAGCGTGACTTGTGCCTGGGCTGGCGTGACGCCCGGTCCGGTGACTGTCAAGGTAACGGGCTGGGTATAACTGGGTAGCCCACCGTCCGGTCCCGGCTTCAGAATGTCGGGCGCCTGCACGACCAACTCCACACACGGCTGACCGTTGCAATTCTGGAACTGCGCGGGCTGCAACGTAATCGATGTCGATCCAGCCATGGGCGGGTACGATCGATAGTTGGGATCGTACAGCACCAGCGTCGCTTCGTTCGTGATGGTGAATGTCAGCGGCACCTGAGCGTTGGTCAGCAACGTTATCAGCGCGGCGGCAGCCCCGTCAGCCGTGATTCCCTGAAGGGTAGTCTGCTGGATTTCCGGCGAGCAGCTCGTCAGCGTGACAGACGATGAGGCGCAACTCAGCTTCGACAGCACGGCATCCAGCTCGCCGGCTTTCGTGCCAGGCCCGATGGCAGCCGGGTTGAGCAACATCACGCGTGCCGACTGCTCGACAGGAGCGGCCCTGGACGAAGCCACTGCAAGGCAGGCGGAGAGCGCGAGACCCAGCATCACACCACGCTGAGCACTCTTGAGTAGAAGAGTACTACAGACGAGTCTGACCGCATATTGCATATTCATGACGGATAGTCCCAAGCTCGGCGCTGCCAGCCTGGCTCAGCGCAAGTACGAATTGCAAGCGCAATATGACCGGTTACGTCACGGTCATGCTTGTTCTGGCCCCACAACGCGGAGCCTAAGCCGCTTGCCGCTTGCCGCATCCGCTTCCGCCAGAAACGCGAGCAGGTACCCCTACCTCAAGTCACTGTAGGCGCGGCCGGGTGGGCCCACAGTTCAGTCCAGCGCGCGCGCCACCTCGGCGCGCAATGCCGGCAGCACATCCGCATCGAACCACGGGTTTCGCCGCTGCCATGCGCCGGTGCGCCAGGAGGGATGGGGCAGCGGGAAATGGCGCGGCAGGTACGCGCGAAAACCGCGCACCCGCTCGGTCATCGTGGCGCGCGGCCAGCCATGTTGGGCGGCGGCTGCGGTCTGCGCGTAGCTGCCCACCAGCAGGGTCAAGCGCAGCGCCGGCATGGCGGCCAGGATCCGGGCGCGCCAGAGCGGCGCGCATTCCGGGCG
The DNA here is from genome assembly GCA_964252425.1 of uncultured Acetobacteraceae bacterium. Taxonomy (GTDB): domain Bacteria; phylum Pseudomonadota; class Alphaproteobacteria; order Acetobacterales; family Acetobacteraceae; genus BOG-908. The sequence continues at coordinate 5,356 of CAXUNK010000108.1, forward strand.
GGGCGGCGCGTCGCCGCCGTTGGGCAGGCGGCCGGGATAGCACAGGCCCATCGGCAGGATCGCCACGCGCGACGCGTCGTAGAACACGTCTTTGTCCATGCCGAGCCAGCCTCGGAGCCGGTCGCCGGACGCGTCCCAAAAGCTGATGCCGGCATGGTGCACGGCCGTGCCGGGCGCTTGGCTCGCGATCAGCAGGCGGGCGGTGGGCGAGATGTGCAGGACGGGGCGCGGCCCCAACGGCAGGTGTGCGGCGCAGACCGTGCAGGCGCGTATCTCGGCCAGCAGCTGCGCCAAAGCGGGATCGTTCACGTGAGCGGATACTCGACCTCGGCCGTGTACACCGCCTGATCGGCGCCAAGATGCGAGCTGAACAGGGTGAAATGCTCGACGGCCACCGGCTCGGCCCGGAACAGGTTATGCGCCTGCACCCAGCCGGGCAGGCGGGGCGGGGCCAGGTCTCCGAGCCGGGCCAGGGTCACATGCGGCGAGAAGCGGCGGCGCTCCGGCGGCAGGCCGGCGCGCTGCACCGCCGTCTCCACCTTGGCGCGAAGGTGTTCCAGCGAAGGGTTGCGAGCGACCCCGGCCCAGAGTGCGGTGACACGCCCCGCCTTCTCGACCGTGCCCACGCCGCGCAACTCCAACGGAAAGGCACGGCCGCGCAGGGCAGCGAGCGCATGGTCGATTTCTTCCGCCTGGTACGGCGCCAGTTCGCCCAGGAAGCGTAGGGTGACGTGGAAATTCTCCGGCGGAACCCAACGCACCCCGGACAGACCTGTGCCCAGATCGGCCAGCCGCTCCCGCAAGGCCCAGGGCAGGTCCAGGGCGACGAACAGTCTCATAACGCGGCAAATGTCTCCGGGGCGGGCGGCATGGTCAAGCGCCCCGCCTGAGCGTGGGTCCCGCTTGAAGCGGAGACGCCAGTTGCCAGATTGACTTGACCAGAGAGCCGGTTCGTTATGCCGCGTTTGGCGGCACGGCTCGCAAAGGATCAAACCGATGGCTTACACACCCGATTTCCGCGGCACCGCCCGCCCGTTTGCGGGCCCGGCCGCCACTGCCGCCCTCGATGAGGGCCTGCGCGCCTATATGCGGCGCGTCTATAACTGGATGGCGTCCGGCCTGCTGCTGACCGGCATCGTCGCCTACGGTGTCGCCAACACCTCGCTGATCACCCTGTTCTACCACCAGGTGGCCACCCCCGAATACGGCGCGCGCATCGCGCCCACGGGGCTGGGCACGCTGTCGATGTTCGCGCCGCTGGGCTTCGTGCTGGCGCTGAGCTTCGGCATCAACAGGATGAGCCGCAGCACGGTGCAGGCGCTCTACTGGGCGTTCTGCGTGGCGATGGGCGCCAGCCTGACCAACATCTTCCTCATCTACGCGCATGACAGCATAGCGCGCGTGTTCTTTATCGCGGCCGCCATGTTCGCCGGCATGTCGATCTGGGGCTACACGACCCGGGCCGACCTGTCGCGCATGGGCAGCTTCCTGATCATGGGCCTGTGGGGCATCATCCTGGCCAGCCTGATCAACATGTTCGTGCACAGCTCGGGCATCCAGTTCGCCGTCAGCATCATCGGCGTCGTCGTGTTCACGGGGCTCACCGCGTACGACACGCAGCGCATCAAGGTGAGCTACAGCCAGTTTGCCTACGCCGATGGCCCGGACGGCGCCGCCCGCCGCAGCGTCTATGATGCGCTCAGCCTGTATCTGAACTTCATCAACCTGTTCATGCTGCTGCTGCAGCTCACCGGCAACCGCCGCGGCAACTGACAGCCGGTCTGCGACTGCTCCGTTACACCGAGGCAGTCGTTCAGGTGAACGCCGCTGCTCGCCCGCACCGCGGCGCACAACAGTTCTGCCAGAGCGGGTCTCGCAGAACTGTTGTGCGCAGTCATGCAGGCGAAGAAGACAGAAGTTTTTTGGTCCTTTTTTTCAAAAAAGGACCGCTTGCTTCGAACTTGATCAAACGCAGCGCCACGGCTCAGCGCACCCGGGCGCGCCAGTCGGCCAGCACGTCGGCCAGGGTCTGCGCCCAGGCGATGCGCGGCACCCATCCCAGCAGGTCGCGAGCCCGCGTGCTGTCGCCGGCGGCGAGCGCGATGTCGATGGGGCGCATGCGCGCCGGGTCGGGCACGATCAGCGCCTCCACGCCGGCCATGGCCAGCAAATCCGCCAGCACGTCGCCGATCCGCCGCGGCGTGCCGGACGCGATGTTGAGGATCGCGCCGGCGGCCACGTCAGGCCGCTCAAGTGCCGCCGCATACGCCTCGCAGACGTCGCGCACATCGAGGAAATCGCGTTGCGGGGACAGGTCGCCCACCTCGATGCGCGCCGGCTGCCGCCCCGCCTCGATAAGCGCCACCTGGCGGGCGAAGGCGGCGACGACGAAGGAGTCCGTCTGGCCCGGTCCGGTGTGGTTGAACGGTCGCAGACGCACGACCTGCAGGCCGTCCGCGGCCATGGCGCCAAGCGCCAGGTCGGCGGCGGCTTTGCTGGCCCCATAGGTGGTCTTGGGCGACATGAGCGCCGTCTCGTCCAGCGCGCGCCCCGCGCCGAAGCTGCCGCCATAGATTTCGGCCGTGGAGGCATGGACCAAGCGGCAATCGGGCGCCTCGTCCAGCAGCGCCTGGGCCAGATGCAGCGTGCCGTGCAGGTTCACCCGCCACACCGATTGCGGGTCGGCGCGGCCATGCGCCACCGTGGACAGGGCCGCGAGATGGATGCAGCCCGCAGGACGCGCTGCGCGGACCCCGTCACGCACCGCCTGCCGGTCGGTGATGTCGAAGGTGGCCGCGTGCACGCTCTCGGCCGGGAGGCGCGCACGCAGAAGTGCCACGAGGTGCCTGCCCACGAACCCGTCCGCCCCGGTCACGAGGACCGGCCCGTCGGCGCGCATCAGGCGGCCCGGCGCACCTTGTGACGATACACGTCGGCATCGACCATCTCGGCGGCCATGTCGGCGACAGTCGTGGCTGGACGCCAGCCGAAGGTGCGCTGCGCGTGCGAGGCGTCGCCGAGCAGGAAATCCACCTCGGCGGGGCGCATATGCTCCTGGCCCAGGCGCACGAACTCTTCGGCGGCCAGACCGACATGGGAGAATGCCAGGCGGCAGAACTCGCGCACGGTGATGCTGCTGCCGGTGGCGATGACGTAGTCGTCCGGCGTGTCCTGCTGCAGCATCGTCCACATCGCGCCGACATAATCCTGCGCGTGACCCCAGTCGCGCTGCGCCTCCATATTGCCCAGCGGCAGTTCGCGTGCCAGGCCCAGATGGATGCGGGCCACGCCATCGGTGATCTTGCGGGTGACGAATTCGATGCCGCGCAAAGGACTTTCGTGGTTGAACAATATGCCGCAGGACGCGTGCATATTGAAACTCTCGCGATAGTTGACCGTCATCGAATGCGCGTAGAGTTTCGCGCATGCATACGGGCTGCGCGGATGGAAGGGCGTGCGTTCGGATTGCACCGGCTCGGCCGCGCGCCCAAACATCTCCGATGACGAGGCCTGATAGAACCGCGCTTCCGGACGCGCGATGCGCACCGCCTCCAGCACGTTGACCGCGCCCAGGCCGGTGATCGTGCCGGTCAGGATCGGCTGCTGCCAGGACGCGGCGACGAAACTCTGCGCGGCCAGGTTGTACACCTCGTCAGGCTTGCACTCCTGGATGACGCGAATGAGGCTGGAGAGATCGAGAAGGTCGGCCGTGACCAGCTCGACCTGGTCCAATATGCCCAGCCAGCGCAAACGTTCGCCGATCACGTCCGATGAGGCGGAACGGCGCAGCAATCCCACGACGCGATAGTCGCGACGCAGAAGAAAGCGCGCGAGATACGCGCCATCCTGGCCGGTGATGCCGGTCACTAAAGCCGTGGGCAAACACTGTCTCCTCTGACTGTGGCGACATACTTAAGCGCAGCGCAGCGAAGAGCGAGCGGCATACGACGTTCGGCGTGACCGCGCCACCCTGCACGATGCGGTCTGTCGCGCCGTGGGATATCTCCAACGGCCATCCAGGCGGTCCCGTTGCACGGTTGGGGCGGGCGGAACAAGCGGGCACGCGTGACATATCGTCTCGACCGGCTGTGCCTCATGCCGCCTGGCCGGCGGCGGCGCCGCTGGCCCACGCCCATTGGAAATTGTAGCCGCCCAGCCAGCCGGTGACATCGACCGCCTCGCCGACCGCGAACAGGCCGGGCACGGCGCGGGCCGCCATGCTGCGCTGGTCCAGTCCGGCGGTGTCGATGCCGCCCAGCGTCACCTCGGCCTTGGCGTAGCCTTCGGTGCCGGCGGGACGGACGGACCAGCAGCGCAGGCGTGCCTCGAGCGCGGTCAGCGCGCGGTCGGGCAACTCGGCGATGGGCGAAGCGGCGAGGTCGGCCGGCAGGAACGCGTCGGCCAGGCGCTGGGGCAGCATCTCGCCCAGGGCGGCGCGCAGCCCAGCCCTGGGG
>CAXUNK010000109.1:0-9639 GCA_964252425.1 uncultured Acetobacteraceae bacterium
GCCTCACGCTGCATCTGGCCGCGCCCGAGCCCGGCCTGTTCTCAGGCGGCGGCGGGCAATCCGGCTCGCATGCCGGCCCGCAGCACCAGGACACACGCCCCCGCGCGCCGGCGCCGACCGGTGCGGATCGGCGAAGCACCGCCGTCCCGCTGCCAACCCCGCCCGCACCCACGCGCTGGCTGCGCGCCGGCATCAACATCACCGCCTGACCGATACACACACATTACGGAGCACATTGATGACCAGCATCGTCGCATCCAGCCTGTTGCAGGCAGCCCAGCAAGCCGCCGCCAGCAACGCGCTCGTCGCTTCGGCCAGCAGCGCAGGCACAAGCACGGCCGCCGCGAGTGCGACGGACACCAACGCGCTGCAGCAGCTCGGCAGCAATTTCAACCAGTTCCTGACCTTGCTGACCACGCAGTTGCAGAACCAGGACCCGACCTCGCCGATGGACACGAACCAGTTCACGCAGGAGCTCGTGCAGTTCACCGGCGTGCAGCAATCCGTGGCCACGAACACCAATCTCACCCAGCTCATCCAACTGCAGCAGAACTCGCAGGTGCTGCAGTCTTCCTCCGTGGTCGGTCACACGGCCACGGTCTCGGCAAGCCAAATCACGTTGCAGAACGGCACTGGCGAGATCACCTTCAACGCCCCCGCCGCCGAACAGGTGCAGCTCGCCATAGTAGACGGCAACGGCCACCCGGTGCGCAACGTTTCGATCGCGGCGCAAGCCGGCAGCAACGATTGGAGCTGGGACGGACGGGACGATAGCGGCAACAAGCTCGCCGACGGCGCCTACGGCGTGGGACTTGAAACGGGATCGTCCGGAAGCGCACCGATCGCGGTGCCGTTCAGTGTCGTGGGAACCGCCACCGGCTTGGTCAACGGTGCGGGCGGCATGCAGCTGCAGCTTGGCAAATTGTCGGTGGGGCTCGATCACGTGCAGTCGATCTCCTCGTCCTGAGAGCCTCGGGCCTGGGCCCGCCATCTCCCCAGGATTAACGTCTTTGAAACGCAGTCCCGCCACACTCCCGGCATGCACTGCTCAAAGCGTTCGCGATGAAGCCGGTCATGGAAGGTTTGCGCGCCCTCGGCGGGGACGGCTCGTGGCGTTGGCAGCGGTCGGGCTTGGCATGATGGTCATGCTGGGGCTGCTCGCACTCCGGGGCGGCACGCCGGCGCAGCAGGCGCTGCTCTATGGCGACCTCGACTTGCGCGAGGCCGCCCAGATCGCCGATACGCTGGACCGCGCCCACATCGCCCATCAGGAGCTGGGCGGCGGCGACCGTATCACTGTCTCCTCGGCCGATGTGGCGCGCGCGCGCCTGTTGCTCGCGAAAGATGGCCTGCCGTCCGGCGGGTCGATCGGCTACGAGATTTTCGACCGTGGCGACGCCATGACGTCCAGCCAGTTCCAGCAGGACATCAACGAGACGCGCGCCATGGAAGGCGAGCTGGCGCGCAGCATACGCATGCTGCAAGGCGTGCGCGGCGCGCGGGTGCACCTGGTCCTGCCGAAGCGGCAACCCTTTTCGCGTGACGTCCAGCAGGCGGGCGCCAGCGTGATGCTGACCATGGCGGGCGCCGCCCGGCTGGACACCCAGGGCGTGCAAGCCGTGCTGAACCTGGTTGCGGCAGCCGTACCTGGCCTCAAACCGCAGGGCATCGCCATCATCGACAGCCGGGGCAGTCTGCTGGCCCGGGCCGGCCAGCCCACGGGGGAGGAGGCGGTCGTGCAAACCGCGGAGGAGCTGCACCGCGCCACCGAGCTGCGCCTCTCCCGCGCGGTCGAGGACATGCTCGAGCAGAGCCTCGGTCCCGGCCGCGTACGGGCGGAAGCCTCGGTGCAGATGAACTTCGATCGCGTCAACGAAACCGCGGAAAGCTATAATCCCGACCAGCAGGTCGTGCGCAGCACACAGACCTCGTCGGACAAAACCAACAGTACCGAAGCCGAGAAGGCGGTCACCACACAAAACAACCTGCCGAACGCCGATGCCGGCCAGGGCCAATCCGGCAGCCAGGAACAGAAGCAGGAAGAGACGACGAATTACGAGATCGGCAAGACGGTCCGCACCATGGTCCGCGAGCAGCCGCAGATCGCACGCATCTCGCTGGCGGTCATGGTGGACGGGGTGGTGCAAGCAGGCCGCGACGGCAAACCCGTCTGGACGGAGCGCAGCGAGGACGACATCGCGCGTATCAGACGGCTGGTCCAGAGCGCGATCGGCTTCGATGAAAAACGCGGCGACAAGGTGGAGGTGGTCTCGATGCGGTTCGCTACGCCCGATGATGTATCGACCTTACCCGAAACCCGTTTGCTGGGCATGATTTTGGAGAAATCCGACGTGATCAGCATGGCTCAATCGGCCGTGCTGGCGGTGGTCGTGCTGCTGGCGCTGGTCTTCGTTCTCCGCCCGATGGCGTTGAGGCTTTCGGCCATCGCACCCCACGCCCTGGGTGCGGGTGCCTCGGGCATGCTGGCCGGTCCCGGTTCGATATCGCTGGCAGCACCGCTGCGGCTCGCCAATCAAGAGGGCGCCGGTGCCTCGGAGGCTCAAGCATTGCTGACCGATGAAAGTATGGTCAACATGCTTAACGTCGAGGGGCAGTTGCGGGCATCGTCGTTGCGAACGTTGTCCGATCAGGTCGAGCGGCATCCGGAAGAGAGCTTGGCAATCATCCGAAGCTGGCTCACTCAGGAGCCTGAACAGTCATGAGCCGGCGCAAGGTCGATCGAACCGATTTCACCGGCGCTCAAAAGGCGGCTGTGCTGATGCTCGCCATGGGCGAGGAACACTCCACCCGCCTGTTCAACATGATGCATGAGGAGGAGATCAAGGAAGTCTCCGTCGCCATGGCTCAGTTGGGTTCCGTGCGCGCCGACACCGTCGAGAGCCTCTGCAAGCAGTTCTCCGACAGCCTGGGCGGCTCGGGGTTGTTGATCGGCAATTACGAGAGCACCGAACGTCTGCTGCAGAAATCGCTGCCGCGCGACCGCGTCAACCAGATCATGGAGGAAATACGCGGACCGGCTGGCCGCACGATGTGGGAAAAGCTCGGCAACGTGAACGAGGCAGTGCTGGCGAACTACCTGAAGAACGAATACCCGCAAACAGTCGCCGTCGTGCTCAGCAAGGTTCGCGCCGATCACGCCGCCCGCGTGTTGTCGCTGCTTCCGGAAAGCTTTGCGCTCGAAGTGGTCATGCGCATGCTGCGCATGGAAAGCATTCAGCGCGACGTGCTGGACGGCGTCGAACGCACGTTGCGCTCGGAATTCATGTCCAACCTGGCGCGCAGCACGCGCCGTGACGCACACGAGATGATGGCGGAGATATTCAACAATCTCGATCGCCAGGCCGAAGTTCGCTTCCTGGCCGCGCTGGAGGAGCGGAACCGAGAGGCGGCCGAGCGGATCAAGGCATTGATGTTCACCTTCGACGATTTGAGCCGGCTCACCCCACCGTCCATGCAGGTGTTGATGCGCAGTGTAGACAAGGAAAAGCTGCCTCTGGCGCTGAAGGGCGCTTCGCCGAAATTGCGCGAGATGTTCTTCAAATGCTTGTCGGAACGCGCCGGAAAAATGCTGTCGGAAGACATAGAAGCACTCGGTCCCGTCAAGCTGCGCGACGTGGACGAGGCGCAGGCATCCATCGTGCTGACCGCAAAGGAGCTCGCGCAAACCGGCGAGCTCGACATAGGCGGCGGCAAGGACGACGAGATGGTGTACTGAGATGGACGGCTCCGCCTTCCTGTTGAACCGGACGGATTTCTCGAGTTTCACGGAGAGGGGGAACGGCATTCTCTATGTGGAGGATTTCGACCTCGATCCTGTCGCCGATCGCGTGGGAACTCCGCACAAGCCGGCGGAGACGGCGCCTCCCGATCCTGTCTTCACCCTGGCCGATCTCGAGGCTGCGCGCGACGAGGGGAGGATTGCCGGTCTGAACGCCGCGCTGGATGACGCGAACCTGCTGCAGGCACAGATACAGGCGGCCGCCACGCAAAGCCTGACAGACGCGCTCGGCGGGGCACAAGCCGCGCTGACCAAGATCGCGCGTCAAACAGCCGAGGACGGGGTGCGCGTCATTGTCGCACTCCTGCAAGCCGCTCTCCCGGCCCTCATGGAACAGCACGCGCCCGGGGAGACGGAGGCCGTCTTCCGCGCTCTGCTGGCCGGCATCGCGTTCGAGCCGGAACTCCGCGTGCGCGTCCACCCGAACGCGGCCGAGAGTGTTCGCGAGTTGTTGGCCTGCCTGTTGCCGCACGGCACGGCCATCTTGTCCGTCGTCGCAGAAAGCGCGTTGGCGCCAGGCGATCTCCAGCTTGCCTGGCGAGACGGCGGTGCCGCGCGCGATACAGGCCAGATCTGGGACGCTATTCGCGGAGCACTCGCGCCGCTAAATCTTCCCGCCATCGAAGAGGTATGCCGCAATGTCAGACACTGATTTCGTCGAAACCGCAACCATCAATCCGATCCACGACACCCCGTTGCGCAACGTGCGCGATCTGGAGGCGGTGTACGACATCCCGGTGACCGTAAGCGCGGTGCTCGGCCGCACGACGATGCAGGTCAGCCAATTGCTCAAGCTTGGCCGCGGCGCGGTGGTCGAGCTCGATCGCAAACTGGGCGAAGCGATCGATGTGTATGTCAACAACCGCCTTGTCGCCCGTGGCGAGGTGGTGATGGTTGACGACAACCGGCTTGGCATCACCATGACCGAAATTGTCAAAACCGATCGCGGCAATTGAGCGGCCCAAATTGGCAGAGACAGTCTGATGCGTGTGTTGATTGTGGGCTCTCTGTCGGGCGCACTGGGCCAGGCCGCCAGCCTTGCGCGCGCGCAAGGCGCATCGATTTCGCAGGCGGACACGGTCCGCGCCGCCCTGGCCAGCCTGCGCGGACCGTCGGCGCAGGACCTCGTCTTGTGCGACGTGGCGTGCGGCGTGGCGGAGCTGGTCCAAGCCCTGGCCGCCGAACGCATGAGCGTCTCCGTCGTCGCCTGCAGCGCGGTTGTTGACGCCGAGATTGCCACGCAGGCGATGCGCGATGGCGCCCGCGAGTTCCTGCCTTTGCCGCCCGATCCGGACCTGATTGCCGCTATCTTGCTGGCGGCGTCGGGCGAACCACACGCGCCCATCGTGCGCGATCCCGCCATGCTGGCGACGATGCGGCGCGCCGAACAGGTCGCCCGGTCGGACGCGTCCATACTGATTACCGGCGAATCCGGCACCGGCAAGGAAGTGCTGGCTCGCCACATCCACCGCTGCTCGCGTCGCAGCCGCGGTCCGTTCGTCGCCCTCAACTGTGCCGCCATCCCCGAGCAACTCTTGGAAAGCGAGCTGTTCGGCCACGAAAAGGGGGCGTTTTCGGGTGCCGTCGCCAGGCGCGCCGGCAAGTTCGAGGCTGCCCAGGGCGGCACGCTGCTGCTCGACGAGATCAGCGAAATGGATGTGCGGCTGCAAGCCAAACTGCTGCGGGCCTTGCAGGAGCGCGAGATCGACCGGCTGGGCGGTTCCTCCCCCGTACGGATCGACGTCCGGATACTCGCCACCAGCAATCGCGACATGACCGCCCACATCGCCGAAGGCCGCTTCCGTGAGGACCTGTATTTTCGCCTGAACGTGGTCAGCCTTCGTGTCCCGCCTTTGCGCGAAAGGCCGGCCGACGTGCCTGCATTGGCCACGCATTACGCCCACCATTTCGCACAGGTAAACGGCTTGCCGTCGCGACCGGTCTCTCCTCAGGCCATGGCCCGCCTGTGCCGCCACGCTTGGCGCGGCAACGTCCGGGAACTGGAGAACACGATGCATCGTGCGGTCCTGTTGTCGGGCGGCACCGAAATCGAGGTCGAGCCGCTCGGGCAGCAGGACCTTCCTGCCTCGCCAGACATCGGCGCACAAGCCGCCGCCAACGGCTTCATCGGACGCCGCATGGAGGATGTCGAACGCGAAGTGATCCTCGGCACTCTCTCGCACACCTCAGGCAATCGTACGCACGCCGCCGTCATCCTCGGCATCTCCATACGCGCGCTCCGCAACAAGCTGCGTGAGTACATGCAGGCCGGCGTTGTCGTGCCGCCGCCACAAGCCGGGCTGCACTCCGGCATGGCCGCCTGATGGCGCCCTCAATCCTGCTCGCAAGACTGACCCCGATCCTGCGCCGCTACGGGCCGGGAACGGATGTGGGGCTTGCGCTGGGCGTGTTCTGCCTACTGTCGCTGCTCATACTGCCGCTGCCGACCATGCTGCTCGACCTGGGACTCTCGCTGTCGATCACCGCGTCGGTCCTGGTGCTCATGGTCGCGCTGTTCCTTGAGCGGCCGCTCGACTTCACAAGCTTTCCACAATTGCTGCTGCTCACAACCTTGCTGCGCCTGTCGCTCAACGTGGCCACCACGCGTCTCATCCTCAGCCACGGCAACGAGGGTCCCACGGCCGCAGGCCACGTGGTCGCGGCGTTCGGCAGCTTCCTGATGGGCGGCGACGTCGTGATCGGCGTCATCCTGTTTGCGATATTGCTGGTGGTCAACTTCATGGTGATCACCAAAGGCTCCGGCCGTATCGCCGAAGTTGCCGCCCGCTTCAGCCTGGATTCGATGCCGGGCAAGCAGATGGCCATCGACGCCGACATGAATGCGGGCCTGATCAACGAACGTGTGGCCAGGCGCCGCCGGCGCGAGCTGGAGGAGGAGAGCGGGTTCTACGGCGCGATGGATGGCGCCGCCAAGTTCGTGCGCGGTGACGCGATCGCCGGGTTGATGATCACCTCGATCAACATCGTGGGCGGTTTGGCGATCGGCCTCATCCGCCATGGCATGGCGTTCAACGATGCCGCCAACACGTTCACCACATTGACCGTGGGCGACGGTCTGGTCACGCAGATCCCTGCTTTGCTTGTCTCCACCGCCGCCGGTATCGTCGTCACAAAGGGCGGCGTCGAAGGACGCGCAGATACCGCGCTCGTGGCCCAGCTTGGCGGCGGCTACAAACCCTTGGCTCTGGCGGGGGGCGCTGCCGCGGTGCTTGCACTCATGCCGGGCTTGCCGGCGCTGCCCTTTCTCGCACTGGCGGGCCTGGCGGGCGGGGGAGCGTGGTTGCGGTTCACGCATCCCGTCATCCCGGCCGAGGCCGAGCCGGCGCCATCCGCGGCCAAGCCGACCGAAGCGCCCGTCGCAGAAGCCATGCGCATCGACATGATACGCGTGGAGCTGGGATACGGGCTGCTGCCATTCGCCGGGGGAGAACATCCAAAACTCACCGAGCAGATCAAGGCATTGCGGCGGTCCATCGCCACCGAGCTCGGCTTCGTGCTGCCGCCGGTCCGAATCCAGGACAATCTGCAGCTTGGCGCCGATTGCTACGTCATCAGCATCAAGGAGATCGAAGCGGGGCGGGGTGAGCTTCGGCCACTCTGCCTGCTGGCAATGGACCCGAAAGGCGGGCTGCCGGCCATGCAGGGCGAACGGACCACCGAGCCCGCCTTCGGTCTGCCGGCGCTTTGGATCGATGCCGCGCAACGCGAGGAAGCGCTGATTCGCGGCTGCACCGTTGTCGATCCTCCCAGCGTTCTGGTAACGCATCTGACGGAACTTGTACGGGAGACGATGGCCGAGCTGCTCTCCTACGCGGAGACGCAGAAACTGATCGACGATCTGCCGCGCGAGCAGCAGAAGCTCGTCTCCGACCTGATACCGACTGTCATCTCCGTGGGCGGCGTGCAACGGGTGCTGCAGGCTCTGCTGGCGGAGCGCGTGTCGATCCGTGATCTTCCGACTATCCTGGAGGGCATCCACGAGGCTTGCACGGGCAGCCAGCGCGGCATCGCATCCATCGTCGCCATCGTCCGCGCCCGGTTGGCCAGACAGATCAGCGACAGCCATGTCGCCCCTGGAGGAGCCATTCCGGTCGTGACCCTCACCCCGGATTGGGAGGCGGCATTCGCGGAAAGCCTGGTCGGCCCGGCTGACGAACGGCAGCTCGCAATGCCGCCAACCCGGCTGGGCGAGTTCGTCCGCCGGTTTCGCGAAGTGTTCGACGCGAACGGAATGGAATCTCCGGTCCTGCTGACCAGCCCAGGCATCCGCGTGGCCGTCCGCAGCGTCGTCGAGCGGCTCCGCCCCGCCACCCCGGTCCTGTCGCAAACCGAAATCTCATCGCGCGTCCGAGTAAGGACACTGGCCTCGATCTGACGTCCATCTCGGCGGTATGAAAACGTTTCCCGAGACAAGCAAGCCGCTACGTTCCGACACGCGACAGACCAAAAACGCGGAACGCGTTACCGCATCACCTCACGAGCGCAAACTGGGCCAAGCGGAAAAGAAGCCAGGCGCAGGCTCCCACAACCTTCGTCCGAACGAACTCGCGTCCCTCAGCCAGCATCAGCAAGCGGCGCGTGGCCCCAACCTCGACCCCAGCGCAACGCACCCACAATTGGGGGGTGCCAAACGCCGCCGCCTAGCGATCGGCCAACCTGCCCGCCCCTCGGCAAAACCCTCAGATCTGCACGACCGAATTCAGATCGAACGTCTGACCCGGCGGGTTCTCGCCGATCCGCACCACGTTCGCACCCGCCATGTGATATGGCGGCACCGGCAGGTTGTAAGGCGCCGGCACCCCGGAATACACCCGGCCCGCCAGATCGTATTTCGACCCATGGCACGGGCACAGATACCCGCCCGGCCAGTTCGGCGCCGGATCGGTGGCGCTCATGTTGGGATAGAAGGTCGGCACGCAGCCGAGATGGGTGCAGATCCCGACCATCACGGCAAAATTCGGATCGACCGAGCGGTGCCAGTTCTCGGCATAGGTCGGCTGCTGCAGCACCTTCGAGTTCGGGTCGCTCAGCAGATGAACCACCTTGGGGTCCTCCAGCGTCTTCAACCCCTCAGGCGTGCGGTGCACGATGAAGATCGGCTTGCCGCGCCACACCACCACGATCTGCTGGCCAGGGGAGAGTTTACTCACATCCACATCGATCGGCTCCCCGGCGGCCAGCGTGTCGGCGGCAGGCTGCATGCTGTCGATGAACGGCCAGGCGATCGCGCCGGCGCCCACAGCCGCACCCGACAGCGCCAGGAGCGTCAGGAAGTCGCGTCGCGTCGGCTCCGGGCCGGCCTGCGGATGGGTGGTCGTGGACATGGGTCGCCCCTTTTCGAGAACCGTCGAGATTTGGCCGCTAATTGGCGCGATCCCAAGCAATTGGGAAGCCCCGCCCCGATGGTAAGGCGATGCCGAACCAGGCAACTACACTCGACGGTTGTGCGGAAAGCTGATACTTCGCGCCAATGACCCAGCCACTCGGATTGGCCGTGCCGCCAATTCCGCCCGCGCCGTCCTGGCGCGAGTTCGCGATGCATGTCTGGACCGGGCGAACGCGAGCCGCCTGCATCGCCGGCGCCGTCTTCTCCGCCGCCCTGCTGGCCGCAGCACTCATATCCCCCGGGTTTCGTGCCGACGCGGTGCTGGCCGTGCTGCCCTCGCCCGAGTTCACCGTCCGCCAGGCCGCCGGCTCGCATGACAGCAACGCGAGCGCGCTGGCGCTGGACCAGATCATGAAAGCGGAGACGGAGATACTGGGCAGCGATGCGCTGCATGCCGCAACCCTGCGCCGTCTGGGCCCGGCCACCCTCTACC
>CAXUNK010000110.1:0-9594 GCA_964252425.1 uncultured Acetobacteraceae bacterium
GGCCAGGGCGGCGAGTGTCGCGCGCTCCTCCGGCGGTGCCGACGGCAGGTACAGCGCCAGGGCCCTGGCCATCTCGGCGTCGTCGAGCGACGAGAGCGCGAGGTGGCGGCACCGGCTGCGTATGGTGGGCAGAAGCCTGCCGGGCGCCGAGCAGACCAGGATCAGCACCGCCCGGCGCGGCGGCTCCTCCAGCACTTTCAGCAGGGCGTTGGCCGAGCTCGGGTTCACGTCCTCGGCGCCGTCCAGGACGACAACGCGCCACCCGCCTTCGGCCGGGGTCAGGCGGAGGAAGGACGGTATCCCCCGCACGCTCTCGACCGAGACCTGTTTCTTCCAGCGTTTCTTCTTGTCGTCCCACTCGCGCTCGACCGTCAGCAGGTCGGCATGCGTGCCGGCGGCCACGCGTCGGAACACCGGATCGGTGGACGGCATGTCGAGCGTGTCCGCCCCGCCGGCGAGCAGGCGGCGTGCGAAGCGGTAGGCGAGCGTGGCCTTGCCCACACCCTCCGGCCCGGTGATCAGCCAGGCATGGTGCAGCCGGCCGCCGCGCAGCGCGTCGAGCAGAGCCGCCTCCCCGGCCGCATGGCCGAAGAGCCGGTCGTTCTCGCGAGGTTCGGGAGCCGCCAAAGATCTACGGGCTGGTGTAGTTGCCCGTCGTGCAGCCGGCGATCTTGTTGGAGTAGATCTGCTGGACCTGGTAGCTGGTCTTGCCGGCCGTCAGAGTGCCGCTGGTACCCTCGCACAGATCGCCTGCCTCGGAGCCGCCGCTGGTGTTCCAGGCTTGCGGGTAGGCGGGGTGCGAGCCGGGCGTGGGAAACGCGTCGGTGACCGCCTCGGCCAGTTCGTGCGCCGTGATGATGGTGGTGGTGCTGAAGTCGTAGCCGCAATCGGGCATCACGCCGTAGAACACGCCGCCATAGGTCTTCGACGTGAACCCCTCATGGTAGGCGCCGAAGGACGAGCAGGATGTGAGCCCGCCCAACGAGATGCTGACGCCCGGTGGGAAATACGTCATGTATACGGTGTTGGCGTCCGGCTTGGGCAGCACGCCGCGGGTCACCTGGCCGGAGATCTCGGCCTCGACCTGCTTGTCGGTGAGCGCGCTGCCCGTATGCTTCGGTTTGATCGTGACCTGACTGAAAAACGTGCCGCGAGAGATGGTCTGGTCGGTGCCCTTGTGGCCGTTGATGCCGGTGAGGTTGGTCTGATACTGGCTGAGCTGGTCGAACCAGGTGCTGTCGGTGGCCGCGGTGAAGAAACCGCCGATGCCGCTGACGACGGTGGCGTTGACGTGGGGACCCCACAGCACGACGACGACCTTTACCTTCGAGATGACCGGGCCGCCGTAATAGTTGAGCTGGCCGGATGCGGCCGAGAGCTGCGGAAATGCGGCCCGACCCGCAGGGGTCAGATACATACCGTGCGGCGCGGCCGATGCCGCCCCGGCCAGGCCGATCAGGAATGTCGAGGTCAAAGCGGCGCGACGCATGCGTATCTCCCGGGTGCGGATTGCACCGTTGCGACGTCATAGCGCGGGCAACCCTGGCCTGTCTTGCTCATTGAAGGATTTGCGCCGCGGTTTTCGGGGGTGATGACTTCGTCCCGGCCGGCGCCATCTGACCGCAGCCCGAGCAAAGGATTCTCATGTCGGACGTATCCGTCACACTGCGCGTCAACGGACGCGACCATACGCTGGCACTCGATCCGCGCACCACGCTGCTGGATGCGTTGCGCGAACATCTGGGGCTGACCGGGACCAAGGTTGGGTGCAACCACGGGACTTGCGGCGCCTGCACGGTGCATATCGACGGGCGGCGCCAGCTTGCGTGCCTGACGCTGGCGCTGGCCGCCGAGGGACGCGCGATCCGGACCATCGAGGGGCTGGCGGAGAGTGGCGTGCCGCACCCGATGCAGGCGGCCTTTGTGGCGCATGACGCATTGCAGTGCGGCTACTGCACGCCGGGCCAGATCATGTCGGCGGTGGCCTGCATCGAGGAGGGCCATGCGCGAACCGATGACGACATACGCGAGTATATGAGCGGCAATCTGTGCCGCTGCGCCGCCTATCCGCAGATCCTGGCGGCCATACGCGACGTGGCTCAGCAGAAGGCGGCCTGAGATGCAGCCCTTCACCTATGTGCGTGCGGAGAGCCTGGACCAAGCCCTGCACGAGGCGGCGCAGGACGGCGCCTCGGTCATGGCCGGCGGGACCACGATGGTCGATCTGATGCGCGGCGATCTGGCAGCGCCGAGGCGGGTCGTCGATATCGGGCATCTGACCGAGTTGTCGTCGGTGGAGACGTCCGGGCCGGTGATACGGCTGGGCGCGCTGGCACGAATGGCCGACGTGGCGGAGGATTCGTTCCTGGTGCGTCACTACCCTGCCTTGACCGAGAGTTTGCAGCTTGCGGCCTCGCCGCAGATACGCAATGCGGCGACACTGGGCGGCAACATCCTGCAGCGCACACGCTGCCCGTATTTTCGCAACGGAGTCTCGGCCTGCAACAAGCGCGTGCCGGGGTCGGGCTGCTCGGCGCTGGACGGCGAGGATCGGGAGATGGCGCTGTTCGGCGTCTCGGACCGGTGCGTCGCGAACTACCCCGGCGATTGGGGAACGGCATTGGCCGCGTTCGACACGGCGGTGGAGATACGCTCGGCGTCCGGGATGCGGATCGTGCCCTTGGATGATTTCTTCGTGGCATACGGGGACGATCCGGCGCGTGAGACTGTGCTCGAGCGTGGAGAGATCGTGACCGCGCTGACCGTGCAGGCCACACCGGCGGGGCGGCGTTCGACCTACGTCAAGGTGCGCGACAGGCAGAGCTACGCCTACGCGCTGGTCTCTGCCACGGTGGCGCTGGAGCTGGACGGCGAGCACGTGTCATCGGCGCGCGTCTCGCTGGGCGGGGTCGCGTCCAAGCCGTGGCGCGCGCGGGCGGCCGAACAGGAGCTGACCGGCAAGCGGGTCACCGAAGAGGTCGGGCTGCAGGCGGGGCGCGCCGCGTTCGCCGATGCGAAGCCGGGCCGACACAACGCGTTCAAGGTCGAGCTGGGACGGCGTGCCGTGGTACGCGCGGCGCTGACCGCAAGCCAAAGGAGCTAAGCAGATGGATGGAGGTATCGGCCTTCCCGTGACCAGGCGCGACGCGCCCGCCAAGGCCGGCGGCGTCGCGCAATATGCATCCGATTTTCCGCACCCAGGCACGACCTATGCCGCGCTGACCACGAGTGCGGTGGCGCGCGGCCGCATCACCCGCCTGGACACGTCGCGGGCCGAGGCGGTGCCGGGCGTGCAGATGGTACTGACGCATCGCAGCCTGAACGAAGGTTTGGGGCGCGAGACGTTCGCGATGAAGGGGGGGCACATGCAGAGCTCCTTCCTGCCGCTGACCTCCGACGAGATCCACTATTCCGGGCAGATCGTGGCGCTGGTCGTGGCCGACACGCAGGAGGCGGCCGAAGAGGCGGCGCGCCTGGTCGAGATCGACTACGACGCGCAGCACGCCTCGGCGGCGATGGACGACCCGGACCGCACGGTCGAACCGCTGGACGACAAATCGATCGATGTGGGCGATGCGGAGGCCGCCTTCGCCATCTCGCCGGTCAAGGTCGATGCGACCTATGTGACGCCGGCGCAGCACCACAACCCGATCGAGCTCTACGCGACGTCGGCCGAGTGGCGCGACGGCAAGCTGCTGGTGCACCTGCCGAGCCAGTGGGTGATGGGCACGCGCGCGGGGCTGGCCACCATCTTCGACATTCCGGCCGAGGATGTTCACGTGGAGAGCCCGTATATCGGCGGCGGGTTCGGCGGCAAGGCGACCATATTGGGGCATACCGTGCTGGTGGCGATGGCGGCGCGCCGGCTGGGTCGGCCGGTCAAGCTGGTGGTGCCGCGCGAGGCGATGTTCACCGTCGGCTCGTTCCGGCCGGCGACCATCAGCCGGGTGCGGCTGTCGGCCGAACGTGACGGCACGATCACCTCCGTCATCCACGAGCAGTCCGGCCAGAGTGCGACGATCGACCATGTGGCCTTCGCGGTGACCGAGGTGACCGGGCGCATGTACGCCTCGCCCAACATACGGGTGCGCGAGTCGGTCGTGGCGACGGACGTGAACACGCCCGGCTTCCAGCGGGCGCCGGCCGAGGCGCCTGGCTTCTTCGGGTTCGAGAGTGCGGTGGACGAGCTGGCGGTGGCGCTCGGGATGGACCCGATCGCGTTGCGGCTGAAGAATGAGCCGGCGCGCGACCCGGTGGGCGGGCTCGAGTGGAGCAGCCGTGAGCTGGCGCAGTGTTTTACCCGCGGGGCGGAGGTGTTCGGCTGGTCGCGGCGCACGCCCGAGCCGGGCAGCATGAAGACGGCCGACGGTCTGCTGGTCGGCTACGGGTGCGCCACGGCGTGCTATCCGTCCGCATGCGGCCCATCGGCGGCGCGAATTCGTCTTTCGGCCGACGGCTCCTGCGTGGTTTCACTGTCCGCGCATGATCTGGGCACCGGCGCCTATACGGTGATGGGGCAGATCGCGGCCGACGTGCTGGGCGTGCCGAACCATATGATGCGCGTGCAGTTGGGCGACAGCTCGCTGCCTTCCGGCATCCTGGCCGGCGGGTCGATCACGACGAGTTCGGCTGGGTCGGCGGTCTATGTGACGGCGCTGCAGGTGCGTGACGCGGTGCTGCGGGCGGCGGGCGAGGGTCATCGGTTCGCGGACGGGCGGGTGGTCGGGCCGGACGGCTCCTCGCGCTCGGCGGCCGAGGTGCTCGAGCAGTGCACCGGCGGCTTCATCGAGGAGACCGGCGTGTGGAAGCCGGAGGCCATCAGCCAAGAACAGGCGGTCAAGGGCCTGGCGGGCGGCATGGCCTTCACTCCGGCGCTCGGCAAATACGCGTCCTATTCGTTTGGGGCGCAGTTCGCCGAGGTGCATGTCGATCCGCTGCTGCGCACGGTCCGGGTGGCGCGCATGGTGGGCGTGTTCGATTGCGGGCGGATCATCAACCCCCGCACGGCGCACAGCAACCTTTCGGGCGGCATGATCTGGGGCGCGAGCTTCGCACTGCTGGAAGAGACGCAGATCGACCGCAAGCGGGCGCGTTTCGCCAACAGCGATCTGGCCGGGTATCATTTCTCGACCAACGCCGATATCGGCGAGGTGGTGGTCGAGACGTTGGACGGGAGCGACACGCGCACGAACCCGATCGGCACGAAGGGGGTAGGCGAGATCGGCATCGTTGGCATGCCGGCGGCGATCGCCAACGCGGTGTATCACGCGACGGGCGTGCGGGTGCGCAAGACGCCGATCCTGGTCGAGGATCTGCTGTAGGCGGAACCACCGTCCCGCCCGGACGGCGATGCGGTGAGTGCGAGGGGTGCGCTGGCTGGCGCACCCCTTCTATTTTGGCGGATCGTCTCCGAGACGAGCGCGCGACATCGAGTGGATTTCGGCGACATCGCAGAATAGCTGCGTCAGAGTCATACAAATGAATGTAGTGATACGCGATCGTATGCCGAGTTCAGCGGTATCGGCTACGTTCTTTCATGTAATTGCCATGTTCGCAACTGCGATATCCGGCTCCTGGTAGAGTTTTGACTCTACAAAACCGTCTGCTTTTCTTACGGTGTCTCGCGCGCTCCGGGTTAGAGGCGATTCATGCTGTAACGGAACGCCCAAAACCAATACAGGGGGACATCTTATGAGGCGTACTATGGTTTGCAGGCTTGCCGCACTGGTCGCGGTGGGTGGTTTGACGCTGTCCGCGAGCGCGGCTTTGGCCGGCGGGTCGGACGCGTTCAACCGGGGAGCTCTTGGGCCGAACTGGGTGAGCACGTCCGGCACACTGTCGATTTCCAACCATGAACTGGTCGGAACGACGTTGGCCATCGGCTATTACAAGCCGTCGGCCAAGGATACGGCGGCATCGGCTGTCGCATTCCTGGGCGGCACCGATCTCGAGTATGCGGCGATCGCTCTGGGCAATATCGGCGGAGGCAGCGATGCCTTCGTGAAGATCCAGTCGCAGAACGGTGGCGGGACGTTCGACCACGCCGCGTTCTACACGGGCAACAACGCAGTTGGAAACTTCTTCACGCTGTCCAGCCCGGTGCCGAGTCCGGCCGTGATGGACGTGTTCTTTTGTAAGACGACGGCCACGCTGCGCATCACAAGCGCGGCGGGAGTGCAGGTCTATACCAACGATTACGGCGCCACCTACGGAAGCGGCGCCGGCCTCGGCACATACGGATCGATCGCGATGGATAATTTCATCGGCTTTAAGAGCGGCTGTGCGGATGTGCCGAAGGGGGTGCGGGCCGAGGATATGCCGCGCGACCGAGATCGCGCGCTCGCACATTAGGGACAGGCTGCGCGTTTCGTAGTTCCAGCATCTGCCGACACCCGCGCCAGCTCGACCGGGCTGGTGCGGATGTTCGCCAATTGTCGTTGTGAAATAGGCTGCACGGCGGGAGAAAATCTTTCGCTGGGAGCCGCGTGTATGAGGAGGGGCGCCACCGCCTGCCCTGTTGTGTCATACCGGCCAGCCTTGCGGCTTTCGATGTGGGAGGTTTTCGGTGCGTCGTCGTGCGCCGGGTCCGACGCGAACGGTCATGCCGCCAGCACGGTGTCGGTTGCGGACGCAGAATAGTATGTCGTCTCAAGCCAGGCGGGGACCAAGGGCTCGGCAATCGGGCGGCTGATCAGGTAGCCTTGCAAACGTTCTACACCGAGGCTGGACAATGCCTGTTGCTGCGCCGTGGTCTCGACACCCTCCGCGGTGACCTGCAGGTTCAGCGCGCGGGCGACGGACAGGATGGCGCCGATCACCGCATAACCGTCGCGCTCCGCCGCGCGCACAAAACTCTGGTCGATCTTGATGACGTCGATCGGCAGCTTGCCGAGATACGCCAGGGAGGAAAAACCAGTTCCGAAATCGTCCAGCAGGATGCGTATGCCCTGGGCCCGAAGCGCCTCGAAGATCGGCGTCACGCGCACATGATCGCTGACGAACATGCTCTCGGTAATCTCGATCTGTAGCCGCGACGGGGCCAGGCCGCTGGCGCTGAGCGCGTCCTTTACATCTTCGAGCAAGGTTCCCGACAGCACCTGTGCCACGGACACGTTGACGGTGACCGCGGGCGGCTTGGCGCCCGGCATCCCCGCCCCCGACCAGGAGGCGGCGGCCCGGCAGGCCTGTCGCAACACCCATCTGCCGATCGAGAAGATCTGGCCGGACTGCTCTGCGATCGGAATGAAGACTCCGGGGCCGATCGCGCCAAGTTCATGATGGTTCCAGCGCAGCAGGGCTTCGAACGCGTCGCAGGCGCCGGTCTGCACGGAGATGATCGGCTGGAATGCCAAGGCGAACTCGTTCTTGGCGATCGCGTGCCGAAGCGCCTGCTCCAAGGCGTGCCGTTCGGCCATGTTGCTGGCCAGGGCCGGATCGAACAGCTTCAGCCGCCCCTTGCCCTCCCGCTTGGCTTCCCACATCGCAAGGTCGGCGGCACGGATCAGCCTGTCCTGCGAGCGGCCGTCCGCCGGGAACATCGCGATGCCGATGGTCACGTCCAGGTTGATCGATTCGAGGCCTGCCTTCAGCGGCTCGCCGAATGACTGCCGGACACGCTCGCCGAGCGCCATCGCGCAGTTCGAGTTCTGCTCGATGGGCAGCGCCATGACGAACTCGTCGCCGCCCCAGCGCGCGATCAGCACGCCCTCTCCCGCTGTCTGGCTGAGCAGGCCGGCCGCGCGCTGCAGGACCTTGTCGCCGACTGCGTGCCCGCGCACGTCGTTGACCTGCTTGAAGTTGTCGAGGTCGAGGAACAGCACCGCCAGCCCCCTCTGCTTCCGCTCGGCATCGGCCAGCATGCAGGCGAGTTTCTCGGCAAACGTGCTGCGGTTGCAAAGCCCCGTCAGCGGATCGACGGAGGCGAGGCGTGCCAGCGCTTCCGCATAGCGTTTGCGCTCGGCCACCTCATGCGCGAGGTCGGCGGTGCGCGCGGCGATCCGATCCTCGAGCGAAAAATTGGCATCCCTGAGTGCCGTCTGCACCGTCTCCAACTGCGCGTTGATGGCCTGTGTCTGCAACCGCTGGATCTCGGCCGATGCCCGCAATCTTTCATTGGCGCGGCTGAGGCGAAGGGCGTTGACCAGCGAGCGGTTGGCTACCCGGGACGAAATGCCGAGAAACACGTACATGGCCAGACCAAGCACGCCCAGGAAAATGTTTTCGCGTCCCGGTATGAGGAACATCATGATCGATGGCGGCACCAGCAGCAATGTTCCGTAGGCTATCGCGAGCGGCAGGCTTGGGCTGAGCACCGTGGCGCTGCCGCCTGCAAGCGCGCACAGCACGATGGCCGATGCCGCGCGTTCCGTCAGGCTGATCATCGGGTAGAACACGATCGGGAATGCCGCCCAGATCAGGCCAGCGACGATCGTACCGGCCGCGTAGAGGCGTATCTCCACCGCGGGGTCCATCCCTTGGGCGCGGCGGTACGGATGCAGGACGAGGAGGTCGAGGCCTCGCAGCGCCACGACCGGCAGCATGCAGCCGAGCCAGACGAATTTCAGGTGCTGCACGCCAGGCGTGTACACCATGGCGATCAGAAAGACGCAGGCGAAGAAGGTGACGAGCACCCCGTTCCGGCCATAGGCGTACAGCATCGCCACGCAATCCTCAGCGACGCCTGTCTCCGCAGTCTCGATCGTTTCGGAAGGCAGGGCCATCGCCGGTCCGCACGGTGGTGCCAGACACCTTCCTAAGCCGGTTTCCGCCATACTCTATGGTGTCCAGAAGATTTGGCGCCAGCATCTGCAAAACTGGTGAAGAAAGCCTTGCCGTGGTCTTCGACGAAGCGCCTCGCACCATCTCCTGCCGGGTGGAGCGGGCCAGCCGGTCGCCTCTCGTGGCCGTTGACGTCCTCCTCATAGCCGTGTGGATGGCCGGGATTGCTCGCGTATGGCCGGGCGACGGCGAAGAGGGTTCTTGTGTCTGATAGCGATGGCCACGACGTTGCCGCGTCCCCGCTGCGTCTGCGGGCGCCGATCTGCTGCGTGTTCGCGGCGCACGGGCTGTTGCTGGGCATTTGGGTGACGCAGGTGCCGGTGCTGCGCGACCGGCTGCACCTGTCGCCGGCCGCCCTGGGGGCGGCGCTGTTCTGCATCTCGGCCGGAGCGCTTTCGACCATGCCGGTGACAAGCCGCCTCGTCGCGCGGTTCGGCGCACGCATGGTGATCCGCGCCGGGGCGGTGAGCGCGTGCGCCACACTGGTCTGCGCGGCGCTGGCGCCCGGCTATGCGTGGCTGTGCCTGGCTTTGCTCGGCTTCGGGCTTGGCTTCGGCACGGTGGATGTCGCGATGAACGCCGAATCGGTGCGGGTGGAGCAGGCGGCGGGCGGACGCAAGATACTGGGCAGCGTGCATGCGCTCTGGAGCGTCGGGTCGGCGGCCGCCGCCGGCTTGGGCTCGGCGTTGCTGGCGGTCGCCAGTCCTGGGGTGGAGGCGGTGTGCCTGGCCTGCGCGGCCGGGTGCGTGACCCTTGTGGCGTCCGGCCGGCTCGGGGTTGCCGCAGGTCCGCAGGCGCCGGGCGCCGGCCATGGCC
>CAXUNK010000111.1:0-9547 GCA_964252425.1 uncultured Acetobacteraceae bacterium
CCCCGGCCGCGCGCAGGTCGAACAGCGCGCCGAAGCCGCCCAGCCCGCCCATGACCCCTGGGCGCGACGTGGCCGCGGCTGCCGGCTTGATCACGTCGACCAGCGCTTCGCCCGCCTCGATGTCCACGCCGGCGTCGCGATAGGTCACCATGGCCGCTCTCCGTGCTTCGCCGCGCCGGCTGGATAGGTCATAATGGGCGCATGCGAAACCTGGAGTCAGTCTTCAGCCTTCGGTCGCCCGTCGTCAGAGTGGCGGGGGTTCATGCCTGACGGCGGGATCGTCAGGCCGGGCGCCGAGCTGTTCACGC
The DNA here is from genome assembly GCA_964252425.1 of uncultured Acetobacteraceae bacterium. Taxonomy (GTDB): domain Bacteria; phylum Pseudomonadota; class Alphaproteobacteria; order Acetobacterales; family Acetobacteraceae; genus BOG-908. Next base: position 309 of record CAXUNK010000111.1, read on the forward strand.
TGCCCAACATCATCAGCTTCGGGCGGCTATGCGCGGTGCCGTTCGCGATCTGGCTGGTGCTGCACCGGCATTTCGGCGCGGCCTTCACGCTGTTCGTGCTGGCGGGCGTCTCGGACGCCGTCGATGGCTGGCTGGCGCGCCGGCGCGGCGGCTCGGCGCTGGGCGCGGTGCTGGACCCGCTGGCCGACAAGGCGCTGATGATCGGGATGTACGTCACGCTGGCTGCGACTGCCGAACTGCCGGACTGGCTCGCGATCCTGGTGGTGTTCCGCGACATCCTGATCGTGGGCGGCGTGCTGCTGCTGTGGATCACCAGCCACGGCGTGCAGATACGGCCGCTGGAGGTGTCCAAGGCCAACACCGCGTTGCAGATCTCGCTCGTGGCCGTGGTGCTGGGGCTGGACAGTCTGGGAGTGGCGCTGTGGCCGGTGCGCACGGCGCTGGTCTGGCTGGTGGCGTGCAGCACGTTGCTGTCCGGGGCTGCCTATGTCAGGCGGACGGTGCGCGCGTGAACGAGATACGGCCGCTTCCGCCGCCCCGGCCCGTGGCCGCGGGGTTCCGCATGCAGCATCTGCTGCTGCTGGGCGCGGTGCTGGTCGGGTGCTGGTTCCTGCTGGGGCTGTTCTCGTCGATCCTGCTGCCCTTCGTGGCCGCATGCGGCATCGCCTATGTGCTGGACCCGTTCTGCACCCGGCTGGCACGGCTTCGCGTGCCGCGCGGCCTGGCCAGCCTGCTGCTGGTGTCGGGGCTGATCCTGGCCATGCTGCTGTTCGCGCTGCTGCTCTATCCGCTGATCCTGCGCCAGATCGGCGTGCTGGTGGGCGAGGTGCCGGCCTATGTGCGCGGCCTGAGCGCCTTCGCCACCCGCATGGTTGGCCGGCTGCAGGAGCATCTGGGGCCGGAATACGTGGATGCGAAACTGTCCGAGCTGGTGTCCGGCCAGGCCGGCGCCATGCTGACATTTGTGGTCGGCGCGCTGACTCGTCTGGTGGGCGGCGGCTACGCGCTGTTCAACGTGCTGTCGCTGATGGTGGTCACACCCGTGGTCGCGTTCTATCTGCTGCGCGACTGGCCGCGTGTGATCTGGCTCGTCGATAGCTGGCTGCCGCGCCGCTACCAGGCCGTGCTGCGTGCGCAGGCGCGCGAGGTGGACCGCATCCTGTCCGCCTGGGTGCGCGGCCAGGCGATGTGCTGCATGATCCTCGCCCTGTTCTACGCCACGGGTGTGTCCTTGGTGGGGCTGGAGCTGGGGCTGGTGGTGGGCTTGTCCGCCGGCTTCCTCAGTTTCATCCCGTATGTCGGCAGTGTCACCGGCGCCGTGGTCTCGATCGGGCTGGCTTTCGCCCAGTTTCCGACCTGGGAAGGGGTGGCGCGGGTCGGCGCCGTGTTCGTCGTGGGGCAGATATTGGAGAACTACATCATCTACCCGCGCTTCCTGGGTGACCGGGTGGAGCTGCCGGCCGCCTGGGTGATCTTCGCTCTGTTCGCAGGCGGTGCTGCGTTCGGGTTCGTCGGCGTCATGCTGGCCGTGCCTGTGGCGGCGACCGTCGGCGTGCTGACGCGGTTCTGGCTGCGCCGTTATCTGGTGAGCCCGCTTTATCTGGAGCCGCCGGTCTGATGCCGGCCGGCTTTGACGCCCAAGCCTGCGGTGCGGCTCGCGCAGGTCTGCCAGGACCGCTTTGGCAGACGCGTTGCGAGCCGTGGTGCAGGCGACCCGGAACTCAACCGGGCAGCGTCTCCCCGCGCGTCTCCGTGGCCAGCGGTATGACCAGCAACCCGAGCGCGAAGGCGAGTGCGGTCAGCGCCACAGGGATGCCGAGCGTGCCCATGTGGCGCACGCCGGCCGCCAGCGCGAAGTTCACGCCGGCGCCCACGAAGCGGCCGATGGAGGTGCAGAAGGCGAACGCGGTGGCGCGCACCTGGGTCGCGTATTGCTCCGGCAGCCACAGGCTGAACATCGCGAAATTGCCGCCCGCCACGCCCAGGAAGAACAGGATGGCCATGAACACCGGCAGCGCGGTTTGCGGCGGCAGATAGAACGCCCACCCGAAGCCCGCCCCGATGGTGACCGCCATGCCGACGAAATAGACGCCGAGCGTCCAGCGCCGGCCGACCCGTTCGGCGATGCCGGGCAGAACGAGGCAGCCGAGTATGGTGCCGACCGAGAGCAGCCCGGTGGCGTACGACGCCATGCGCTGCGCATCCGTCGGCGCGTAGCCGGCGCCGGTGGCCAGCTTGATCACCGCCGTCGGCTCGTACACGGCGCCGGCCCACAGGCCGATGATGGCGACCGCGACCAGCGTCGTGTTGACCAGCGTGCGGCGGAGCAGCGGCGGCGAGAGGATGAGCGCCAGCGGCGAGCGGCGCGGAAGGCTGTCATGCGCCCGCTCCCACCGCTCCGGCTCCCTGACCCGCAACAGGGTGACGACCGAGACGGCGACGGGTGCCAGGCCGCACAGGAACATCGCGCGCCAGCCGAAGGCGGCGCCGACCGTGTAGTTCAGCACCGCGGCCACGAAGAAGCCGGCGTAGTAGCCGGTCTGCAGGTAGCCCGCACCCTGCCGCCTGCGGTCCTCCGGCCAGGCTTCGGCGACGTAGGTCCCCGCCATCGCCCACTCCCCGCCGATCCCGATGCCGGCCAGGAAACGGAAGGCCGCCAGCTCCCAGATGTTGCCGGCGAGTGCCGCTGCACCGGTGAAGACGGAGTAGATCAGCACCGTCGCCGCCAGCGTGCGCGTGCGGCCGAAGCGGTCGGCGATCGGTCCCCAGATGAAGGACAGGCCCCAGCCGACCAGGAACAGCCCGAACAGCAGCGACCCGGCGAACGCCACGTCGGCCGGCTTGGCCGAGAAGCCCGAGCGCGGCAGCAGCTCGCGCATCGCCGGCGCCAGCACCAGGGCGTAGATGAAGCTGTCCATCCCATCCAGCATCCAGCCCGCCCAGGCGGCCCAGAACCCGGTGATCTGCTGGCTCGATAGCCGCGTGCGGAGTTTGGCGGTCGTCGTGCTGGACATGTTTCCCCCAGTTTCGCCCTATGCTGGGCGATCAATCGTTTATGCGGCTTTTGCAGCCGCCTTGCCGCGACGGGCCGATAGCAGCGCGTCCACCTCGGCCGAACGGACCACGCGACCCGTGTTGACGAAGGTCTCGTGGTTGGCCTCGATACTGCCCGGATCGTACAGGTAGTTGACCATGATGCCGAACGATTCGCGCATGCCGCGGGCCGACCGGTTCCCCAGCCAGTCGATACGCTCCAGCCGCGCGCCGTTGCCAAGATGGAACCGCGCCACCGCGTCGATTTTCTCGCCGGCCTGGGCGCTCCGCGTGAGATAGGTGGCCGCCAGCCGCAGCAGCGGCCCGCGCAGGGCCTTCGCCCGCTCCGGCTGCTCCCACCAGCAGCCTTCCGTAATGGCTTCGAAGCGCGATTGTGCCGGCAGGCCGGGGTCGCCGAGTGCCGCGTCCTCCTCGGCAGTCAACGGCGAGCTTTCGGCCTCCCATTGCCGGGCGAGCCAGGCGCGGAAGCCCGGCACCGGCGAGAGAGTGGCGAAGCGCTTGAGCTGCGGCAGCTCCGCCTTCAGCTCCTCGACCACCTGCTTGATGAGGAAGTTGCCGAAGCTGACGCCGCGCAGCCCCTCCTGGCAGTTCGAGATCGAGTAGAAGATCGCCGTGTCCGCGCCTTTCGGCGGCTGCCCCGCGCCGTCGGCGGGCGGCGCCAGCAGAGGCTGCACGGCGTCGGCAAGCCCCTGGGTCAGCGCCACTTCCACGAAGATCAGCGGCTCGTTCGGCAGCGCCTGATGGAAGAACGCGAAGCATCGCCGGTCGGGGAGCAGCCGGCGCCGCAGATCCGCCCAGCCCTCGATCTCGTGCACCGCCTCGTAGGTGATCAGCCGCTCCAGCACCGCGGCCGACGTGTCCCAGTCGATGCGCCTGAGTTGCAGGAAGCCGCGGTTGAACCAGGAGGAGAACAAATGCAGCAGGTCGCCGTCCAGCAGGCGCAGTGCCGCGTCCTCGCGCAGATGGGGCAGCATTTCGCGCCGCAGCTCGACCAGCGTGGCGGTTCCGCCAGGCGCCATGTTCATGCGACGCAACAGCTCCTGGCGCGGCGGTTCGGCCGCGCCGTGCAGACGGTTGGCGGTCTGGGGCCCGGGGTCGGCCAGATAGGCTTCCGCCGCCTCGCGCAGCTTCGTGTCGTCGGGCGCGAAGGTCTCGCCCATGCGGCGCAGCACGGACAGCCGCCCGGTCTCGGGCAGCGCGCGCAGGCATTCCAGCAGCTCGCGCGCCACAGCGGCGCCCGACGCCTCGCCGCGCTCGGACAGCAGCGCCTGGGCCAGTTGCCCGGCCCGTTCGGCACCGGTCACGTCGCCGGCGGGGACGCGGGCGAACAGCCGTCCCTGGTCGGCGATCCCGCCCCACAGACGGTCGAGCCAGCTACGCTCCACCGTGGTTTGCGCCATTGCCCGTTCTCCGCGTTAGGTGTCCCAAGGAACGTAACCAACCTGACCCGCCCGGCGTTGCGGGTGCAAGGAGCAATGTGGTGGACCAGCCTCAGCAAGGAATCGACACGTCCAGGCTGCGGCCGGGGCCGCTGGCCGGCGCGGTCATCCTGGACCTCTCGCGCATCCTGGCGGGTCCGTATTGCACGCTGCTGCTGCACGAGCTGGGCGCGCGGGTGATCAAGGTCGAACCGCCGCAGGGCGATGATGCGCGCGCCTACGGACCGTTCGCCGCCGATGGGCAGTCGCTGTATTTCGCGGCGGTCAACCGCGGCAAGGAGTCGATCGCGCTCGACCTCAAACGGGCGGACGACCGCGCCACTTTCGACCGCCTGCTCGCCGGCGCCGACGTGCTGCTGGAGAATTTCAGGCCCGGCACGATGGAGAAGCTCGGCCTGGGCTGGGACACCCTGCGCGCCGCTCATCCGCGCCTGATCTACGCGGCCGCCTCGGGCTTCGGCCATTCCGGGCCCGAGTCGAAGAAACCGGCCTACGACATGGTGGTGCAGGGCCTGGGCGGCATATTGTCGGTGACCGGCCATCCCGGCGCCAGGCCGGCCCGGATCGGTGTCTCGGTCGGCGATCTCGGCGCAGGCATCTACACCGCGCTCGGCATCGCCGCCGCACTCTATCATCGCGAGCGTACGGGCGAGGCGAGCAAGGTGGATGTGTCGATGCTCGACTGCCAGCTTTCGCTGATGGAGAACCCGGCGATGCGCTACATGGCAACCGGCGTGGTGCCTGGTCCCATGGGCGGGCGGCACGCGACCATCACGCCGTTCGCCATCTTCGAGACCATGGACGCTCCGATCGTGATCGCGGCCGGCAATGACGGGCTGTTCCGAAAGCTGTGCGCGGCGCTGGACCGCCAGGATTGGGCGGACGATCCGCGTCTGGCCACCAACGATCTGCGACGCGGGGTCGCCGACGAACTGGCCGGCAGGATCGAGGCGGTGCTCCGCCGGCAGCCCGCCGCCCATTGGCTGGCCGTGCTGGAGGCGGCCGGGGTGCCTGCCGGGCCGATCAACACGGTGGCCGAGGCGCTGGCGCATCCGCAGGTGGCGCCGCGCCGCATGGTGGTCGAGGCCGGCGGCGTACGCATGGTGGGCAACCCGGTCAAGGTCTTTCCGTTCGCGGAGAACGATAACGGCGTGCGCGCCCCGGCGCCGCTGCTGGATGGCGACCGCGCAGCTTTGCTCGCGGAGTTCGGCGCGCCGGCGTGACGCATATCCGCCAGCTCGCCTTCCCCTTCCCGCAGCAGGCCTACGATGCTGCCGGTTTCATGCCCGCCCCGGCCAATGCGGAGGCGCTGGCCTGGCTCGGACGTGTGCAGGACTGGCCCAATCTGCGCCTGGCCATCTACGGCCCGGAAGGCTTGGGCAAGACGCATCTGCTGCATGTCTTCGCGTCGCGTCATGCCGCCATGCTGCTGCCCGGGGAGGCGGTGCGGCAGCTCATCGATCTGCCCGGTGACGGTGGTCTGGCGATCGATGACGCGGACGCCGCCCCGGAGCCGGAAGCGCTGCTGCACGTGCTGAACGCGGCCGCCGAGGCTCGCCTGCCGGTGCTGCTGGCCGGGCGGTCGGCGCCGGCGCATTGGCCCGTCACCCTGCCCGACCTGGCCAGCCGGTTGAGGGCGATGGTCAGCGTGGAACTGGGGCAGCCGGATGACGAGTTCCTGAAAATCCTTCTGGCCGGGATGCTGGCGCAGCGCCAGTTGCGGGTGGAGCCGGAGGTGCAGGCCTATCTGCTGGCCAGGCTGCCACGGCATGGCGGGGCGCTGCGGGATGCAGCGTGCTGCCTGGACCGGCTGTCGCTGGCCGCCGGCCGGGCGGTCAGCCGCGCGCTGGCGGCCGAGATGCTGGCGAGGATGGGTGCCGCAGAGCCGGATGGGGCGGAGGCGGCCCTGCCGGAGGTGGGCGGTTTGCTGTAGTGTGGGCCTATGCCACGCGCCGCCACCCATCTGCGACCCGTCACCCCTTCGGCCGCCGCCGAGCGCCAGCCCGCGCCCGCGCCCAAGCCGGCTATCGGGCCGGATAGCCCGGACCGGTTCATCAACCGCGAGCTCTCCTGGCTCGACTTCAACACGCGCGTGGTGGAGGAGGCGGAGAACGCGCGCCATCCGTTGCTGGAGCGGCTGCGTTTCGTCTCGATCTCGGCGGCCAACCTCGACGAGTTCTTCTCGGTCCGTGTCGCCGGGCTGATCGGGCAGGTGCGGTCCGGCCTGACCCGCCTGTCGCCGGACGGGCGCACCGCGGCGCAGCAACTGGACGCGGTGCGCGAGCGGGCGCGCGAGTTGCTGGACCGACAGCAACGCGTGTGGCGGCAGTTGCGCGAAGCCCTGGCCGGCGCCGGCATCGAGGTCTGCGAGACGGCGGCCATCAGCGACGAGGAACGTGGCTGGCTCGACGGCTGGTTCATGGAGCGGGTGTTCCCGGTTCTGACCCCGCTGGCCATCGACCCGGCGCACCCGTTCCCGTTCATCCCGAACATGGGCCTGGTCATGGCGCTGCAACTGCACCGGGAGGACGATTCGGCGAACCCGGCGTTCTCCGGCGGGCATTACATGCGCGGGTTGATCCCGCTGCCAGGCCAGGTGGACCGTTTCATCCGGCTGCCCGCGGGAGGAGCGGACGGCAAGATCCGGTTCGTCATGCTGGAGGACGTGGTCGGCCTGTTCATGGGCCGCCTGTTCCCGGGCTTTTCGGTGGCCGGAGAGGGCCTGTTCCGGCTGATCCGCGACACCGACATCGAGTTCGAGGAGGAAGCCGAGGACCTGGTGCGCATGTACGAAACGGCGCTGAAACGAAGGCGCCGCGGCTCGGTGATCCACCTGGCGGTGGGCGCGGCCATGCCCGAGGCGCTGGTGGCGCTGGTGGCCGACAGCGTGGATGCCGACGGCGCCGAGATCAGCGTGCAGCATGGGCTGCTGGGCGTGGTGGATCTGAAACAGCTGATCGTGGACGATCGGCCGGACCTGCTGTTCCCGCCCTACACGCCGCGTTTTCCTGAACGCATACGCGATTTCGGCGGCGATTGTTTCGCGGCCATCCGTGCCAAGGACATCATCGTCCATCATCCGTTCGAGAGTTTCGACGTCGTCGTGCAGTTCCTGCGGCAGGCGGCGGGCGATCCGAACGTGGTGGCGATCAAGCAGACGCTGTATCGCACAAGCCGCGACAGCCCGATCGTGAAAGCGCTGGTGGAGGCGGCCGAGTCGGGCAAATCCGTCACCGCCATGGTCGAGCTGCGCGCGCGCTTCGACGAGGAGGCCAACATCCGCCTGGCGCGTTCGCTGGAGGCGGCGGGCGTGCAGGTGGTGTTCGGGTTCGCCGAGCTGAAGACGCACGCCAAGATCAGCCTGGTGGTGCGGCGCGAGGGCACGGCGATCCGCAGCTACGCGCATTACGGCACCGGCAACTACCACCCGGTCACCGCGCGCATCTACACCGACCTCAGTTTCTTCACCGCCGACCCCGACCTCACGCGCGACGCGATGCGGCTGTTCAACTACATGACCGGCTACGCGCAGCCGGAGCGGATGGACGCGCTGGCATTCTCGCCGCTGACCACGCGCACCACGCTGATGGGCCTGATCGACAGGGAGATCGGCCATGCGCGCGAAGGACGTCCGGCGAATATCTGGCTGAAGCTGAACAGCCTGGTCGATCCGACACTGATCGACAAATTATATGAGGCCTCGCGCGCCGGCGTGAGCATCATGGCGGTGGTGCGCGGCATCTGCTGCCTGCGCCCCGGCGTGCCCGGATTGTCGGACAACATACGCGTCAAATCCGTCGTCGGCCGGTTTCTCGAACACGGGCGCATCTGCGTGTTCGGCGACGGCCATCGCCTGCCCAGCAAGCACGCGCTGGTCTTCATCAGCAGTGCCGATTGGATGGAGCGCAACATGGATTTCCGCGTGGAGACCCTGGTGCCGATCCGCAACGCCACCGTGCATGCGCAGGTCCTGGACCAGATCATGGTGGTCAACCTGCGCGACTCCCTGCAATCGTGGGAGCTGCATGCGGACGGTCACTGGCAGCGCCTGCCGCCCGGCCCCAAGCCGGTCTCCGCGCACGAGTATTTCATGACCAACCCGTCCCTCTCCGGCCGCGGCTCGGCGCTGCACGGCCCCGTCGTCCCCGTGCCCCGGCCACGCCCGATGAGGCCGGACCGCCTGCATGAGTAAAAGTTCTTTGCTTCTTTCTTTCAAGAAAGAAGAATCTTCTTTTCTGAAGAAAAGAAGCAAAAGACTTTTGCGAATTCTTCTTTGCAGGCCGCCGCTGCGGCGCGGCGGGTTGGGGCTGATGGTGCACGGCCGCTTGTGCTGGCACGCGCGACGTGTTTGGAGGCGGGATCAGGATCTGGTCCCGCGGGGAAATGCTTCAGAATCGCCGCATCGTCGTCGTCCTGCCGGCCTACAACGCGGCCCGCACGCTGGAGCGGACGGTGGCCGAGATCCCGGCCGAGATCGTGGACGACATCATCCTGACCGACGACGCGAGCCGCGACGACACGGTGGATGTGGCGCGGGGCCTAGGGCTGCATGTGATCCGGCACGATCACAATCGCGGCTACGGGGGCAACCAGAAAACCTGCTACGCCGCGGCGCTGGAGCGTGGCGCCGACATCGTCATCATGCTGCACCCCGACTACCAGTACACCCCGAAGCTGCTGGCGGCGATGGCGGCCATGCTGGTCTCGGAACAATATGACGCGGTGCTGGCCTCGCGTATCCTGGGC
>CAXUNK010000112.1:0-9489 GCA_964252425.1 uncultured Acetobacteraceae bacterium
TGACCGAGGCCACGCCGGACGGTCCGGCGGTCACACGCATCGTGGAATGGGCCGATGCCTCGCCGCAGGAGCGGGCGATCGGGCTGTGCAATGCGGGTGCGCTGTGCGGACCGGCCGGGCGCGTGCTGGGCTGGCTGCGCGAGATCCGGCCGGATAACAGCAAGGGCGAGTACTACCTGACCGACCTGGTGCGGCTGGCCGTGCGCGACGGGGCGCGCGTCGTAGCCGTCGAGGCCGACGAGGCCGAGCTGCGGGGCATCAACTCGCGTGCCGAACTGGCCGAGGCGGAGGCGGTCGTGCAGCAGCGCCTGCGCCGTGCGGCGATGGAGGGTGGCGCCACGCTGACGGCGCCGGAGACGGTGTTCCTGTCACATGACACGCGTCTTGGCCCCGATACGGTGGTGGGTCCGCATGTCGTCTTCGGGCCTGGCGTGACGGTGGATGGGCCGGCCGAGATACGTGCCTTCTCCCATCTGGAAGGATGCCACGTGCAGGCCGGTGCGGTGATCGGGCCGTATGCGCGGCTGCGGCCGGGCACTCTGGTGGGGCAGGGGGCGCATGTCGGCAATTTCGTCGAGCTGAAGGCGACGACGCTGGGGGCTGGGGCGAAGGCCAATCACCTCAGCTACCTGGGCGACGCGTCGGTGGGTGCGGGGACGAACATCGGCGCCGGGACGATCACCTGCAATTACGACGGGTATGAGAAGCACCGCACGCGCATCGGCGAGCGGGTGTTCGTGGGATCGGATTCGGTGCTGGTCGCCCCGCTGAGTGTGGCCGATGGCGCCTTCATCGCCGCCGGCAGCGTGATCACGCATGACGTGGAGGCGGATGCGATGGCGTTCGGCCGCGCGCGGCAGGCGAGCGTGCCGGGACAGGCGGCCGCGTTCCGCGCCGCGAAATCCAAGGTCTGAGACATGTGCGGCATCGTCGGCGTGATCGGGGTTCTGGACGCGGCCCCGCTGCTGCTGGAAGGTCTGCGGCGGCTCGAGTATCGGGGGTACGACAGCGCGGGCATCGCCACCCTGGTGGACGGGCATATCGAGCGGCGGCGTGCGCAGGGGAAGCTCGTGAACCTGGCTGCATCGTTGGACGCCTCGCCATTGCCGGGGGCGACCGGGATCGGGCATACGCGCTGGGCGACGCACGGCGCGCCCACCGAGGGCAACGCGCACCCGCATGGCACGTCGCGTGTCTCCGTCGTGCATAACGGCATCATCGAGAACCATGCCGAGTTGCGGGCCGAGCTGGAGACGGCCGGCCAGGTGTTCTCGACCGAGACCGATACCGAAACGGTGGCGCAGCTTGTGGACCATCTGCTGGCACAAGGTGCCTCGCCGGCCGAAGCGGCGCGGGCGGCGTTTGCGCGGCTGGAAGGGGCGTATGCGCTGGCGCTGCTGTTTGCCGGACACCCCGAGCTGATCATCGGGGCGCAGCACGGGGCGCCGCTGGCGGTGGGGTTCGGGGATGGCGAGATGTTCCTGGGGTCCGACGCCCTGGCTTTGGCGCCGATGACAAGCCGGATCGCCTATCTGCAGGACGGCGACTTTTCGATCGTGACGCGTGAGGGCGCGCGTTTTTATGACGCGTCCGGGGGCGAGGTGTCACGCGATGTCAGGCGCACGGCCATGTCCGGCGCGGCGATCGGGAAGGGCGAGTTCCGCCACTTTATGGAGAAGGAGCTGCACGAACATCCGGCGGTGATCGGGGATTCGCTGCACCGCATGGTCGATCCAGGCACGCGCGCGGTGGTGTTGCCGGATCTGGGGTTCGATCCGGCGTCCGTATCGCGCTTCAGCATGACGGCGTGCGGGTCGGCGTATTATGCGGGGCTGATCGGGCGGCACTGGATCGAGGGTCTGGCGCGCGTGCCCGTCGACGCCGATGTGGCCAGCGAGTTTCGCTATCGCGACCCGCCGATGAGTGCGGGCGGGGTCGGGCTGCTGATCAGCCAGTCGGGCGAGACCGCCGATACGCTGGCCGCCTTGCGCGCGATGCGGGCAGGCGGGCAGCGCATCCTGTCCGTGCTGAACGTGGCCGAGAGCACCATGGCGCGCGAGAGCGATGCGGTGCTCGATACGGTGGCCGGTCCGGAAATCGGTGTTGCCAGCACGAAGGCGTTCACCGCGCAGTTGGCGGTGCTCGCATGTCTCGCTTTGGCGATCGCGCGGGCCCGGGGCATGGTGGACGCGGCGCGGGAAGGCGAGCTGACCGACGCGCTGCTGCGTGTGCCTGGGCACGCGGCGGAGGTGCTGGCGCATGGCGACGCCGCAGTGCAGCGCATCGCGGGCCTGGTCGCCGAGGCGCGGGACGTGCTGTACCTGGGCCGCGGCGGGTGCTACCCGGTGGCGCTGGAGGGGGCGCTGAAGCTGAAGGAGATCAGCTACATCCATGCCGAAGGCTATGCGGCCGGCGAGATGAAACACGGGCCGATCGCGCTGATCGACCGTTCCGTGCCGATCATCGGCATCGCGCCGAGCGGGCCGCTATTCGAGAAGACCGCGAGCAACCTGCAGGAAGCGCATGCGCGCGGCGGCCAGATCATCCTGCTGAGCGACGCGGCGGGCGTGGCCAGGCTGCGGCACATCGCGGTGGACGCGCTGACGCTGCCCGACGTGCATCCGTTCGCCGCACCGCTGCTGTACAGCATCCCGGTGCAATTGCTGGCGTATCACGTGGCGGTGCTGCGCGGCACCGATGTGGATCAGCCGCGGAACCTGGCGAAGTCGGTGACGGTGGAGTAGCCGCGCGGCGTGGACGCTCGCCTGTTCGGTTCATTCCAGACAACGGAACGTCGTTTCAAGCCGAGGCGCAGTGTCTTGGGGTCAGCGTGGGAATGGCGGAAGGCGCTTCGCTGTTCCGCCCTACATGCCACGATCGAAAAGTTCTGTACTGCGGCACCCCGCGCCGATGACCGGGACAAGCCCGGTCAGGAGACGATAGGTGTTGGAGACAGCGGCATTATTCCCCGGGGTGCAATGCCCAAGCGCATTGCACCCGTGCGCGGCAGGCGATGTCCCTGCTGTCAGGGGGCGTACACGGCGACGCAGCCGTTTGGGCAGATCGTGTTGGTGGGGGTGGCGGTCAGGGGGAAGAAGATCTCGTTGTTGATCGGGTCCACGGCGACGGAGTGGGAATTGGTGGCGGTCGGGAGGGTGCTGAGGACGTGCAGGGTGCGGGCGTCGATGATGCCGAGCACCGGGCCGCTTGCGTTGTTGCGTGCCGCCAGATCCCAGGTCTGGTTGGTGGGATCGTAGGACACCTCGTCCGTGCCGCCAACGGGCAGGGTCGCGAGCACCTTGCCGCTGAGCGTGTTGATCACCTGGGCGGGCAGCGGGGCGGCGGCCTGGGTGTTGGCGACGCTGCAGCCGAGCAGAAGCTGCTGCTTGGGACCGAGCGCGGCGCCGTTGGGCTGGCAGTTGGCGACCGGCAGCGCGCCCACCACGCGGCGCAGGACGGGGTCGATGATGGCGACCTCGCCATGCTTCTGGTCGGCGCCGACCTGCGGGATGCTGACGTAGAAGACGCCGCGTCGCGAGTCGAACACCGGCTGCTCGATGCCGTTTGTGGCGCGCGGGAAGCTGATCTTCCTGAGCACCTGGCGGTAGCCGTCCGGCGTGTAGATGAGGGTGACGAAGGGCGGCGTGTCTGCGTCGTTGGCGACGGCGACGATGTGGTCCTTGGGGTCGTAGCCGATCGAATCGGCACGGGCCATGCCGCCGGTGGAGATCGTCTGCACCACCAGATGCGAGCGCTCGTCGATGACCTTGACGGTGCTGTCACCGTCGCCGGCCCAGACATAGCCGTCGCCGGTGGGCTGGGTGCCGTTCGGGCCGGCGATGTTGTTGTTGCCGCCTTGCGGCCCGGCGAAGCCGCCGACCTGGGCGATGACCCGGCGCGTGTTGGTGTCGATGAAATCGACCGAGTTGTTGGACCGGTCGGGGACGAAGTCGAGGCCGAGCCTGGGGTCGAGCGAGCTGATGTCGAAGACGGCGAGCGGGTTGCCCGGAATGGCGATGGTGTCGATCAGATGATACTGCGGTGCGGCGGCACTGGCCGGGGTGGCGCAGAGGCCGGCGGCGGCGAGCAGGGCGCAGGCGGTCGATGACGTATGCATGGCGATCTCCCTCGATTGGTTGGCGGGATCGCCTGGACCGGGCGTGCCGCGCGGAGCGAACGTGAAACTCCCCAGCAGGTTCCAGGCGCGACGGCGCCCGACGACACGGGTATGCGTGGGGTGACACGCCCGGCATCGGCGCGCCATGGTTGGGAGCGTATGGGAGGGCGAGCGATGCGTACCAGTGTTTTGACGGCGGCTGTTTTGGCGTCGACGATGTGCCTTGTGCTGCAACAGGCGGCGGCGGCCGACATCGTGCTGGTGCAGGCGGGGACGCTGCTGGCGGTGCCGGGGGCGGCGGCGCGGCACCAGGCCACGGTGGTGGTGCGGGACGGGCGGGTGGCCGAATTGCGTGACGGATTCGTGGACGCGGGCGATGTCGGCGCCGGGGCGCAGGACCATGTGCGCGTGGTTGATTTGCGCGAAAAATACGTGCTGCCGGGGCTGATCGACGCGCATGTGCACCTGACCGACCAGGGCAGCAAGAATGCGAAGCTGGAGGGAGTGACGCAGTCCGAGGAGGACGGGGTCGCCAACGGCGTGCTGTATGCGGCGCGCACGCTGGAGGCCGGGTTCACGACGGTGCGCGACGCGGGCGGAGAACTCGCGGCCATACTGGCGCTGCGCGACGGGATCGCGAGCGGCAAGATCAAGGGGCCGCGCGTGGTCTCCGCCGGCGAGCCGCTATCGTCCACCGGCGGGCATGCGGACCGCAGCAACGGGTATGCGCCGGGCGTGTTCGGGTCGCAGGGGCTGGCGATCTGCGACAGCCCCGACGAGTGCCGCAAGGTCGTGCGCACGGAGGTGAAATACCGTGTGGACTGGATCAAGATCATGGCGACGGGCGGCGTGCTGGATGACAGCGCGGCCGGCACGGACCAGCAATTCACCGATGAGGAGCTGCGCGCGATCATGCAGACGGCGCACTCGCTGGGGCGCAAGGTGGCCGCGCACGCGCATGGGCTGCGCGGCATACGCGCGGCGGTGCTGGCCGGCGTCGATTCGATCGAGCACGGGACGTATCTCGATGACGACACCGCGCGGCTGATGAAGCAGCGCGGCACCTATCTGGTGCCGACGCTGATGGCGGGGCGTGAAGTAGTGGAGCACGCGAAGATCCCCGGCTATTTTCCGCAAGCGGTGGTCGCCAAGGCGCTGGCGGTGGGCGCCATCATGGGTCCGCATCTGCGCCGCGCGCATGATGCGGGCGTGAAGATCGCGTTCGGCACGGATAGCGCCGTCAGCCCGCATGGGTGGAATGCGCAGGAGTTCGGGCTGATGGTGCAGAACGGGTTGAGCCCCGTCGAAGCGATCGAGGCGGCGACGGTGAATGCGGCGGATCTGCTGGGTGTGACGAAGGATGCGGGCAGCATCGCGCCCGGCAAATCCGCCGATCTGATCGCCGTCGATGGCGATCCGACGCAGGATGTGACGCGGCTCGAACACGTGGCGTTCGTGATGAAGGCAGGCGCGATCTACAAGTCCGACAAGCCGGGCGAGGCGACGGGCTGGCTGCCAAGTGCGCCGGCGGAACGCGAGTAGGATTGCGCGCGGGTAGGGCTGGGCGGCCCGGACGCGCCGGGCCGCCCACTATGTGCGAGCTTAGTGCAGGCCGTCGAGCAGGTCGGACGGGGTGGCTGGCCGGTCGGCGCCAGGGATCTTGGTGAATGTGTCGGACAGCGTGTAGCCGCCGACGACCACCGATCCGCCGAACACGGAGCAGCTGCCCATGAACGTCAGCTGCGCGGTGAAGGTGCCGCAGGACTTGACTTTGTTCTTGCCCATGACGGTAAAGCCCGTCTTGGTCTCGTTGCTGATCTTGAAGGTGTACGGCGTGGCGCACACCAGCGTGTTCAGGATCGAGCCGTTCTTGCCCTTGATCATGGTGGTCGAGCCGTAATCGTCGCTGTAGCTGCCGGTCAGCTTGCACAGGCCGGCGGCGTGCGCCTGGCCGGCCGCGAGACCCAGTATTACTGCGGCGGCGGATGCGATACTTGAAAAAGACTGCATTTTCGTTCCCCTTGCTACTATAAGTTGCCGTCCTGCCTGTCTGGTTTGGGCAACTTGTTTCGTCTATATAGTATTTTGGGGTTGCGCAACGGAATTGCCTGGCGGCGGATCACATTCCGATGGCGCGCTTGTAGAGGTCAAGCAACGATTCCTGCTCTTCCACTTCGGCCGGCTCCTTCTTGCGCAGACGCACCAGTTGCCGGAGGACGGCGACGTCGAAGCCGGCGGACTTGCCCTCGGCGTAGATGTCGCGGATGTCGTTGCCCAGGGCTTTGCGTTCCTCCTCCAGCCGCTCGATGCGCTCGATGAGCGAGAGCAGGCGGTCGGCAGCGATGTCGCCCACCTTGGGGTCGGGATCGTCGTTCTGGCGCGCGCGGCTGCGCTGGGCTCGCTCGGAATCGTGGGTGGCGTGGTCGGGCATGGCATGGCCTTGGCTGCGAGCCCGCCAGTCTAGCCGGGCGGATCGGGCGTGGCGAGCGCGGGTGGCTTGCATCCTGTGGCAGACGATGGCGTTCTGCCGCCCGCGGCTGCGTCCTGCGGCCGGAATCGGGACAGCGTCAACAATGTCGAACCGCAGCGCATGAGGCTTGGACGCCGGGCCAGGATGGCCAGCATCGCCTGTGTGGCCGCTTCCGTGCTGGCTGGGTCGCCGGGCGCCGGGCTGGCGGCCACGCTGAGCGGCGTATCCATGCCGGACACGCTGGAGGCGGGCGGCACGCATATGGTGCTGAACGGCATCGCGCTGCGCACCTATTCCTTCCTGCGGTTCCACATCTACGTGGCCGGGTTGTATCTTGAGCACCGGTCCTCGGACTCGGCGGCGATCATGGCGTCGAGCCAGACCAAGCTGATGCGGTTCCAATTTTTGCGCGACGTGAGTGCGGAGGCGGCGCGCCGGTCGTGGCGCGACAGCCTGGCGCGCAACTGCACCGCGCCGTGCCATCTCGACCCGGGCGCGGTGGCGCAGTTTCTGGCCCGCGTGCCGGCGGTGCACGAGGGCGACGTCAGCAGCTTCCTGTTCGAACCGGGCAAGCTGGTCGTGTCGTTGAACGGCGAGGCGGCCGGCACCATCACGGACCACACATTCGAACAGGTCGTGCTGGCCGGCTTCATCGGCGACCACCCAACAGTCCCAGAAGTCAGAGACGCGCTGCTAGGCAAGAAGCCATAAGCAAAAGTCTTTTGCTTCTTTTCTACAGAAAAGAAGCGCTTCCTTCTTTACCCGCCGTAGTAGATAGTCCTCCCCATATCCGCCAGATGCAGGATCATCTGGTCCGGCCGGTCCTGCTGCGGCAGGCGTAGATGCGTGTGCGCCACTTCGGCGATGAACGGGTGGTGGTCGCCGTATTCGATCACCGCGCGCACGGTGCATTCCAGCACGCCCACCGCGTCGTGCAGCAGCGGCAGGTTGGTGTGGCGGCTGGGTGCGTAGCCCCATCCGGACAGGGTCTCGCCGTCGGGCACCGCGGGGCGGCGCTGGAAGGTGAAGGCCTCGGCGGCGTCGTCCTTGCCCAGCATGTGCAGCGCGAACCGGCTGGTGGCGCGCACGGCGTCGTAAGCCCGGCTGTCGGACGGCAGGGCCACCATGACCAGCGCCGGCTCGAACGAGGTCTGCGTCACCCAGTGCACGGTGCTGGCGACTGGGGCGCCGTGCGTGTCGAGCGTGGTTACCACATGGACCCCGTACGGGATCATGCGGAGGACGAATTTCTTCTCCGCAGGGTCCATGGCCGGCGGGTTCACAACCCTTCGAACAGGGCGGTCGAGATGTAGCGCTCGGCGAAGGAGGGGATGATGGTGACGATGCGCTTGCCGGCCATTTCCGGCCGGGCGGCCAGGCGTAGCGTGGCGGCGAGCGCCGAGCCGGAGGAGATGCCGCCCGGTATGCCCTCGGTGCGGGCCAGGCGGCGGGCGTTGGCGAAGGATTCCTCGTTGCCGACCTGGATGATCTCGTCGATCAGCCCTGTCTCCAGGATGGCGGGCACGAAGCCGGCGCCGATGCCCTGCAGCGGGTGCGGGCCAGGTGTGCCGCCGGAGAGCACGTGGCTGGCTTCCGGCTCCACGGCCACCATGCGTATGGCGGGGTTGCGCTGTTTGAGGACCTGGCCCACCCCGGTGAGGGTGCCGCCGGTGCCGACGCCGCTGACCACCGCGTCCACCTGTCCGTCGGTGTCGTGCCAGATCTCCTCGGCGGTGGTGTTGCGGTGGATCTCGGGGTTGGCGGCGTTGGCGAACTGGTTGGGGCTGACCGCGCCCGGGTGGAGCGACATCAGCTCCTCGGCACGCGCGATCGCCCCCTTCATGCCGGCGGCCTTGGGCGTGAGTTCGAGCTGGGCGCCCAGGAAGGCCAGCATCTTGCGCCGCTCGGTCGAGACGCTTTCGGGCATGGTCAGGATCAGGCGGTAGCCGCGGCTGGCGCACATGAAGGCGAGCCCGATGCCGGTGTTGCCGCTGGTGGGTTCGATGATGACCGTCTCCGGCCCGATCCTGTGGGCGGCTTCCATGGCCAGGATCATGTTGACGCCGATGCGGTCCTTGACCGAGGAGGTCGGGTTGAAGAACTCGAGTTTCAGGCAGATGTCGGCCTGAATGCCGTCCTGCGCGGTGATCCGCGGGATGCGGACCAGAGGTGTGTTGCCGATGGTCTCGGCGATGCTTTCGTAGATGCGGCCGCGCAGCGGGCGGTCGAAGCGCAGGGGCCGGTGGTCGGCCGGGGCGTGCGTGTCCATGTCTTTGACCCTCTGGCAACTGGAAACTGACAACTGGTAACTGGCCGATGGTTTGGCCAAACTGGCCTCCATGTCCAGGCGGCACTTCGACGTCACCCCAGACCTGATGCTGCGCGCCTATCGCGCGGGCCTGTTTCCCATGGCCGAGACGCGGCGCGGCGACCGGCTGTACTGGCTGGACCCCGAGCTGCGCGGGATATTGCCGCTGGACGCCTTCCACCTGCCGCGCCGCCTGAGGCGCACGGTGCAGAATGGCGGGTTCGAGGTGACGACCGACCGGGAGTTCGCGCAGGTGATCGCGCTGTGCGCGGAGCCGGGAGCGGGGCGGGAGGACACCTGGATCAACCGCGATATCGAGCGGCTGTTCACCGCGCTGCATGTGCGCGGGCATGCGCATAGCGTGGAGGTGTGGCAGGCGGGCGCGTTGGTGGGCGGGCTGTACGGCGTGGTGCTGGGCGGCGCGTTTTTCGGCGAGAGCATGTTTTCGACCGCGCGCGACGCCAGCAAGGTGGCGCTGGTGCATCTGGTGGCGCGGCTGCGTCTGGGCGGGTTTCTGCTCCTCGATACGCAGTTCGTGACCGCGCATCTGTCGCAGTTCGGCGCGGTTGAGGTGCCGCGGGACGAGTATAAGGG
>CAXUNK010000113.1:0-9343 GCA_964252425.1 uncultured Acetobacteraceae bacterium
CTGCCGCCCCCGCCGATAACTCGGCCGCGCCGGAAGCGAGCAGCGCCAAGCCCGCCAAGAGCCACAGCATGCATCACCGCATGTCGCATAAGGGCAAGCTTGCACCGACGAAAGCCGGCAATGCGGCGGTGGACGATCTGAACTCCGCCAGCCTGGACGCCGCCAAGACCGGCAAGCCGTTCTCCCCGCCCGCGACACCCGAGGCGGCCAAGCAGACGGCGCATGAGGGCGACGCGAAGGCCGCGCCGAAGCACCACACGATGCATCACGCGAAGAAGACGTCCAAGACGTCCGATACCTCGGCCGCTCCGGCCGGCGACAGCAGCGCGCCTGCGTCGCCTGCGCCGGACGCGACCCCAAAATAGGGCGGAGATAGATCGTTCGACGACAAAAGCCCGGCTGGCGACAGCCGGGCTTTCTTTTTGGGCACGCCAGGGTCAGACGATGCGCATGAGCCTGGGCGGGGGAGACCGGCGTCTGCCGATCGGGTCCGGTGATGAGGCTACTCGGCTTCGGAGTCGGGCATTTCAGGGCGTGGGCCGCTATCCTGGCCCTTGGCGGAGGGGTCGCGATCGACGAGTTCGATCACGGCCATGTCGGCCGCGTCGCCATGGCGCATGCCGGCCTTCATGACGCGCGTGTAGCCGCCGGCGCGCGCGCGGTAGCGTTCGGCGAGCGTGTCGAACAGCTTGCGCACGATGACGTCGTCGCGCAGTTGCGCGTAAGCCTGCCGGCGGGCGTGCAGGCCGCCGCGCTTGCCCAGCGTGATCAGCCGCTCGGCCACGGGGCGCAGTTCCTTCGCCTTGGGCAGGGTGGTGGTGATCTGTTCGTGCTTGATCAGCGCCACGGCCATGTTGCGGAACATCGCAAGACGATGGGTGGATGTGACGCCGAGCTTTCGGCCGGCTACTCCGTGACGCATGGTTTACTCCGAGGGAAGGAAGGCCTTCTTTTCTGAAGAAAAGAAGCAAAAGACTTTTGTTCGGCTGTCGCGGACTATTCTACAGACGGGTCGTCCTGTGATAAAAGTTTTTTGGTTCTTTTTTTCAAAAAAGAACCGCTTGCTTCACCTTCAGAACGGCTCATCCAAACGCTTGGCAAGTTCCTCGATGTTCTCCGGCGGCCAGCCCGACACGTTCATGCCCAGCGCCAGGCCCATGTTGGTCAGCACTTCCTTGATCTCGTTGAGCGACTTGCGGCCGAAATTCGGCGTGCGGAGCATCTCCTGCTCGGTCTTCTGCACCAGATCGCCAATATAGACGATGTTGTCGTTCTTGAGGCAGTTGGCCGAACGCACTGACAGCTCGAGCTCGTCC
The DNA here is from genome assembly GCA_964252425.1 of uncultured Acetobacteraceae bacterium. GTDB lineage: Bacteria > Pseudomonadota > Alphaproteobacteria > Acetobacterales > Acetobacteraceae > BOG-908. Next base: position 1,317 of record CAXUNK010000113.1, read on the forward strand.
ACCTTGCGCAGCAGGTTGCGATTGAACGGCAGGTCGTCGTGGTGCTCCTCGGCGCGGACCTGCTGCGGCTCATCGAAGTTGATGAACAGCTTGAGCTGGTCCTGCAGGATGCGCGCGGCCAGCGCCACCGCATCCTCGGGGCCGACGGCGCCGTTGGTCTCGACCGTCAGCAGCAGCTTGTCGTAGTCGGTGACCTGGCCCACGCGGGTGGGCTCCACCTTGTAGGAGACGCGGCGCACCGGCGAGTAGATGGCGTCCACCGGGATGAGGCCGATCGGCGCGTCTTCCGGGCGGTTCGCGGCCGCGGCCACGTAGCCGCGGCCGAGCTGCACCGTCAGCTCCATGCCGAGCTTCGCACCCTCGTCCAGCGTGCAGATCACCAGGTCGGGGTTCATGATGTCGATGTCGTGGCCGGCCTGGATCTGGCCGGCGCGCACCTCGCCGGGACCCGTGGCGGTCAGCGTCATGCGCTTCGGCCCCTCGCCGTGCATGCGAAGTGCGAGCTGCTTGATGTTGAGCACGATGTCGGTGACGTCCTCGCGCACGCCGGCGACCGAGCTGAACTCGTGCAGCACGCCGTCGATCTGCACGGCAGTCACCGCCGCCCCTTGCAGCGAGCTCAGCAGGATGCGGCGGATGGCGTTGCCGAGCGTCATGCCGAAGCCGCGCTCCAGCGGCTCGGCCACCACGGTCGCGATGCGATGCGGATCGGTGCCGGGCTCGACTTCCAGCTTTTCCGGCTTGATCAGCGATTGCCAGTTTCTCTGGATAACCAATTCAGTACCTCTCTATCAGTCGTCGGTCGTCGGCCGTCAGTCATCGGACAAGGGCCGCGCCGAACTGATTCCGACGACCGAAGACCGGTAACCGACGACGGCGCGCCGCTAGACGCGCCTGCGCTTGCGCGGCCGGCAGCCGTTATGCGGGATGGGTGTCATGTCGCGTATGGCGCTGATGGCGAAACCGACCGTCTGCAGCGCGCGCAAGGCGCTTTCGCGGCCGGAGCCGGGGCCGCTCACTTCGATCTCCAGCGTCTCCATGCCGTGCTCGCGCGCCTTGCGGCCTGCATCCTCGGCGGCGACCTGCGCCGCGTACGGCGTGGACTTGCGGCTGCCCTTGAAACCCTGGCTGCCGCTGGACGACCAGGCGATCGTGTTGCCCTGCGCGTCGGTGATGGTGACCATCGTGTTGTTGAACGAGGCCATGACATGCGCCACGCCAGAGATGATGTTCTTCCGCTCCTTGCGCTTGGTGCGCGTGGCGGTTGCCGGCTTGGCCATGTTACTTCGTCACCTTCTTCTTGCCGGCGATGGCCACCGCCTTGCCCTTGCGCGTGCGCGCATTGGTGTGCGTGCGCTGGCCGCGCACCGGCAGCCCGCGGCGATGGCGCAGGCCGCGATAGCAGCCGAGATCCATCAGGCGCTTGATGTTCATCGCCTGCTCGCGGCGCAGATCGCCTTCCACCCGGTATTCGCGGTCGATCAGCTCGCGGATGCGGAGGATCTCGTCATCGCTCATCTGGTTGACGCGACGGTCCGCCGGGATGCTGAGTTTGGTGCAGATGTCCTGCGCCTTCTGCGGCCCGATTCCGTAAATGTAGCGCAGGCTGATCACCACCCGCTTGTTGGTCGGAATATTCACCCCGGCAATACGCGCCACGCCTGTCGCTCCTTGGCACGATGCAGTCTCGCATCACGCAATCTGGCCCCGAACGGGGCTGTTGACATACCGAAATGCAGTAATGGCACCAATCCAGTGTGGACGGCGCCGGAGGGGCACGGCTTAGAGTGAAGCGGCAACCCTGTCAACGCGTAACTATCAATTCATCGTGACATGGGCCCGTGTTGGAAGGCGGGACAGGACACGGCCGATTTCGGCCGAGACGGACGCCATCTCGGCCATGCCGTCCACCGTGTGCAGCCGGCCCTGCGCCGCGTAATGCGGCAGGATCGGTGCGGTCTGGGTGTGATAGGCGGCTAGGCGCGCGGCCACGGTCTCCCGCCGGTCATCCGCGCGCCGGATGAAATCATGGCTGCCGCACACGTCGCAGCGGCCTTCCACGCGCGTGGGATGGAAACTGTCGTGATAGCCGGTGCCGCATTTGGCGCAGGTGAAGCGGCCGGCGATGCGCTCCACAAGGGCGGCGTCGTCCACGCGCAACTCGATCACCGCGTCCAGGCCCACACCCATCGCGCCCAGCATGTCGTCGAGCGCCTGGGCCTGCGGCACGGTGCGCGGAAACCCGTCGAGGATGAAGCCACGTGCGCAATCGGGCTGGCGCACACGGGCGCCCAGCATGTCGATGATGAGGTCGTCCGGAACCAGCGCACCCTGCTCCATGATGGCCTGGGCGCGCCGGCCGACGACGCTGCCGGCGGCCACCTCGGCGCGCAACATGTCGCCGGTGGACACCTGGGCGATGCCCTCGCTCTGCTCGAGTATCTTGGCCTGCGTGCCCTTCCCCGCGCCGGGCGGTCCCAGCAGTATCAGGTTCAACGACCCCGCCCCTTCACCCGGTTCTTGCGGATCAGCCCTTCATACTGATGGGCAATCAGGTGGGATTGCATCTGGGTGATCGTGTCCATGGTGACGGAGACGATAATCATCAGGCTTGTGCCGCCGAAATAGAACGGAAGGCTGTACCGGGTGATCAGGATCTGCGGCAGCAGGCACACGGCGACCAGATAGAGCGCGCCGATCGTGGTCAGCCGCATGAGGATCTTGTCGAAATATCCGGCCGTGTTGGCGCCGGGGCGCACGCCGGGGATGAAGCCGCCGTATTTCTTGAGGTTGTCCGCCGTCTCCTCCGGGTTGAAAACGATGGCGGTGTAGAAATACGAGAAGAAGACGATCATGCCGGCATAGGTCAGCATGTAGAGCGGCTGTCCCTGTGCCAATTGGCTGGCGAAGCTCGATGCGCCCTCGGCCAGCCAATGCGGCACCCAGGCGGGCGCGGTCATGTTCGCCGAAAAACCTGCGATGGTGACAGGAACGAGAAGGATCGAGCTGGCGAAGATCGGCGGGATGACGCCGGCGGTGTTGATCTTGAGCGGCATATGCGTGCTGTCGCCGCCGAACATGCGGCTGCCGACCTGGCGTTTCGGATACTGGATGACCACGCGGCGCTGCGCCCGCTCCATGAACACGATGAAGGCGATGACGCCGGCGCCGATGATGAGGAACGCCACGATGAAGATGGGCGACAGCGCGCCGGTCCGGCCCAGCTCCAGCAGCGAGCCAAGCGCGTGCGGCAGGTTGGCGACGATGCCCGCGAAGATGATCAGGCTGGTGCCGTTGCCGATGCCGCGCGCGGTGATCTGCTCGCCCAGCCACATCAGGAACATCGTGCCGCCCACCAGCGTGATGACGCAGGAGGCGCGGAAGAACAGGCCGGGGTCGATCACCGCCGGACCGCTGGCGCCGTGCATGCTCTCCAGCCCGACGGAGATGCCGTAGGATTGGAACAGCGCGATCAGCACGGTCAGGTATCGCGTATATTGATTCAGCTTCTTGCGCCCGCTCTCGCCCTCCTTCTTCAGCGTCTCGAGCGAGGGGATGGCGGTGGTCATCAGCTGCGTGATGATGCTGGCGCTGATGTAGGGCATGATGTTGAGCGCGAAGACCGTCATGCGGCCGAGCGCGCCGCCGGTGAACATGTCGAACATGCCCAGGAAGCCGCTGCCGTGCTGGTGCATCATCTCGCCCATCACCGACGCGTCCACGCCCGGCACGGGGATGTAGGTGCCGGCGCGATAGACGATCAGCGCGGCGAGCGTGAACCAGATGCGCTTGCGAAGCTCGGTGGCCTTGGAAAAGGTGCCGAAATTGAAGCTGGAGGCGAGTTGTTCGGCGGCCGACGCCATGCTGGTTCCCCTAGGTAAGGCCGGGGGCGCCGCACGGAACACGCTTTCGCGTGACGCCAGACCCCCACCGGGGCCAATCGGCCCCGGACCTCATTTATGAGCAGAGCGCGCCCAACCCAACCGCCCAACGCTAGCCTGGGGCGGGGGCGGCCTTGGGCGCCACCCGGCCGCCCGCAGCCGCGATGGCCGCCACAGCCGCGGCCGACGCCCCGGTGACGGTGATCTCCAGCGCGCGCGCGATCTCGCCCCTGGCCAGCAGCTTGACGCCCAGCCCGGCCTTGCCGCCGCGCACCAGGCCCGCCGCGCGCAGCGACTCCTCCGTGATCGGCTCGTCCGCCTTCAGCCGGCCGGCCTCGACGGCGAGGGCGATGTCGCCCAGATTGACCGGCGCATGTTCCGTGCGGAACAGGTTGGTGAAGCCGCGCTTGGGCAGGCGACGGTAGATCGGGAGCTGCCCGCCCTCGAACCCGTTCAGCGCCACGCCTTCACGCGCCTTCTGGCCCTTGACGCCCTTGCCGGACGTCTTGCCCTTGCCCGAGCCGATGCCGCGCCCGAGACGCTTTGAGGTGGGGCGCGCGCCGGGATTGTCGCGCAGCTGGTTCAGCTTGAGTGGCTCGGTCATCTCACACGCTCTCTTCGACGCGCAGCAGATGCGCGACCTTGCGGATCATGCCGCGCACCGAGGGCGTATCCTCCAGCGTGCGGGTGGCCCGTATCTTGTTCAGGCCCAGCCCGATCAGCGTCTCGCGCTGGCCCGGCTTGCGGCCGATCGGCGAGGCGGTCTGGGTGACGCGGACCATCGCCTTCGGGGTGGCGCTCTCAGACATCGGCCACCGCCTCGGCCGGCGCACCTTCGCGCTTGCCCAGTATGTCGTTGACCTTCTTGCCGCGACGGCTGGCGACCGTGCGCGGGCTGGCCGCCGCCTCCAGCGCCGCGAAGGTTGCCTTGACCATGTTGTGCGGGTTGCGGCTGCCGAGCGACTTTGCCACCACATCGCCGATGCCGAGCGACTCGAAGACGGCGCGCATCGGGCCGCCGGCGATGATGCCGGTGCCGGCCGCCGCGGTGCGCAGGATGACGCGGCCGGCGCCGAAATGCCCGGTGCTGTCATGGTGCAGCGTGCGGCCTTCCTTCATCGGCACGCGGATCATGGTGCGCTTGGCCCGGTCGGTGGCTTTGCGTATGGCCTCCGGCACCTCGCGCGCCTTGCCGGCGCCGTAGCCGACGCGGCCCTTCTGGTCGCCCACCACGACTAGGGCCGCGAACGCGAAGCGGCGGCCGCCTTTGACCACCTTGGCCACGCGGTTGATGGTGACCAGCTTATCGATCAGGTCATCGCCGCCATCGCGCTCACGCGGCTGATCGCGATCGCTCCGCCTGCGGCCGCGATCTCCCCCGCCGCCCTCTCTGGGTTCACGTGCCATGATCTTGCGTCCTCAGAACGAGAGACCGCCCTCGCGGGCAGCCTCGGCCAGCGCCTTGACGCGGCCATGATAGATGTAGGCGCCACGGTCGAAGACGACCTGTGTGACGCCGGCGGCCAGGGCACGCTCGGCGACCAGCTTGCCGACCGCACCGGCGGCTTGCCGGTCGGCACCGGTGCGCAACGCCTCACGCAGGCTCGCATCCAGCGAAGAGGCCGCCGCCAGCGTGCGGCCGACGCTGTCATCGATAACCTGCGCGTAGATGTGCTTGCCCGAGCGGAACACCGACAGGCGCGGACGCCCGACCGATTTCTGCTGCAGCTGGTAGCGCAGGCGCTCACGCCGGCGCTGCCGAAGATCGACTTGCGCGCTCACTTCTTCTTGCCTTCCTTGCGGCGGATCGTCTCGGTATCGTAGCGGACGCCCTTGCCCTTGTACGGCTCCGGCGGGCGATAGCCGCGTATCTCGGCGGCGACCTGACCGACCTGACGCTTGTCGACGCCCTCGACCGTGATCGCGGTCGGGCGCGGCGTGGTGATCTTGATGCCGGCCGGCACCGGATAGACCACGTCGTGGCTGAACCCCAGGTTGATCATCAGGTTCGTGCCCTGCACGGACGCACGATAGCCGGTGCCGGTGATTTCCATCGTCTTGGCGTAGCCGGTGGAGACGCCCTTGATCATGTTGGCGATGTTGGCACGCGTGGTGCCCCACATCATGCGCGCCTGGGCGACGTTGCTGCGCGGCTTGACGGACACCTTGCCGCCTTCGACGGTGGTCTCGACATGATCGGTGAGCGGCAGCTTCAGCTCGCCGAGTTTTCCGCGCGCCGTCAGCACGCCATCGGCGATCGCGATGGTGACGCCTGCCGGCACATCGACCGGATATTTGCCTACGCGAGACATGGCTCGGGGCTCCTCAGAACACGCGACACAGGATTTCGCCGCCGACATTGGCGGCGCGCGCCTCGGCATCGCTCAGCACGCCACGTGGCGTGGACAGGATCGACACGCCCAGGCCGGCATAGACGCGCGGCAATTCCTGTATCTTGGAATAGACGCGGCGCCCTGGCTTGGAGACGCGGTGGATCTCCTTGATGACGGGCTGGCCCTCGGCGTATTTCAGCTCGATGCGAAGTTGTGCGACACCAGGCCGCAACTCCTCGGCGGAGAAGCCGCGTATGTAGCCCTCGCGCTTGAGCACTTCGAGCACGTTGGCGCGCAGCTTGCTGGCCGGCGACACGCAGGACGCGTGACGGCTGCCCTGGGCGTTGCGGATGCGGGTGAGCAGGTCGCCCAGCGGATCGGACATCGACATGTGCGCGCGCCCTTACCAGCTTGCCTTGACCATGCCCGGGATCTGCCCCGAGCTGGCCAGGTCACGCAACGCGATGCGCGACAGCTTGAACTTGCGGTAGTTCGACCGCGAACGACCGGTGAGCGCGCAGCGCAGCCGCACGCGCGTGCGGCTTCCGTTGCGCGGCATCTCGGCCAGCTTCATCGATGCCTCGAAACGCTCTTCGACAGGCGCGTCGCGATCCATCATCTGCGCCTTCAGCTTGGCGCGCTTGCTGCGGTCGCGCTTGACCATCTTCTCGCGGTTGAGATTGCGATTGACGGCGGAAGTTTTGGCCATCTGGTAGTGATCCTCCGGAACCTGCCGGCCTGCGCCGGGGGTTTTCCAATCTGGTTGCGTCGCGTGTTAGGCGGCTGCCTTGTCCTGCGTCGGCACCGCCACGAACGGCAGGTCGAACGCCTTCAGCAAAGCCTTCGCCTCGGCATCGGTCTTGGCTGTCGTCACGATCACGATATCCATGCCGCGCACCGCATCGACCTTGTCGTAGGCGATCTCGGGAAACAGGATCTGCTCCTTCAGTCCCATGGCGAAGTTGCCGCGGCCGTCGAACCCCTTGCCGGAGATGCCGCGGAAATCGCGCACGCGCGGCAGGGCGATGGTGACCAGCCGGTCCAGGAACTCGTACATCCTCGCACGGCGGAGCGTGACCTTGGTGCCGATCGGCAGGCCTTCGCGTATCTTGAAGCCGGCAATGGCCTTTTTCGCGATCGTCTTGACCGGGCGCTGGCCGGCGATCAGCGTCAGATCCGCCACCGCCGCATCGAGCTTCTTCTGGTCGCCGGCCGCTTCGCCCACGCCCATGTTGATGACGATCTTTTCCAGCCGCGGCACCTGCATCGGGTTCTTGTAGCCGAACTCCTTCTGCATCGCCGGGCGCACGTGCTCGGCATAGCGCGCCTGCAGGCGCGGCACCGGCCTGCTCTGTGTCTCGCTCATCTCAGCCCTCGATCACGTTGCCGGTGGCGCGCGCCACGCGCGTTTTCGCACCGTTGTCCAGCACCCGGAACGACACCCGTGTCGGCTTGTCCGTCTTGGGATCGATCAGCGCGATATTGGACAAATGGATCGTCGCCTCGCGCTCGATGATACCGCCTGGCTGGCCCATGCCGGTCGGCTTCGTGTGCCGCTTGGCCATGTTGACGCCCTGCACAACGGCACGGTTCTCCTTCGGCAACACGCGCAACACGTCGCCGCGCTTGCCACGGTCCGAGCCGGCGATGACGACGACGCGGTCGCCCTTGCGGATGCGCGCGGCCATCACAGCACCTCCGGTGCCAGCGAGATGATCTTCATGAACTTCTTCGCGCGCAGCTCGCGCACCACCGGGCCGAAGATGCGCGTGCCGATCGGCTCCTGCTGCTTGTTGATCAGCACGGCGGCGTT
>CAXUNK010000114.1:0-9309 GCA_964252425.1 uncultured Acetobacteraceae bacterium
CAGCACGGCCGCGTAGCAGCCCCGCGCCCGGTCCGGCTGCCAGGCCAGCCTCGCCGGTCCAGGCCGCATCAACCGTCCCGGCGATTGCGCCGCCCGGCGCGCAAGACCATGACAAGGCGGCATGCGCCCCTAACTAGGACAACGCCCATGTCAGGAGCCTCCATGATGCCCGAGTTGCCGCGCGCCGATCGATCGACCAAGGCTCGGGGGCTGACGCGTTGAGCCGTCGCATCGCGATCATCGGCGCAGGGCCGGGCGGGCTCGCGTCGGCCATGCTGCTGGCCCGTGCCGGCGCCGACGTCACCGTGTTCGAGCGCGCACAGCGTGTGGGCGGCCGGTCGGCGACCATCGAGGCGCGGGCGGAGGCGGGGCGGTTCCGCTTCGACATGGGGCCCACCTTCTTCCTCTATCCCAGGGTGCTCGACGACATCTTCGCCGCCTGCGGGCGGGAAATGGCGCGGGAGATCGACCTGATCCGGCTCGACCCGCAATACGACCTGATCTTCGAGGCGGGCGGCCATATCAAGGCCACGCCCGACCTCGACCGCATGATGGCCGAGGTCGCCACCCTATCGCAGCGCGACGCCGCCGCCCTGCCGCGCTTCATGGCCGACAACCGCAAGAAACTCACCGCGTTTCGTCCCGTGCTGGAAGCAGCCTTTCACGGCATGCGCGACCTGGTCCGCCCGCACATGCTGAAATCGCTGCCGATGATGCGGCCGCTGCGCACGGTCGATAGCGATCTGGCCACGTATTTCAGCGATGAGCGCGTCCGCCTGGCCTTCAGCTTTCAGAGCAAATACCTGGGGATGTCGCCCTATCGCTGCCCCAGCCTGTTCACGATCCTGTCCTTCATGGAGTACGAATTCGGCGTCTATCACCCGCGTGGCGGCTGTGGCGCGGTGATGGAGCGGCTGGCCCATGTCGCGGGCGACCTCGGCGCCAATTTTCGGCTGGGCGAGCCGGTCCAGGAGATACTCTTCCACGGGCGCCGGGCCAGCGGCGTGCGCACCGAGGCCGGTTGCGAGGAGTTCGACGCCGTCGTCGTCAACGCCGATTTCGCGCATGCCATGCAGGCGCTGGTGCCTGACCGCCTGCGGCGCCGCTGGACGGACCGCAAGCTGGCGACCAAGAAGTTCTCCTGCTCGACCTTCATGCTCTATCTGGGGCTGGAAGGGACCGACGAGGGGCTGGCACACCACACGATCTATTTAAGCGCCGACTACAAGCGCAACATCGCCGAGATCGAGGCGGGACGCGCGCCGCCCACCGAGCCGTCCTTCTACGTGCAGAACGCCTGCGTGACCGATCCGGAGCTGGCGCCGCCGGGACACTCGACGATGTACGTGCTGCTGCCGGTCGGCAACCGCACCGGCGCGGGCATCGATTGGGCGGCGGAGGCGCCGCGATTGCGCGCGACCGCCATCGACCGTCTGCGCCGGATCGGCATCAAGGACGTCGAACGCCGCATCCGCTTCGAAAAGATGATGACGCCGCATGATTGGGAGCATGATCTCTCGATCCATCGCGGCGCCACGTTCAACCTGTCGCATTCGCTCGACCAGATGCTGTGTTTCCGCCCGCGCAACCGGTTCGAGGACCTCGACGGCGTCTATCTCGTGGGCGGCGGCACGCATCCCGGCAGCGGCCTGCCGGTGATCTTCGAATCCGCGCGTATCACCTCCCGTCTGATCGCCGACGATCTGGGTCTGAACGGTCATTGGAGCGCCGGGTCTGAGATGGCCGCGCCAGACTACACCCCCGTGCTCGCCGAAGCGCTGTAAGGAGCTTTCGTTCATGCCCGATGGTCAGAACCTCTCACTTCCCTCGCCACACCCGATCGCAATCATCGGCGGCGGTCTGGCCGGGCTGGCGGCTGCGTGCACGCTCGGCGCGCGCGGTCACAAGGTCGTGCTGTTCGAGAAGAACGATTGGCTCGGCGGCAAGGCGGCCGAGTGGGTGCAGGACGGCTACCGCTTCGACATGGGCCCCACCATCCTGACCGTGCCGCGCGTGCTGGACCGGATCTTCGCCGAGGCCGGCCGCAAGACATCCGATCTGCTCGATCTGCGCAGGCTCGATCCGCAATGGCGCTGCTTCTTCGAAGACGGCTCCGTGCTCGACCTCAAGCAGGACGTGGCCGAGATGCGTCAGAGCCTCGCGCACTACGCGCCGGGCACCGAGGCGGGCTACGAGGACTTCATCGCGATGTCGGCGAAGCTGCACGAAGTGTCGGAAAAGTTCTTTTTCTGGCGCTCCGTCGAGGACGTTCGCGACACGCTCGATCTGTCCAAGAACTTCGATCTGGCCACGCTGCGCGACGTGCTCAGCTTGCGCATGGGCACGACGGTTGCGGGCCAAATACGGCGCCGTGTCAAGGACGGGCGGGTCGCCCAGATGCTCGACCATTTCGTGCAATATGTCGGCTCGTCGCCGTATGGTTCGCCGGCCGTGCTGTGCAGCATCGCGCATATGCAGACCAATGACGGCGTCTGGTACCCGATGGGCGGCACGCGGGCGGTGCCGCTGGCGCTGGAGAGACTGGCGCGCGAGCTGGGCGTGCAGTTCCGGATCGGCACCGGCATCTCGCGCATCATCGCCGAGGGCGGCCGCGTCAGCGCCGTCGAGACCGATGACGGCGAACGTGTCCGCGTCTCGGCCGCGGTGTCCAACATGGACAGCGTGCGCACCTATCGCGAACTGGTCGGCGGCGAGCCCGCCCGCAGCTTCGCCAAGCGCTGGAATCGCGAGCCCGCCTGCTCCGGCGTGGTGCTCTATCTCGGCCTGGACCGCGCCTACGAGCATCTGGCGCACCACGATTTCGTCTTCTCCCGCGATCCGGAGGAGGAGTTCGACTACATCTACCGCCGCGGCGAGCCGGCGCCCGACCCCACCTGCTACATCGCCGCCCCGTCGCGCACCGAACCGGGCGTGGCGCCGCCCGGCGGCGAGTCGCTCTATATACTGGTCCACACCCCCTACCTGCGCCCGCATCACGACTGGACGAAGATGCTGCCCGACTATCGGCGCGTGATCTTCGACAAGCTGGCGCGCACCGCCGGTCTGACCGACCTCGAGTCACGCATCAGGGTCGAACGCGTGCTGACCCCCCAGGACATCCATGATCGATACCGCGTGCTGGACGGCGCGATCTACGGTCTGGCGAGCCACGGGCGCATGTTCGGCGCCTTCAAGCCCGGCAACCGCTCGCGCGACCTGGCCGGGCTGTATCTCGCGGGCGGCGCCGCGCACCCTGGGCCCGGCATGCCCATGGTGCTGATGTCGGGCTGGATCGCCGGCGACACGGTCGATCAGGACATGGCGGCTCTGGCGCTCAGTTGACGGAGAACACGCGGTCCTTTTCCGACAGGGATCAGAAAACCTTCGCGTGTTTGCGCGACTACTCTCCGTCGCTCGTGTTTGCGTTCCGGCTGTACCTGCGCTGGTTTTTCTGGCGCAGGTTCCACGCGATCAGGCTGTCCCGGACCGGGGTGGCGCAGGCGCCGGCGAACGCCCCGGTCGTGATCTACGCCAACCATCCATCCTGGTGGGATCCGGCGATCTTCCTGCTGGCGCTGCCCTGGGTCGCGCCGAACCGCCGCGGCTTCGGGCCGATGGACGCCGCCGAGCTGGAACGTTACGCGATGTTCCGGCGCATGGGGCTGTTCGGCATCGATCTGGGATCGCCGCGCGGGGCCGCTTCCTTCCTGCGCACCGCGCTGGCCGTGTTGCGCCAACCCGCCACCTGCCTGTGCATCACTGCCGAGGGCGCGTTCACCGATCCGCGCCTGCGGCCCATACGGCTCCGGCCGGGTATCGCCCATCTGGCGCGGGCGTGCCCTGACGCGGTGTTCCTGCCGCTCGCGTTGGAATATGGTTTCTGGAACGAGAGCAAGCCGGAGGCGCTGCTGCGCTTCGGCGCACCGGTCCGTCCGGCCGGGGAGGGCAGCTTGGCGGACTGGCAGAGGGCGCTGGAGGCGGGGCTGACCGAGACGATGGACGCGCTGGCCGCTGAATCCGCCACGCGCAATCCGGCTGCTTTCGTGCGCCTGTTCGGCGGCACCGCCGGCGTCGGCGGCATCTACGATCTGTGGCGGCGCGCCCGCGCCTGGGCCGCGGGCCGCCGGTTCGAGGCGCACCACCAGCCGGAGCGGCCCTGATGCTGGCCTGGCTGGCGCTGGCCCTGGCCGCACTCCCGCTGTGCATGCTGCTGGACAATCTGCGCCGGTACCGGACGCCGGCGGCATGCCCCGGCGTGCCGAAACTCTCCGTTCTCGTACCCGCCCGCAACGAGGCCGCCAATATCGGCTCGGCCGTCCGCGCCATCCTGGCGAGCCGCGACGTGGATGTGGAACTGATCGTGCTGGACGACGGCTCGACGGATGCCACGCCCGCGATCCTGGCCGGCATTGAAGACCCCCGGCTGCGCGTGGCCACCGGCGCCGGGCTGCCGCCTGGCTGGTGTGGCAAGCAGCACGCCTGCGCGTCGCTGGCGAGACTGGCCACGCACGAGCTGATGGTCTTCGTCGATGCCGATGTGTGCCTGGCGCCGGACGCGCTGTCGCGCATGGCCGGCTACATGGCGCGCCACGGCGTGGCCCTGGCCAGCGGCTTCCCGCGCCAGATCACGCGGAGCTGGTCCGAGATCCTGCTGCTGCCGCTGATCCACTTCCTGCTGCTGGGCTACCTGCCATTGGCGCAGATGCAGCGCCGGTCGGCGCCGGGGCTGGGTGCCGGCTGCGGCCAGCTTTTCATCGCCCGTGCCGCAGACTACGCGCGCGCCGGCGGGCACGGCGCCATACGCGCCTCCCTGCATGACGGCTTGACCCTGCCGCGTGCGTTCCGGCGCGCGGGCCTGATGACCGGCCTGTTCGACGCCAGCCGCTTCGCCGAGTGCCGCATGTACACCGACGCGGCCGGCGTATGGGAGGGGCTGACGAAGAACGCGACCGAGGGCATGGCCAAGCCCGCCGCCCTGCCGGTGTGGACCGTGCTGCTGGCCGGGGGGGCGATCCTGCCAGTGGCGCTGCTGCTGGCACATCCGGGCGTGTTGGCGGGGGCTGCCTGCGCCTGCTGGCTGGCGACGCGCCTTCTGCTGGCCTGGCGTTTCCGTCAACCCGTGGTCAGTGCCGTGCTGCATCCGGTGGGCATCGCCGCCCTCCTGGCCCTGCAATGGGCCGCCCTGATCCGCGCCGCCGCCGGCCGCCCGGCGACCTGGCGCGGCCGCGCCTACACGGCGCAAGGCTGATGCGCCGTCTGGCAAGGCTTGTCTGCGCTTGCCTCCTGGCGAGCGCGTTGCTGCCGGCTCGTACCGCCCAGGCCGCGACCGTGCTGGTGACGGTGACCGGCGTGCGCAACGATCATGGCAAGGTGCTGGTGGCACTGTGCACGCAGGCGACGTTCCTGCGCCCGCATTGTCCGTGGCGCGGCTCTGTCGCCGCCAAGCCGGGCGAGGTGCTGGTGCGCATCGACGGCGTGCCCCCCGGCCGCTACGCGGCACAGGCGTTCCACGATGAAAACGACAACGGCAAGCTGGACCGCACGATCTTGGGATTGCCCAGGGAAGCAATGGGTTTTTCCAACGACGCCCCCATGCGCATGGGTCCGCCCCGCTTCGATGCGGCAGCGTTCGTCGTGGGCCTCCATGGCGCGGCGATCAGCTTCGCGCTCCGCTATTTCTGAGCCGGTCGCGAACGACCGGGAACCTCCGCAGCTTCCGTGCAGAGCTTTGGCCGCAGGCTTCACCAGATCGTAACGCCCGCCGCGTAGCATCCAGGCCTCAATCTGGAGCGGCCATCGATGCAGGACGTTCGACTTCTCCCGGCTGCCTTGGGCGCCATGCTTGTGCTGTCAGTCGCATTGTCGAACGCGCATGCTCAGCAGCGGCCCGATCCGGAGCAATACCGCCGCCCGGCGGCGATCCCGTTCCCAAGCAGCAATCCCTACACGCCGGAAAAGGCTGCGCTCGGCAAAGCCTTGTTTTTCGAGCCGCGGCTTTCCGGCGGCGAAAACCTGACCTGCGCCTCCTGCCACAACCCATCCTTCGGGTGGGAGGAGCGGACCAGGACCGCCATCGGCTCGCAAAATACCCGCCTGCCGCGCCATGCTCCCACAATCCTGGACACGGCGTGGCTGAAAAGCTTCTTCTGGGACGGCCGAGCAATCGACGCCGAACATCAGGCCAAGGGCCCGATCACCGCACCGGCGGAGATGAACCTTCCGCTGGATCAGGCGGTCGCCCGACTGTCGGCGATACCCGAGTATCAGGCCCGCTTCGCCCGGATCTTCCCCGACCAGGGCATCACCGGTACCACGATCGTTGCAGCTATTGCCACGTTCGAGCGCACGGTCGTGTCAAGCTACGCCCCGTTCGACGCCTGGGTGGATGGCGACGACCGCGCCGTCTCGCCCGCCGCCAAACGCGGTTTTGCGATCTTCACCGGCAAGGCACACTGCTCCGCCTGCCATTCCGGCTGGTCCTTCACCGACGGCAATTTCCACGACATCGGCACCTCGGACACCGATATCGGGCGGGCCGCCATCGATCCCTCGAACATTCTCAATCGCTATGCTTTCAAAACGCCCAGCCTGCGCGACACCGCACTGCGTGCGCCTTACATGCATGACGGGCAGTACGCGACGCTGGAAGAGGTCGTGCGGCACTATGAAAATCTCCCGCCAAATCGGCCTTCACGCTCGCCGCTCCTGCAGCCGATCCATCTCTCCTCGGCAGAAATCACCGATATCGTCGCCTTTCTGGAGACGCTGACCGGGTCGAAGCAGGCGATGTCGCTCCCCGTTCTGCCGAACTGACCAACACGGTGCCCTGAAGGAAGAAGACCATGTCTATCCGCCATCGCCTGCTGGTTGCGTTCGGCCTCGTCATCGCGATCGGTGCCATCGGCAGCGCCGTCACGGTGTTCGAAATACGAAGCCTGTCCACCGAGGTCGATGCCGCGACAGCCGCGCCCCTCCAGCAGGTGAGCGGTGCCTGGCGCACGTCCTTCCTCTTCAACCAGGCAGAGACGACACTCGACATCAGCCTGTCCGGTTTGCGTGGCGAGCAGCAGACCGACATGATCGCCCGTTTCCAAGACGAAATGGGCTTGGTCAAGGCGGCGCTAACCCGTGCCTTTCCGCCGGAAGCGGATGTGGACCATGCCAGTGTTAACGAGGCGGCTAGCCAAATCGACGCCTGGCAGGCCGAGGCCATGGTCCTGCTGGGGGCGACGCCGTCGGCGTCGATCCCCGCGCCACACGTGATGGAACGGCAGGGCGACGCCATTCGGGCGGCGTTGCAGGGGCTGATCCGCGCATCGGGAGAAGGCGCCTCGGTCGCGCAAGCCGACATCCGCGCCAAGGCCGAACAGACCGAGCATCTCACTATGCTGTTCGCCGCCGCTGTCATCGTGCTCGGCATCGCGATCGCAATGACGTTCGGCCGGTCGCTCACACGCCCGCTGACGGAATTGCAACTGCGCATGCGCGGCATGATGGATGGCGACATGGACGGACCGATCGCAGGCGAGGACCGCCAGGACGAGGTCGGCAGCATCGCGCGCGCCCTGGCCTTCATGCGGGAGCGGCTGACCGAACGGCAGCGCGAGCAGAACGAGGCCGCCATGCGGCGCCTGGTCGAGGAGCAGGCGGCGAAAACCGCCGAAGCAGCGCGGGCCGCGGCCGAGCAGGACAGGGTTGTCGGGTCCATCAGGTCGGGTTTCGACCGCCTGTCGCAAGGCGACCTGGTGTTCAGGTTGACCGAGCCGTTTCCGGCCGAGTACGAGCAGCTCCGCGCCGACTATAACGCCACTGCTGACAGCCTCGGTGAGGTCATCGGCGGGATCTCCGGTTCAACCGACGTGCTGCTGCAAGGCATCGCCGATATCACCCATGCGGCCGACCAGTTGAGCCACCGTACCGAGCAGCAGGCCGCCAGCCTCGAGCAGACGGCCGCCGCACTGGATCAGATCACCGCGACCGTGCGGAAGACTGCCGAGGGCGCGCAACGTGCGCGAACGATCGTCTCGCAAACCCAGGACGATGCCGAACAATCCCGTGCCGTCGTACAGGACGCGGTCGCCGCGATGGCTGGCATCGAGCAGTCATCCCAGCAGATCAGCCAGATCATCGGCGTCATCGACGAGATCGCCTTCCAGACCAACCTGCTGGCGCTCAATGCCGGCGTCGAGGCCGCCAGGGCCGGAGATTCGGGGCGCGGCTTTGCCGTGGTGGCAAGCGAAGTGCGGGCGCTGGCCCAGCGATCGGCCACTGCCGCAAAGGAGATCAAGGCCCTCATCTCGAGCTCGAGCCGGCAGGTGACCGACGGGGTGGCGCTGGTCGGCAAGACCGGACACGTGCTGACGCGGATTGCCTCCCAGGTGACCGAGGTGGCGAAGGTTGTGGTGGACATCGCAAGCTCCGCGCACGAACAGGCCAGCGGCCTGGCAGAGGTGAACACCGCCGTCGGCCATTTGGATCAGGTCACCCAGCAAAACGCCGCCATGGTCGAACAATCGACCGCCTCCTGCCACTCGCTGTCGCAGGAGACCGAGGGCTTGCAGCATCTGACCAACCGCTTTTCCTTGCAGGAGGAGGACGGCGCGTTCGCCTCGGCAGCATAGCCGCGTTCGACGGACGCACCCCCTTGCAGCCCCCGCATCGTCGAGCCTGACGTCTGACCTCGTCCAGTCCGCTGCACCGCCAGTCCGCCGCACCGCCAAGCCGCAGGCGTCCAGGCCGCAGACGCCATGCCGCTCACCGCCAGACCGCCCGACGAAAGCCGGCAATCCGCGTCAGTGCAGCAGCGGCGCCCTCAGGAAACTCCCGCGATCGGCCGAGTGGACCGTCACGTGCAGCAACTCGTCATCACGGCCGACACTCATCCTGACCCGTGCACCTGCGGTGCCGGCACTCCACACCCGGCGCCACAGGCTGCCCAGATCGGTCACCTCGTCCCCGTCCACCGCCACGATCCGGTCGCCTGGCCGCAGCCCCGCCTTGTCGGCCGGGCCGCCATCGGCCAGGCCGCCGACCACCACCGAGTCCTCGCTCTCCATTGCGAACAGGCCCAGCCAGGGGCGGGCCGGACGGTTCACCCGCCCGTGCTGCACCAGCTCGCCCAGGATGGGAGTCAGATGGGCGGTCGGCACGATCATGTTCATGTCCACCCGGCGCCCCTTTTCGTCACCCTGCTGCAGGCTGAGCGAGGCTATGCCGAGCAGCCGGCCGTGGGCGGCCCGCAGGCCCGCGCCGCCCCACCCCCGCGGGGGCGGGGGGGGGGTGATCGCGGCGTCGGGCTGAGACTCACCC
>CAXUNK010000115.1:0-3068 GCA_964252425.1 uncultured Acetobacteraceae bacterium
GCAGACGCGCGCGCCAGCCGGCCAGCCCGTCTTCCGCCTCGATGTCCTGCGCGCGGGCCTCGATCATGGCCAGCAGCTCGGCCCGCGGCAGGACGCAGGCGGCCAGCAGCTCTGAGAGCGGCGTGGCCACGTCATGCGCCCGGACGGCGCCTTCGGCCACCTCGCGCCACCATTGCAGCCGGATCAATACCAGGCCCGGCTCACGCGCCGCCTCGCGCGCCCGTGCCAGCTCGTGGTTAAAGGCATACAGCGTGAACAGCGCCTGGCGGCAGCCTTCCGGCGCGAACAGGGCGGTGAAGTAGCGGTCCGGATCGCGACGCCGGAGCGCTTGGGCGAGTGTGTCGGCCATGATCCCACATGCTCGCGCCGCCGCCGGGCGGGCAAGCCTCGGGTACACGGGAACGATCCGCGCCAGCCGCGTTGTGACCGTGCGTCAGGCCAGCCCGCCTGGCAGATCAACCTTTCGTCACGGAGATACCGCCATGGCCTTCGAGTTGCCCCCTCTGCCCTACGACACGAGCGCCCTGGCCGGCGCCGGCATGTGTCAGGAGACGCTGGAGCTGCATCACGGCAAGCACCACCAGGCCTATGTGACGGCGCTGAACGGCTTCGTCGAGAAAGACCCGTCGCTGCAGGGCAAGAGCCTGGACGAGATCGTGACGTCCACGGCCCAGACGCCTGGCCCGGTGTTCAACAATGCCGGACAGCACTGGAACCACATCATCTTCTGGCAGAACCTCTCGCCCAAGGGCGGGCAGATGCCGGGCGCGCTCGCCCGCAAGATCGACGAGGATCTGGGCGGCGCCGAGAAGTTCAAGGAGGCGTTCAAGCAGGCCTCGGTGGGGCAGTTCGGCTCGGGCTGGGCCTGGCTGGTCTTGGGCAAGGATGGCAAGCTCGCCATCACCAAGACCCCGAACGGCAGCAACCCGCTGGCCACCGGCGAAGGCCGCGTCCTGCTGGCGCTCGATGTGTGGGAGCACAGCTACTACCTCGACTTCCGCAACCGCCGGCCGGACTACACGCAGAACTTCCTAGACAAGCTGGCCAATTACGAGTTCGCCGAGGCGCAGCTCCAAGCGGCCTGACCCGGGCAGCCACGCCGGATTTGCATGACACAGTCCGGTCGCGAGGCGTAACCTTCCGGCGTTGGTTTTTAGATCGGATATGCGGTGGCAGATTTATTTTCGGACGCGTTTGCATTGCCGATCATGTGGACCGAGCTGGCGGTGGCGTCCTGGGAGACGGTCTGGCACCGCGCCGCGCTGATGGCGACCGGCGCCTGCACCCAGGCCGAGTATGAGCGGATGGTCGGCGAGAAGATGCGCGCGATGCAGCTCTCCGGTGTCGCGCTGATGAGTGGACGGCACCCGGAGGACGTGCTGCGTCCGTTCCATAAACGCGCCACCGCCAACGCCCGCCGCCTGCGCGCAGAGTAGCCGGCCCGCGGCTTGGCTTGCCGGGCCGCGCGGCATCCTTCTAGAACCGGGCGATGACGCAGCAACCGATCATCGTGGCTCCAAGCCTGCTCGCCGCAGATTTCTCCCGCCTGGGCGAGGAGCTTGCGGGTGTGGAGGCGGCCGGTGCCGACTGGCTGCATCTGGATGTCATGGACGGCCATTTCGTCCCGAACATCAGTTTCGGGCCCGTGGTCGTCAAAGCGCTGCGGCGCCTGACCAGGATGCCGTTCGACGTGCACCTGATGATCGCGCCGGTGGACCCGTATCTGGACGCGTTCGCCGAGGCCGGCGCCGACCACATCATGTTCCACCCCGAAGCGGGGCCGCACCCGCACCGCTCGCTGCAGGCGATCCGGGCGCTGGGCAAGAAAGCGGGGCTGGTGCTCAACCCCGCGACCCCGCTGGCGCATGCCGAGGCCGTGCTCGACCTGCTCGACATCGTGCTGGTGATGTCGGTCAATCCCGGCTTCGGCGGCCAGAAATTCATCGACAGCCAGTTGGGCCGGATCGCCGCCCTGCGGCGGATGATCGATGCGTCCGGACGCGATATACGGCTGGAGGTCGATGGCGGCATCGACGCGCGCACCGCCCCGCTCTGCATCGCGGCGGGTGCGGACACGTTCGTCGCCGGCACTGCCGTCTTCGGCTCGCCCGACTACGCGGCAAGCATCGCCGCGATACGCGGCCCCGCTTCGTGACGCGCTGCGTCGTGACGCCCGCTTCGTGACGTCGTCTTCGTGAGGATCGGCCGCGGTTTCAGGTCTGTCCGGCTTCGCCTGGCCCGCCTGCCGTCCTTGCGCATGAGCGTGCCCGACGCACCGGCGCATCCGGTCCGCGACCCGTGGCCCGGCGATCCCGCCCGCGGTGCGCGGCTGCTGCGCGGCGAACTGACGCTGTCGGGCGCGATGCGGCCGCTCAAGCCCGGAACCTGGCCGGACGCGGCGGACCACCCGGTGATGCGCGCCCATGCGCATGGTTTCTCCTGGCTGCGCGACCTGCGGGTGATCGGCACGGATGCTGCCCGCATGCGCGCCCGCGCGCTGGTAGCCGACTGGATCGCCGGCGGCCATGGCGACGGGCTGACGCAGCGCCCCGATGTGGCCGGCAGCCGGATCGCCGCCTGGCTCGCGCATTACGATTTCTTCGCGGCCAGCGCCGATGATGCCTTTCGGCACCGGATGATGTGGCGGCTGGTGGCCGATGCGCGCGTGCTCTCGGCCGCCTTGCCGGCCGAGGAGCAGGATGGCCGCGCGCTGACCGCGTTGCGCGGCCTGATCACCGCGTCCGTGGCCCTGCCGGAGCACGCGCCCTATCTGGCCCGCGCGCTGCGGTTCCTGCCGCAGGAGATCGGGCGCCAGGTCCTGCCGGATGGCGGACATGTCGAGCGCAGCCCGGCCGCCCACCTCATCGCCCTGCGCGACCTGATCGAGATGCGGGCGCTGCTCCATTTGGGCGGGGTGGAGCCGCCGCAAGCCTTGGGGGCGTCCATCGACCGGCTCTCGCTGGCCCTGCGCGCGCTGCGCCATGGGGATGGCGGGCTGGCCCTGTTCAACGGCACGCGCGACGAGCCGGCGACGCTGGAAATGCGTTCTTCCACGGGCGAGGTCGTCA
>CAXUNK010000115.1:3078-4192 GCA_964252425.1 uncultured Acetobacteraceae bacterium
GGGGGGGGGGCCCCGGTCCACGGCCCGGCCCCCCGCGCGGGCGACGCTGTCCTACCTGGTGCTCCCCCCGGCCGGCGGGGCGGCCCGGGCGCCGGCCGCCCTGCCGGACACAGGGTTCTTCCGCATGCAGGCGGGGCGCACCGTGCTGATCGTCGATGCCGGCGCGCCTGCCGCACCCGGCCAGGACCGCATGGCCCATGCCGGCACGTTGAGCTTCGAGCTCTCGTTCGGACGGGAGCGTCTGGTGGTCAATTGCGGCGCCGCGCCGATCGGTGCGGCCGCCTGGACCGATGCGGCGCGGGCCACGGCCGCCCACTCCACCCTGGTCATCGCCGATACCAGCAGTTCGGAGCTCAAACCGGGTGGGCTGGGGCGCCGGCCGGAGACGGTCAGCGTGGAGCGGCAGGAGGCCAACGGCGCGCATTGGCTTGAGGCGAGCCAGGATGGCTGGCGCCGCCCGTTCGGCGCGGTGCACCGGCGCCGTCTCTACCTGGCCGAAAGCGGCGAGGATATCAGGGGCGAGGACGTGATCGAGGCGGCCGGTCCGCAGCCCTACGTCGTGCGCTTCCACCTCTACCCCTCGGTGATCGCCAGCCTGCAGCAGGATGGCGAGGCGGTCCTGCTGCGCCTGCCAAGCGGCGGCTGGCGGCTGCGTGCCGAGGGGGCGAAGGTCAGCCTGGAGGAGAGCGTCTATCTGGGCGGCGCCGAGACACGGCGCTGCGAGCAGGTGGTGCTCACCAGCCCGCAGGATGGCCCGCAGCACGTCAAATGGGCCATCACGAAAGTCGGGTGACAGTCGCCGGCCGCCAGTCGTCGGTCGTCGGACTCCGATGACCGATGCCCGACTACCGATGACCGTTTTCGAGATCACCAACGTCGATTTCTCGCTTCGCCATTTTCTGCTGCCGCTGATGCGCGGGGTGCGGGCGGCGGGGCACGAGGTGGTGGGGGTGTGCGCCGACGGTGCCTTGCTGGACGAGGTGCGCGCGGAAGGCTTCCGGGTGGAGGCGCTGCCTTTGGCACGCAGCCTCTCGCCGATAGCGCAGGCGCGGGCGGTCCGGGCGGGCAATAGGGGGGTTAGCGCGGCGCCCCCGCCGCAGGTGGGCCCCCCAAA
>CAXUNK010000115.1:4202-9273 GCA_964252425.1 uncultured Acetobacteraceae bacterium
TTCCTGGCGCTCTATCGGCTGTTTCGCGCGGAACGCCCGGACATGGTGCACGCCCATATGCCGATCAGCGGCTTGCTCGCCAGGCTGGCGGCGCGGGTGGCCGGGGTGCCGTGCGTGGCCTATACCTGCCACGGTTTCCTGTTCAACCAGCCCGGCTCCTGGCTTCGCCGTGCGGCCGCGTTGGCGATGGAGTTCCTGGCCGGGTGGCTGACCGACATCTTCCTGACCGTCTCGTCCGAGGAGGCGGGGGATGCACGCCGCCTGCGCATCCATCCTGCGCCGCGTGCGGTCGGCAACGGACGCGATCCGCGTCTGTTCCGCCCCGACCCGCAGGCCCGCGCCGCGCTGCGCGCGTCGCTTGGCATGCCGCAAGATCGCGTGGTGGTCACGGCCTTGTCGCGCCTGGTGCGGCACAAGGGCTATCCGGAGCTGCTGTCGGCGATGCGCGATGTACCGGCTGAACTGTGGGTGGTGGGTGCCCGCCTGGCCAGCGACCACGGTGAGGATCTCTCCCCGTATTTCGCGGGCTGCGGCCTGGGCGGGCGGTTGCGCCTGCTGGGCTATCGCACCGATGTCGCCGCCCTGCTGGCTGCCTCCGACGTCTTCGTGCTGCCCAGTCACTTCGAGGGGCTGCCGATGTCGGTCATCGAGGCGATGCTGTGCGGCCTGCCGGTGGTGGCGAGCGACATACGCGGGCCGCGCGAACAGGTGGTGGATGGCGAGACGGGCTTCCTGGTACCGGCCGGAGATGTGGCCCCGCTCGCCGATGCGCTGGCCAGGCTGGCCTGCGATCAGGCGTTGCGCGCCCGCATGGGCGAGGCGGGGCGGGCGCGCGCGCTGGCGCAGTATCGTGAGGATGTGGTGGTCGGGCGCACGCTGGCCGCACTCGGGCTATTGTAAGTCGGTCGATGATCGCCGTGACGCGATTTCCGATTCGCCCGACACGGTTGCTTTTCGCTTGACGCCGTTCAACTTCTTGGGTGCGCAGCCTGCTCTAATTGACTGTCAACCCCGCCTCGGTTGACTTTATCGTCAATGTGGCCGGCCGGGTGACGTAGTCACCCGGAGAACGGCTCAAATAAGCCCGGGAGGATCGAAGCAGTGTCCAACAAGACGGCGTATCACGGTCTGTTCGCGCCCATCGACACGAGCGCGCCGCCGCCCGTTGTCTCGGTCAACCTTGGCGTGACCTTCCAGGGCGGTGGTCTCGACGGGTACGTGACCGCGCCATTCCAGGGCTACGACCCTGCCGTGACCGGCCAGCTCACTTTGGCGCTCGGCTCGACCGCCTATCAGCTTCCGGCCACTCAACCCGCTTTGGCGCCGTTGCAGCACGTGCAGGCGGCCACTCCGGTGCAGGATGCGACGGCCCTGGTGGACCTGGCCTTCACGACGCCCGGACAGACCTTGGGCCTGCTCAGCGAGGCGCCGTCCAACACCGATATCGGCATCAGTTCCACCACGGACGGACTTTCCGGCATATTGGGGCCGCTCACGGCCGCTTTGGCCGGCACCACGCTGGGGTCCGAGCTGGCGCCGATCGTCAAGCTGGGCAAGGGCCTGCTGCCGACGCTGGACAAGCATGGCGGCGTGCCGCGTGGCGGGTCGCACGATGCGAAGCCTTATCTGGCGCTCAACCTGGGTGTCGGCACGTCTCAGACGGTCACCGTGCTCGGGCACCCGACCACGACCAGCCAGTCCGGCACGCTGGCCGTCAGCGGCAAGGCCGGCGCGTCGGTCGTGAAAGCCCTGGGCGATACGGCCCAACTGGTCACCAGCGCGGGTGTGCTGCTGACGGATGCGGCGTCCGGCAACCTGGCCGGCGCGGTGGCGGACGGGGCCGTCACGCTCGCCTTCGGTGCGGCGGTGACCGGCGATATCGGCGCGGTGATCGCGCAAGCGCCCCACACCCCGCCCACCCTGCCGCCGATCGCCAGCCCGGCGCTGGACCTGACGCTGAACACCGGCGCCGAGCAGGATTTCGCCTTGCCGATCGGCAGCCCCGTCACGGTGGCCGAAACGCTGGGCGTGCAGATCACCGCCGACACGTTCGGGGCCTACGCGCTGGGCAAGTTGCTGGCTCAGATCGCCCCCCAGCTGGTGGCCGATCTGTCCGGCAAGACTCCGGTGCAGCAGCCGCTGACGGTACTCAGCCAATTGGTGGGCGACGTCTCCACCCTGGCCAAGGATGCGGCCGGTGGTTTCACCGGCCTGGGCAACGCGGGCGCCGTCCCTTCGTCGGTCAACAAGCCGGACATCAGCATACAGGTAAAGCTGGGCGTGACGGAGGCGCAGAACACGCCGGTGGGCTCGATCTCCAGCACCCAGACGTTCTCGACCAACCTCGAGACCAACGCCCAGGGTTTCTACGATCTCGGCACCGCGGCCCAGCCGGCGATCACCGACCTGCTGCTGGGGTTTCTCGAGACGCCGGCCGGCCACGAAGTGCTGCAGATCGGCGGCGACATCCTGGGACAACTCGATCAGAAGCTGGGCGGCGGAGGGCAGAACCCGGCGGCCGACCATGCGATCGGCGCGATGCACGCGACCGCACTTCCGATCGACTGGCGCTGACGCATCCGGCGACGGGCAGGGAAGCGCGTGTAAAGCGGGGGAGGGCCGCGACGATTGTATTCCGGTCCATCGCCACTGCATCGCTCCGTAAATGATACGCGCGATTACCACATCGTGGTTGGCGAGCTGATATACAGCAACATAGGGTGTGCGGGGTATTCGTCAGTTCGCGTGTTCCGGAGCGGCGTCCAGGTCGCCCGAGCTGCGGAACGACTCATGCAGTTCGATACTGGTCAGTATGGCTTCGATGATCCGGGTTGCGACGCCACGCCCGTTATCCTGCGGGCTGGCCGTTGCAGACCTACCTTCCTCATTCGCCGGCCGGCACACTTAGCGCCCGCAGAAACGGCTCGATCGCGTCCATGAACGCCTCCAGGTGATCATGGTGCACCCAATGTCCGGCGCCCTGGATCAGCGCCACACTTGCGTTCTGGAAATGCGCGGCGCGGCCGTCTTCGGCGGGGTTCGACGCCCAGCTTTCCGAGCCGTACACCAGCAGGGTCGGGCAGGCGATGCGGCCCCACAGGATGCGTATCTCGTCGCGCGTGAGATCGACCGGCGGCCATGAGCGGATATACGGGTCGAACTTCCAGCTGAACGTGCCGTCCTCGTTCTGCCTCACGCCATGCCAGGCTAGATGCTGCGCCTGCGCTGGCGAAAGATGCGCGTTTTCGGCCTGCATGCGGGCCAGGGCGGCGGCAAAATCCGGGTAGCGCCGCGGTGCGCGCGCGGCGAGCTGGCGCTGTTCGTCCACCCAGCCGCGCAGACGCGAGTCCAGCGGACGGGCGGCCATCTCCGCCTCCATCTTCGGCGAGGGTCCAAGCCCCTCGATCGTGACCAGGCCGCGCACGAGTTCCGGGTACAGGCCGGCGGTGCGGGTAGCGACGGCGCCCCCCAGCGAGTGGCCGATCAGCACGGCGGGGCCGCGCGCCTGCTGGTGCAGCAGCTGCAGCAGGTCATAGACGAAGCCGGTCATGCCATAGCCGCCGCTATCGGCCCACTGGCTGTCACCATGGCCGCGTAGGTCGGGCGCCATCACGTGCCAGTCGGGGGCGAGACGGGCCGCCACGTCGTCCCAGGCGCGGCAATGGTCCCGGCCGCCATGCACCAGCACCAGCGGCGGCGCGTCGGGCGATCCCCAATCGGCGAAATGCAGGCGGAGGCGTTGCGAGACGAAGCTGCGGGCGGCTGGCGCGATCATGGCGGACCTGGCGTAGCACCGGGCCGCGCGTCTGTCGCGCGCTTGAACCGGGCGGCCCGCGCCCTGTAGGAACGGGCGATGACCGACACGCCACCCGACCGCCTCGCGATGAACCCGAAGAGCCCGTATCATGACGCGGCCCTGCTGGAGCGTGGGGTCGGCATACGCTTCAAGGGTGTCGAGCGCACCAACGTTGACGAGTATTGCGTGAGCGAAGGCTGGATACGCGTCGCGGTCGGCAAGACGCTCGACCGCACCGGCGCGCCGCTGACGATGAAGCTGCAGGGCGAGGTCGAGCCGTATTTCCGCGACGCAGCGCCGGAGCAGCCGGGCTGACCGGACGCGCCATGTTCGTCCGCGTGATCGACCTGGAGACGACCGGCAACTCGTTCACCGATGGCGGCGTGGTGGAGCTGGGCTGGCAGGACGTGGCGGCTGGCCCGGGCGGCTGGGCGTTGCGGGAAGCGCCGGGTGCCGTGCTGGTCGATCCCGGCAAACCGATCTCGCCGGCCACTTCGGCCATCCATCACATCATCGATGAGGACGTGGCCGGCCGGCCTGGCAGGCCGCGGCCCCGCCGATCCTGCGGCCCGATCCGCCGCCTGTGGCACTGGCCGCCCACCGCGCGGCCTTCGAGCAGCGCTGGTGCCTGCCGGCGCTCTCCGGCGGGGTGCGCTGGGTGTGCACCTATAAATGCGCGCTGCGCCTGTGGCGCGACGCGCCGACCCATTCCAACCAGGGGCTGCGATATTGGCGCCGGCCGGCCGGTCTGGACCGGGCTGCGGGCCTGCCGGCGCACCGGGCGGGGCCGGATGCGTACGTGACCGCCCACCATCTGCGCGACATGCTCGAGATGGCAGGCTTGGACCAGTTGCTGGCCTGGTCGGCCGAGCCGGCGCTGCTGGTGCGCGTGCCGTTCGGGCCGAGCCGCGGCCGGTTGTGGGATGAACTCGACGACGCCGCGCTGGATCGCATCCTGGCCGGCGAGAGCGGCGGCAACCAGGATGTGGCGTTCACCGCCCGCACCGAGAAGCAGCGCCGCGCCGGCGCGGGACCGGTCATGCCGGCTCAGGCGGCGCTGGGCTTGTAGGCTGAGGCATTGTAGAAGAAAGGAAGGCCTTCTTTTTCGAGAAAAAGAAGCAAAAAGCTTTTGCTTGTTCGCCTGCACTACGGCTCGTAACAGTTCTGCCAGAGCGCTACCGGCAGAACCTGCGCGAGCACTGTTGCAGGCGTAGAAGACAAAAGTTGGGCACCTCTATCAAACCTGTTTTCGGCGCTGAGCGAGGTGAAAAGCGC
>CAXUNK010000116.1:0-9270 GCA_964252425.1 uncultured Acetobacteraceae bacterium
GCTTCACCTGCTGGAGGCGCCGCGCCCGGCGGGCTTCGGGTGGTCGGGCCGCCGGAGCGTGTTCACCTTCGCCGTCCAGGCCGGCCCCGTGCGGCTGGCGCCGGGCGTGCTCCGCCGCCTGTACGAGGCGCTCAACGAAGGCCCGCCAGCCGGCAACGGCACAGGCGCCTTGGCCGCACCGTGCCAGATCGGCCAGCCGGTGGAGCTCGGCTCCGCGTCGCTGGGCGGGCTGCGTATCGCGATCAGCGCGGCGCAGGTCGCAGGCGGCCAGACGCAGGAGGAACGTCTCCGCTACGTGGTGGCCAAGCTCGGCCATCTGCTGGATGCCGGCATGGCCAGCATCGAGCCGCATCGGGACCGCCCGCCTCCGGTGCTGGAGCAGACGCCGCGTTCGGCCCTGTTGACGGGTTGAACACCCGGCCAACGTAGCCCAGGCGTAATGGTTGACCTGACACGAGCGCCCGCGATCCTGCGCCCCGGCGTGCGCATCTACGCGATTGGAGACGTGCATGGCTGCCTGGACCGCCTGGTGGCGCTGCATTGGGCGATCTCGGCCGATCTCGCCGCACGCCCCGTCCGCGACAGCCGGCTGATCCATCTGGGCGACTATGTCGATCGCGGTCCGGACAGCGCGGGCGTGATCGACCTGCTGTCCGGCAGCATAGCGCCGGCAGTGCGCCGACGGATCGAGCTGCGCGGCAACCACGAAGCCATGATGCTGGCCGCCGTCTCCGGCGACGAGCGGGCGGCGAAAAACTGGCTGATGAACGGCGGCATCGAGACGCTGGAGAGCTACCGCGTCCCTCCCGACCTGCCGGTCCGGAGCTGGGCGGACCATGTGCCGCTCGCACACCGGCAATGGATCGGGACACGCCCGCTGACCCATGCCGAGGACGGCTACCTGTTCGTGCATGCCGGCATCCGTCCGGGCAGAAGCGTGTTCCAGCAGACCGAAGACGACCTGCTCTGGATACGCGAGCCGTTCCTCTCCAGCCTCGACCGCCACCCTTTCGTGGTGGTGCACGGCCACACCCCGTCCCCCGCGCCCGCGCTGCGGTTCAACCGGATCGGCATCGATACGGGTGCGTGCATGGGCGGCGCGCTCACCTGCTTGGTGCTGGAGGGCGACCAGCTCGGCTTTCTGACTGCTTGAAAGGACACGGGCGGTTTTTCGCGCCCTGCGTGCAGGCCTTCGCGCATGCCGCATTGATGCCTTGCCTCGCCGCGCCCCGCCCGATACGGAGGAGGTGATGAGCCAGGACGACACTGCCACGACAGATGCCGAGCTGGCTGACGCCATTCCCCGCCTGGCGCGCGCCAGCGTCCTGGTGATCGGCGATGTCATGCTGGACCGATACGTGTTCGGCACGGTCGCGCGTATCAGTCCCGAGGCGCCGATACCGGTGCTGGCGGTCGATCGCGAGCTGGCGCTGCCGGGCGGCGCGGGCAACGTGGTGCGCAACCTGACCGCGCTCGGCGCCGCCGTGGCTTTCGTCTCGGTGGTGGGCGACGACCAGGCCGGCTCGGATCTGACGGGCCTGATCGGCGGCCAGCCGAACGTGGAGCCCTGGCTTCTGGTGCAGGGCGGCCGCTGCACCACGGTCAAGACCAGGTTCATCGCCGGCGGCCAGCAGCTTCTGCGATCCGATCAGGAGGTCACCGGCCCGGTCCACCACAAGCTGGCCGAGCGCATGCTGCGCATCGCCGGCGATGCGCTGGCAGCCACCAGCGTCACGGTGCTGTCGGACTATCGCAAGGGCCTGCTCAGCGGCGACGTGCCGCGCCACATCATCGAGGCCGCGCGCGCCGCCGGGCGGCCCACCGTGGTCGATCCGCGCGGCCCCGACTACGACCGGTTTGCCGGCGCCGACGTGGCCGTGCCCAGCCTGCGCGAGCTGGAGCAGGCCACCGGCATGAACGTGGGCAGCAGCCAGCGGATCGCGGCAGCCGCGTCGTGGCTGCGCACCGCGCACGGTTTCGGGTCCGTGGTGGTCAATCGCGGCGCGGACGGCCTGTCGCTGGTCGGCGCCGCCCACACCCAGCACGTGCCCCCCGCGGAGGGCGAGAAGTTCGACCTGTCGGGCTCGGCCGACACCGTCGTCTCCGCCTTGGCTGCGGGCCTGGCCACCGGCCTCAGCCTGCCGGTGGCGGTGCGTCTGGCCAATCTGGCGATGAGCGTCGCGGCCGGCCAGCCCGGCATGGCGGTGGCGCAGGGCACGGATCTGATCGCGATGCTGACGCCGCAGGGGCGCGCGCTGCGCAAGATCGTGGCGACCGAGGTAGCCGTCGAACAAGTGGACCGCTGGCGCCGCATGGGTCTGCGCACGGCGCTGGTCGCGACGTCGCCCACCCGCTTCAGCCGTGCCCGGATCGAGACCGCACGGGCGACCTGCGACCGGCTGGTGCTGGGCGTGGAGACGGCCGAGACGGACGAGGCCGATGTGACGCGCCGAACGCTGGCGGAAGCCGCGGCGCTGAGCTCGGTCGATCTGATCTGCACCTTCGCCGACGGCGCGCAGACCGAGACCCTGCTTGCACTGCGTCCCGACCTGCTGATCGACATCTCGCCCGGTGCGGCGGTGGCCGAACTGGTGCGCGGCTGGGGCGGCGAGGTGCTCGCCGGCTGAACTTATTGTTAGCCGGCTTTTAGATTTACACTCGAAGCAAGCAGTCCTTTTTTGAAAAAAAGGACCAAAAAACTTCTGTATTCAACGCCTGCGGAGCTATTCGCAGCTCAGCGCGAACCGGTCGAGAGGGTCGATCGCCGCTTCCAGCCGGCAGGCCGCCAGTGCGGCGAAGCGATGCGTCAGCGCTCGGCGGCGGGCGGGGGCCAGGCGATGCGGCAGCGGCTCGCGGATGATCACCGCCTCCGCCTCCGCGCTCACCATCAGCCCGACATCCGGCGGCAGAAGAAGCTGCGGGAAGTCGGGATCGACCGCGAAATAGAGCGTGTCGGAAAATTCCCTGTATTCGTGCCACTTGGCGTCGGACAGGAAATCGGCCGCACCCGACTTCACCTCGATGCAGGCGAAATCGCCGCCCGGCTGCAATGCCAGCAGGTCCGCCCGCCTGCCATTGGGCAACGCCACCTCGTGCAGCGGCGCCCAGCCCAGCGAGCGGCACAGGCGGGAGGCGCCGCGCCGTATCAGCGCCGTGCGTTCCGGAACCGGTAAATCCATGCCAAAGAGACTACCGCGGCACGCCACCGCCGAAAAGAACGGAAAGGGATCAGGAATGAACGCACCGGCCAAGCTCGCGGCCAGTCCGGGCACTGCCCGCCAGGGCGAGATCTACCTCGCCGGCATGATGCAGCACCACAAGCCCGGCGTGCCCACGCGTGAGCGCGACCTGGAAGCGCGGGCGCGGGCCTGCATGTCGGACGAGGCTTTCGCCTACATCGCCGGCGGCGCCGGGCGCGAGGCGACAATGGCCGCCAACCTCGCCGCCTTCGACCGGCGCCGCATCCTGCCGCGCATGTTGCGCGACGTGGGCAGCCGCGACCTCTCGATCGAGCTGTTCGGTCGGCGCTGCCCGCATCCGGTGCTGGCGGCGCCGATCGGCGTGCAGGAGATGGCGCATGCCGACGGCGACCTGGCCACAGCGCGCGCCTGCGCCGCCCAGCGCGTGCCGCTGGTGATCTCCAACCAGGCGAGCCACGCGATGGAAGCGATCGCCGGCGAGATGGGCGAGGCGGCGCGCTGGTTCCAGCTCTACTGGGGCAAGTCGGATGCGCTGGTGGCAAGCCTCGTCCGCCGCGCCGAAGTCTGCGGCTGCACGGCCCTGGTGGTCACGCTCGACACCGCCATGCTCGGCTGGCGCTGCCGCGACCTCGATCTGGGCTACCTGCCGTTTCTCGAGGCCAAGGGCATCGCGCAATACACCTCCGACCCGGTGTTCCAATCCATGCTGGGCGGCCAGGCCTCGGACCCGCATGCGGCGAGCCTGCTGTTCATGACCACCTATTCCAACCCGACCATCACCTGGGACCGGCTCGCCTTCCTGCGCGAGCACACCCGCCTGCCGATCGTGCTGAAGGGCATCAACCACCCTCAGGATGCGCGCCTCGCCGTCGAGCACGGCATGGACGGGGTGATCGTCTCCAACCATGGCGGGCGGCAGATCGACGGCGCGGCCGCTGCCCTGGACGCCCTGCCTGCGGTCGCCTCGGAGATCGCCGGGCGCATCCCTGTCCTGTTCGACAGCGGTATCCGGGGCGGCGCCGATGTGTTCAAGGCGCTCGCCCTGGGCGCGCGCGCCGTGCTGGTGGGGCGCCCGTATGTGTACGGCCTGGCGATCGACGGCGAGGCCGGGGTCTCGGCGGTGCTGCGCAACCTGCTGGCGGAGCTGGACCTGACGATGGGCCTGTCCGGCTGCCGCAGCGTGGCCGAGATCACGCCGGACATGCTGACCGGGTGAAAGCAGTGGCGGACTCAAGTTCGGGAGCGAACACCTCCCACGCCCGAACCGCTATCGCTCACCGGCTGCATCGGACGGCTTGCTCCCACTGTCACTCTCAAACCCGGCTGGTAAGATCAGCCGCCTACCAGGCGAGGCGGTCCATCATGAAATCGGGTGCCAGGCCGCGCGCCATGGCCAGGCGCCCGGCCGCGCCGTCGTCAGCCAGCTCCTCCTCGTGGATGCCGCCCAGCACCCAGCAGCTGGCCAGCCCGGCGCCCGCCGCGCCGGCGATGTCGGTATGCAGCGAGTCGCCGATGGCCAGAACGCGCGACCGCTCGGCGCCGATCAGGCGCAGCGCCATGTCGTAGATGGCCGGATCGGGCTTGCCGAGCGTGCGCACATCGCCGCCGTGCTCGGCATACCAGTGGGCGAGCGAGCCGGCGCAGAGAAGGCGCACGCCGCCTCGCATCACCACCAGATCCGGGTTGGCGCACACCATCGGCAGACGCGCATCCAGACAGGCACGCAGTTCTGGCACGAAGGTGGACAGTTCGCGCGGGTCGGCCACGTCGTCGTCCGGTCCGGTGTTGAGCACGAAGCTGGCCTCCTCCGGCCGGGCCATCACGCTCAGCCCCACCCCGTCCAGCACCCCGCGGTCGCGCTGCGGCCCGAGATGATAGGCGCGCGTCCCCAACCCGGCGAACCACGGGTCGGCGCGGTCGCGCAGCGCCAGCCACACCGCCTCCCCGCTGGTCAGGATCGAGGTGTACAGCGCGTCGCCCACGCCCATGCGGCGCAGCATGCGTTGTGCCGAGGCGGCCCGGCGCGGTGCGTTGGACAGCAGCAGCACGGGCCGCCCGTCCAACCGCGCCAGGCAGTCGAGCGCCGCCTCGTACGGGGCCACGCCGTCATGCACCACGCCCCATAGATCGACGATGAACCCGTCATAGGACGACTCGACCTCGCGCAGGCCGGATAGGGAGCGCATCAGCCGGTGCCCACGGCATCGGCCACGCCGGCGAACCCGGCCTTGTCCAAAGCCGACAGCAGCTCCGCCTTCAACCGGGGCACCAGCGCCGGGCCCGCATAGGCGAACTCGGTATAGAGCTGCACCAGGCTGGCGCCGGCGCGCAGCTTCGCCAGCACGTCCGCCCCCGTCCGCACCCCGCCGCACCCGATCAGCACCAGCCGCCCGCCGGCGCGCCGATGCGCCAGGCGCAGCATCTCGGTGGCACGCGCAAACAGCGGCGCGCCAGACAACCCGCCCACCTGCAGGCTGTTCGTGCCCGACAGATCGGCAGGACGCGAGATGGTGGTGTTGCTCACGATCAGCCCGGCCACCCCCTCCTCGATACAGGTGTCGACCACGGCCGCCAGCCCGTCTTCTGAGAGGTCCGGCGAGATCTTGACCACCACAGGCGGGCGCACCGGCACCTCGCGGGCGACCGCGCGCAGGATGCCGCGCAGCCGCGCCTCGGTCTGCAGGTCGCGCAGACCCGGCGTGTTTGGCGAGGAGATGTTGATCGTCACGTAATCGGCGAAGGGCGTCACCGCCCGGATGAGCGCCGGGTAGTCGCGCTCCGGCTCCGCGCCCTCCTTGTTGATGCCGACATTGGCGCCGAAGCGGGCGGGGCGCGGTCCCATCGCGCGCAGCCGGGCGAGATAGGCGTCCAAGCCCGCATTGTTGAAGCCCAGCCGGTTGATCACCGCGCGATGCTGCGGCAGGCGGAACAGCCGCGGCCCAGGGTTGCCCGCCTGCGGGCGCGGCGTGACGGTGCCGGCCTCCACGCAGCCGAAACCGAGCCGCATCAACGGCAGAACGGCCACCGCGTCCTTGTCGAAGCCCGCCGCCAAGCCGATCGGGTTGCTGAAATGCAGTCCCATTGCGCGCACCGACAGGCGCGCGGGGTCGGGCGAGGCGCTGCTGCCGGCCAACCCGGCGCGCAAGGCCCGCAACGCCAGGCCATGCGCCCGCTCGGCATCCATCAGCCGAAGCACCGGGGTGAGGCGAGAGGCAAGGATCATCGCCCAGTCCTGCCGATTGCGCCGGCAGGTCGCAAGCCGGGTGGTTGTTCCGCGAACCGCCAGCAGGAAGCCGCCTCCCATGGGCCGCCACGATATCGCCAGAGCGCCAGCCCGGTGGCGGCTACGCGGCCTGGCCGTGGCTCGGCGGACAGCATGGCCAATGTGTGGCGCGCGCGCTCCGGAGAGACCTTGTTCTGCACAGTTATATGCGGCGACCAGGCGGCCTGGTCCTGCGGCGAAAGGTCACCGGCGAACGCGTCGGCCACGCGCGCGCGCAGCTTGGCCGCCTCTGGCGACGATAATCGATAGGCCACGCCGCGCCCCAGCGAGCGCAGACCGGCGACCTGCACGTCGAACGGGGCGGCCGCCGCCGACAAGGCGGCCAGGCAAGCCGCCACCTCCATTTCGCGTGCGCCAGGCAGCGCGTGGAACATCGTGACATGCGCGCCCACCACCAGCCGGTCGGACGGGAAATACGTTCGGCGCCGCGCGTCGAACCAGGCCTGCGCGTCCGCGTCCAGCATCAGGGTCACAATCAGCGGGGCGGGCGATGAAAGCGCTGGAGGGTCCAGATCAGGCACTCGTGGCAAGATGGCTTGATCTCACGCGCCGGCAACTCCCCGAGGCGGCGGCCCGGCATGGATGGCCGATCCGGCTCGACCATTGTTTCATGCGAGTGTGCCTGGACATAGCCTGCGGGCAGCTTTGGCACGAGGTCATCGACAGGCCGGCGATCCGTCACGCACCCCGTTCGGTGCTGGCGCGGGCGGTGCAGGTCGCCCAGCACATCATCGACCACCCGGAGACCTTGGCGAAGCTGAACGCCGACAGCCTTCGCCTGCGCGGCAAGCAGGTCCGCGGGGGCGTTCGCGCCGGTGCTACGGTGCGACCACCGGTTTGACGACAAGGCGGAAGGCCGCCCCGTTCAGGTCGTTCTGGTTCAAACCTTCGACCAGAATATCGTCCAGAATTACGTCTCCGCTCGCCGGATCGGTCGATAGCGCAACGCCATCCGTATGGAATCCCCCGCCATGCAAATGGAACAGCGGCAACAAATTCGAATACTGATACGAACCGGGAGCAGTGGGCGGCAGATAATAGACTTCGGTGTTGCCGGTGAAGCCTTGAAAGTAGGTGCCGTAAATGCCGCCCATCTTATCAAACACAACCCCTTCGAAGGGCTGCAACTCGCCACCGAAATCATACACCACGGTTTCAGCAGCCGGCGTTGTTCCCGAGGCAGGCGTGACCTTGAACACCACGCCGCCGTCGAACGACTTCTTCGTCGCATTGGTGCCGTAGATGGCGCCGGCAGGGTCGATGGCCACGGGACCAGCCGGCAGATGCCCGCCTTTGCCGGAATCGAAACCGAACACGGTTTCAAAACGCGGCAGACTGTCCATGCCGGTGGGCGTCAACTTGTAGATCGTGCCGCATCCGTACCCGTTGCAGGGGTGCGTGCCGCCGTAACCTGTGACGCCATACAGCGCGCCATCCGGCCCCACGGTCAAAGGCGATGTGGGTCCCTGGCCATCCGCCCCCTCGAAATCATGGACGTCGCGATAAGTACCGTCCGTGCGTATTCGGAAGATGCTGCCCCGGCCGATGAACACTGTGCCGTACAGGTTGCCATAGCGGTCAGCGACCAGGCCCGAGACGTTGCTGTTCAAAATTCCCGCGGCAGGGTCATAGGCCCTGAAGGTATGCAGGATGGTTTCCGTCCACTGGCCCTGGCCACCTGGCGGGGGCACCAGCTTGAAGATGCCTCCGCTATTGGTGAAGCGCCCGGATTTCCCCGGGACGCCGCCTGCGATGCAGCCGCCGTACAGCGCGCCGCTGGCATCCTGGTAAAGCCGGCCTGTCGGACCGCCAAGATCCGGGAATGCCTTGAAACTGTATATCTGAGTTTCCACCAGCAGACTACCGGGCGCGCCTGTCAGCTTGAAGACCGCGCCCGCATTGTAGTCGCCGCCTTGCAAGGTCGTTCCGTAGATGATGTTCGGGTTGGATCGATCCACCAGCGTGCCACCGCTCGGGAGCGAACCGTAGTTGAGATCGTAAAAGCTCGACGTCGTCAGCGTTTGGCCGAAGCCGGGTGTGGCACAGGCCAGGGCGGCGAAGCCGGCGAGGGTGCCCAGAAGCCAATGCGTCCTGCGCAGGCGATCGATCGTCGGACTGCACGGCATCGGACATCTCCTTCGCGGGCGAGCATCCACGCTAGGGTCAACCGGCTTGCAGCCACAAGTGTCGCGGGGACACGTCACAACAGCTTTATACGATTTGATTTGGGATCATTCCGCTGCCGGATGTGCGGTCTCGATCTCATGCGCCAGCGCGTCTCGTGACGTGTCGGTCGCCGGCCGCCGGCTGGGGCCAGTGGTGGCGTAAACCCACAGGAAACTACCGACGCCCACGACCAGGTTGGACACGCAAATGCCCAGAAAGATGCCCGGCACGCCCAGCAGCCGGCCGCCCAGCCACGCAACCGGAACGTTGACCAGCAGCATGCGCGCGACCGACACGGTAACCGCCGAAAGCGGCCGGTTCAGACCGTTGAACGCGGCATTGGCCACGGCGATCACCCCGGCCGGGCCGTAGGTGATCGGCACCAGGGCCAGATAGAGCATGGCCGCATGAATGGCGCCGCTATCCTGGGTGAACTGCGACGCGATCCAGTGGCGGCCGAGGTAGAGGCAGGCGGCCAGCACCAGGCCCGACACGCCGCAGAACCAGGCGGTGACCCGCATGGCGTCGCGCACCCGGCCCGGACGCCGCGCCCCCGCGTTCTGGCCGGCGAACGGGTTCATCACCGCCGAAAGCGCAAAGAACGGCACCATCGCCAGCGAC
>CAXUNK010000117.1:0-9205 GCA_964252425.1 uncultured Acetobacteraceae bacterium
GTGATCACGACATCCGTGCCGGCGCGCGCGAGGTGCTCGGCCATGCTGCGCCCCTACCCGCGGCTTCCGCCGGTGATCAGGGCAATGGTCTCGGTCGTCTGGCTCATCGTGTGGTGCTCCGTTGTGGCGGACGAGCACTTGGCCGTTCTCCCGCGCCCGGACAATCATTGCGCGCTTGCCATCACCATTCCACCTGCGCGAACAATCACTAATGGATCGTCTCTCCGCGATGCGTCTCTTCGTCCGTGTGGTGGAGCGGCGCAGCTTCCGCGCCGCCGCCGCCGACCTCGGCCTGCCCCGGTCGAGCGCCACAGCCGGCATCAAGGCGCTGGAGGCGGCCCTCGGCACCACGCTGCTGCGCCGTTCCACACGCCACGTGGCACCCACCGACGAGGGCCATGGCTACTACAGCCACTGTGTCGCCGTGCTGGGCGAGTTGGATGCGGTCGAGACGGCGTTGCGCGGCCGGGTCGCCACCGGCACGCTGCGGGTCGATACCAGCGCACAGTTCGCCCGCACCTGGCTGCTGCCCGCTCTCCCCGACTTCCTCTCCAGGCATCCCGGGCTGCGCTTCCACCTCAGCGAGGGCGACCGCCTGGTGAACCTCGTGGGCGAGGGCGTGGACTGCGTCATACGCGGCGGAGAGGTCTCCGAGGGCGACCTCACGATGCGCCGCCTCGGTGCGCTGCCCGAGATCACCTGCGCCAGCCGCGACTACCTGGCGCGCCACGGCGAGCCAGGCTCGCCCGACGACCTGGACGGGCATGAGATGGTCGGCTTCGCCTCCTCGCGGACCGGCGCGGTGCTGCCGCTGGAGTTCATCATCGACGGCCGGACACGCGAATACACCCTGCCGGTGCGGGTGAGCGCCACCGGCGCCGATAGTTGTGCCACGCTTGCGCAACTGGGCTTCGGCCTGGTGCAACTGCCACAGGTCCGCTTTGCCGACGGCCTGCGGTCGGGCGCGATGGTCGAAGTGCTGCGCCCCTACCGCCCCCCGCCGCTCCCCATCTCGCTCCTCTACCCACGCACCCGCATCGTCCC
This sequence comes from uncultured Acetobacteraceae bacterium, assembly GCA_964252425.1. Classification (GTDB taxonomy): domain Bacteria; phylum Pseudomonadota; class Alphaproteobacteria; order Acetobacterales; family Acetobacteraceae; genus BOG-908. The sequence continues at coordinate 1,045 of CAXUNK010000117.1, forward strand.
GGCCCGCCTGCGCGCCTTCATCGACTGGCTCGAAGAGGTGCTCGTTCCGGCGATGGTGTGAGCCTGGCCGTTTGACGACGCGCCCGTTCGAAACGTAGACGTATCGTATGCGCCGCGCGACCACCATCAACCTTGCCGTGCTCGGGGGCGGACTCTCCCTGATCGCCGCAGCCGGAGTCCTTAACGAACATAATCGATATGTCGCCTGCCGCGCCCAGAACATGCCCCTCGAACCCGGGGAGACCGATTCCTGCCGTTCCACGTATCAGGGTGGCTCAGCCTACCATGGCGGTGGCTACGCGGGCGGTGCCGGCGGCACAAGCGGTCGCTCCGGCGGCGTGGGCGGGATCGCACGCGGCGGGTTCGGCGGCTTCGGCGGCGCGCATGGCGGCGGCGAATAGCGTATGCAGCGCCATGTCATCGTGCCGCGCGCCGACTGGCAGGAACGCGCCGCACAGCTCGGTTTCGATTACGCCAACATCGAAGACGGCTCCTACTGGGATGAAAGCGCCTGCTGGCAACTCACGGCGGACGAAGTCGACATGCTGGAGGCTGCCACACTGGAACTCGAGCGCCTCTGTCATCTCGCCATGGCGCACGCGATCGACCACGACCTCGATGCCGAACTGGGTCTCCCGCCCGTCGCATGGGCGCAGGTCAAGGCAAGCTGGCGCCGCGCGGAACCCAGCCTTTACGGCCGGATGGATCTGCGCTGGGATGGCGTCTCCGCGCCGAAACTCCTCGAATACAACGCCGATACGCCCACCACGCTCTACGAAGCGTCCGTCGTGCAGTGGGAGTGGCTGGTCACCACGCATCCCGGGATGGACCAGTTCAATTCGCTCCATGAAGCGCTGATCGCCCGCTGGGGCGAAATGAACGTGCACTACGTGCAGTCCAGGCTGCATTTTGCCAGCATGCGCGGCTGGCTCGAAGACAAGGCCACGGTCGATTACCTGCGCGACACGGCCGTCCAGGCCGGCATCGAAACCGAATGGATCGCCATCGAGGATATCGGCTGGGATGGGCGCCGATTCATGGATCTCGCCCCGCGCCCGATCGAGGCCATCTTCAAGCTCTATCCCTGGGACTGGCTGCTGCGCGACAAATTCGGCGCACACCTCGCCGGTGCTGCCACGCGTTGGATCGAACCTGCCTGGCGCCTGGCCCTTGCCAGCAAAGGCATCCTCGCCATCCTCTGGCGCCTCTTTCCCGATCACCCCAACCTGCTGCCCGCCTATCGCGAACCGCACCGTGTCGTCGGCCCCGTCATCAAAAAACCATTGCTGGGAAGGGAAGGTGCCAACATCACGGCACCCGGACACACGACCGCAGGCTTTTACGGAGACGAAGGCTTTCTCTACCAGAGCTACGTCGAGCTTCCATGCTATGACGGCAAACACCCCGTCTTCGGTAGCTGGATTGTCGGCGGCCGGCCGTGCGGCATCGGTATCCGCGAGGATCCAACGCCCATTACGCGCGACACCAGCGCCTTCGTTCCGCATTACTTCGACCCACGAACCTGACCGCTTGGAGCGTGACCGTGCCAGCCGCAATCGCCAACTTCTTCGCCTATCTCGCGTCCGCCCTGGTCCTGATCGGCGCCTTCCTTGGCCTGTACACACTCATCCTGCCGATGAAGGAATGGGACCTGATCAAGCAAGGCAACGCGTCTGCGGCTCTCGTCATCGGTGCCGCCCTTGTCGGTTTCAGCCTTCCGCTCGCCGAGGCCATAAAGCGCACGCAAACCTTATCGCAGATGATCGTCTGGTCCGCGATCGCGCTCGCGGTCCAATTGCTCGGCTTCGGCCTGCTGCGCCTGGTTCGGAAAGATGCGGCACTCGCCATCGAAAAAGGCGACATGGCGGAAGCGATCCTGCTTGCTGCAGGGAACATTTCGTTGGGTTTAGTGACTGCGGCCTGTCTGTCGTGAATGAGAGCGACCATGCACCTTGGCAAACGCACAACGCGTCAACGCGCTACCACTTCGTCCACGTCTTCGTCTCGAAATTATGGTGCGCCTCGATGTAGCGAACCGTGCCGCTCTTGCTGCGCATCACGATCGAATGCGTGGTCGCGCCATGGCCGTACAGCCGCACGCCGCGCAGCATCGCGCCGGACGTCACACCCGTGCCGGCAAACATCACGTCGCCGCCTGCCATTTCCTCGATCCGGTAGATGCGTTTCGGATCGGTGATGCCCATCGCGCGCGAGCGCTCGGTCTGCGCGTCGTCCTCGAACATCAGCCGCCCCTGCATCTGCCCGCCGGAGCAGCGCAGCGCGGCCGCGGCGATCACCCCTTCGGGCGCCCCGCCGATGCCCCAGAAAATATCCACCTCGCTCTCCGGCAGTGCGGCCGCGATCACACCCGCCACGTCGCCGTCGGGAATGAGCATGATGCGCGTGCCCAGCTCGCGTGCCTTGGCGATGATCTCGGCGTGCCGGTCGCGGTCCAGCGTGCACAGCACCAGGTCGGAGACGTCGCGTTTCTTCGCCCGCGCCAGGTTGCGCAAATTCTCTTCCACGGTCGCGTCAAGATGTACGATCTCGGCCGGCAGGCCGCCGCCCACCGCGATCTTGGCCATGTAGCAATCGGGCGCGTGCAGGAACCGGCCCTGCTCGGCCATGGCAATGACCGTCAGCGCGTTCGGCCCGCCTTTGGCCGTCAGCGTCGTGCCCTCCAGCGGATCGACAGCGATGTCCATCGCCGGGCCGCCGGCGCCCACCTTTTCGCCGATATACAGCATCGGCGCCTCGTCCATCTCGCCCTCGCCGATCACCACGGTGCCGTCGATCTGCATCGTGTCGAAGGCGCGGCGCATCGCCTCGGTCGCCGCACCATCGGCCTCCAGCTTGTTGCCCCGTCCCATCCAGCGCGAGGCGGCCAGCGCGGCCGCCTCGGTGACGCGCACGAGGTCGAGCGCGAGGTTCCGATCCTGTGCCTGATACGTGGCGTCCGCCATGAATCTCTCCCGATACCAAGTGAAGCAAGCAGTCCTTTTTTTGAAAAAAGGACCAAAAAACTTCTGTTTCTTACGCTTGCGGTGGTGCTCGCGCAGGTTCTGCCGGAACTAATCGCCGCCGCGCTGGCCCATGTCGAGCGCGCGCAACGCCAGCCGCATCTTTTGGCCATGCGGCGGCCGCAAATACTCGAAGCCGGAGAAGAACCCAGGCTTGTGCACCCCGCGTGCATGCGAGAACTGGTAAAATCCCTCGCGCGCATGGTAGGTGCCCATGCCGCTGGGCCCCACGCCGCCGAACGGCAGATCGACCTGGCCGCAATGCATCAGCGTCGAGTTTACGGTCACACCGCCCGACACCGTGCGGTCCAGTATGCGCCGTTCGATGGCGGCGCTGTTCGTGTACGCGTACAGCGCCAGCGGACGCGGACGCGCGTTGACGAAGCGGATCGCATCGTCCGTGCCGGTGGTGCGCACCACGGGCAGCACCGGCCCGAAAATCTCGTCGCGCATCAGCCGCCCGTCCAGCGGCGGATCGAGCACGACCGTCGGCGCAAAATGCCGGACGTTGCCGCGCGGCGCGTCAGGGTGGCGCAGCACCGTCGCCCCCGCCGCCTCGGCTTCGGCCACCAGTTCGGACAGGCGCGTGTGGTGCCGGTCAGAAATGATGGCGGTGTAGTCTGGGTTGTTGTTGATCGTCGGGAACATCGACTGTGCCGCCGCCAGCACCCCCCGCGCGAAGCCCTCGGCACGCTCGGCCGGCACCAGCGCGTAATCCGGTGCGATGCAGGTCTGGCCGGCGTTGAACAGCTTGCCCAGCGCCACGGACCGCGCCGCGCGCTCGACGGAGAAATCCTCCGCCACGATGACAGGCGATTTGCCGCCCAGCTCAAGCGTGACCGGAACCAGGTTCTCGGCCGCCGAGCGCATGACCGCGCGGCCCACCTCGGTCGATCCGGTGAAGATCAGGTGGTCGAAGGGCAGCGCCGTGAACGCCCGGCCGACCGACACGTCGCCCTGCACCACCAGCACCTCCTCGGGCGGAAAGGCCTCGCCCAACATGCGCGCCAGCAGCGCGCCCGTCGCCGGCGTCAGTTCCGAGGGCTTGATCATCGCCCGGTTGCCCGCCGCCACTATGTCGATCAGCGGCCCCAGCGTGAGGAAGATGGGGTAGTTCCACGGCGAGACGACGCCCACCACGCCCAGCGGCTGGTATTCGACGCGGTTGGTGGCGGGCGAGAAATTCATGCTGACGGTGCGGCGCTGCGGGCGCATCCAGCCGGGCAGATGCCGCCGCGCATGCGCGCTGGCCGCCAGCGTCGGCAGGATCTCCGACAGAATCGTCTCCACCCGGGAGCGGGCGCCGAAATCGGCGGCGACCGCGTCGATGATCGCCTCGCGATGCGCGCCGACCATCGCCTCCAGCCGAAGCAGGCGCGCCTGGCGCTCCCCCGCGGTCCATCGCGGCTCGGCTTCGAAGGCGGCACGCTGGCGGTCCAGCGCGCCGGCAATCTCCAACTCGCCTACCGGGGCAGTGCCCATGTCCTGGTCCATCGCGCGTTTCCCTGACGTTGCGTGCACGATGAGTGTCCTGCCAGCCGCACGCAAGCAAGCCGAGCGGCCGAAACTCGAAGCAAGCAGTCCTTTTTTGACAAAAAGAACCAAAAAACTTCTGTCCTCTACGCCAGCATCACGGCTCGGCCAGGTTCTGCCAGAACCGCTCTGGCAGAATAGTTACGAGCCGTGGTGCAGGCGAACAAGCAAAAGCTTTTTGCTTCTTTTTCTCGAAAAAGAAGCTCTTTCTTTTACGACATGTCAGCCTCTAGCTCAATCAGACAGGCGCACCGTCTGCAAGCGCCGCCTGAAACTCGGCCGGATGCATGGGCAGGCCGAACAGCGGCCCTGACCCGGTGCGGCAGCCCAGATCGGCCAGTATGTCGCGCTGGGTGGCCGTGCGCACGCAGCCGACCGACACAGACGCGTGCTGCGCGCCGGCGGCCCGCACCGCCTGGCCTACGAGCGCCCGAGCGGCCACGCCGCGCTCCACCTCTCCAGCGACCCAGGAGGGCAGGCGCAGCGAGGTGGGCGGCACGCCGGCAATCTGGAGCCCGGAGTGGGTCAGGCAAGGGCAGGCGGCCTGCTGCGTCCCGAGTTCAAGGGCCAGACCCACGCCCATCTCCCGTAACGCGGTCCAGGCCAGGGTCTCCTGCCGGCCGGGCGGGGCCGAGACGTCGCTGCAGATGCCCAGCTCCAGCGCCTCGGCCGGCAAGCCCGTGCCGGACAGCGCCGCCGCGACGAGGTCCGCCAGAGGCGCGTCGCAGGCTCCGGCCGGCAGGCGCACGGAGAGGGTCAGCTTTTCCGTGCCGGGCTGAGCGCGCCACAGCACCGCCTCCTCGCAGGCCACATGAAGCAGCAGCTCGGTCAGCCGCGCGCGCGCGGCTCGCGTCCAGCCATGGCCCCCCTGCGCTTCGGCGCCCGCAAGGCGCGCGTCGTGCAGATCATGGACCGGCTGCAGCACGACGGGTCCGAGCGCGCACATCGCCCTCGCCTCGCCACGCCACGCCGCGCCAAGCTCAGACGCCAGCCAGTCCCGCCGCGGTGCGACGAAGGGGGCGCGCGCCGTCATGCAGCGCCGCCCCGACGGCGCGCGGAACCGTCCGCCGGAAAGCCGCATAGCCCTGGTGCCGATCCCTGCTGCGCTCGCGTGTACATCGGCTCTCCGACGTTTCGTGTCGGCCTACACTGTCCATCCTCGGGCTTAACCGCAGATGAACGTCGAGCCGCACGGCACGGCCGACCCGATGCCGGAGGTGGCGGTGCTGGCTAGGCGCCGCCCTGGGTGACGGGCACACCGCCGGCGGCCGCCGGCACGTATCGCCACACGCTCGCCGGAGGAAAATTCAGCGGCGTCCAGGCCTCGCGCTTCGGCAGCAGCCCGTGCTTCTTCCACGGCAGAGGCGAGGTGACGCAGTAGCTGTACAGGATGAAGCCGCGGCCGGGGGCGACCGCCTCGATCGCGTCGATGAAACGGCGCTGCTCGGCCACCGGCAGCAGTACCAGCGGAATGCCGACCACCACCGTGCCGACGCGGCCATGCAGTTCAGGCGGGATCAGCTCCGGCAGCCGCCGCGCATCACCCTCGATCACCCGCGCGCCGGGCAGAACGGTGCGCAAATGGTCGGCCATCTGCGGCACGATCTCGACCACCACCAGCCGCTCGGGCGACACCCCGCCATCGATCAGCGCCCGGCTGATGACGCCGGTGCCCGCGCCCAGCTCGACCACCACCTGATCCGGCGCCGCCCTGGTCTGGCTGACGACACGGCGGCACAGGGCAGGGGAGGATGGGACGATCGACCCCATCTGCAGCGGGTTGGCCAGCCACCGCTGGAAGAACAGCCGCGCATTGGCCTGTGCCCTGGCAACCCCATCGCCAAGCCTGTCCGACGCCCCAACCGCACCTGCATCCATCAACCGGATCCTCGCTGGAAGACGCCTGTCTAGACCAGGGTGCCCACGCTGCGCAGATGAGGCGGCGCCGAAATCGAAGGCATTTTCATGACATTCGCTTCGGCCGGAGCTCGTGCCGCCCGGCTACTTGATCTTGGCTTCCTTGAACACGACGTGGCGACGCACGACCGGATCGTATTTCTTCATTTCCATCTTGGTGGTCTTGGTGCGGGCGTTCTTCTTGGTCACGTAGAAATACCCGGTCTCCGCGCTGGAGACGAGTCGGATCTGCACAGTATTGGTCTTGGCCATGACGCACCTCTGAACGGGCCGGCCCGCAGGCCAGCCTCCAAACCCGGAAAATGCGGGCGTGGCCGTGCCCGGTCAAGCCCCGCGGGGCGTTCAGCCCAACGCCGGCAGCAGGGCGGCGCGATAGGCGGCTGGATGGGTCGCCAGGAACCTCGCCGCATCCATGTCCCAGTCGCCCCCTTCTGACGCCGGACATGCCGCGCGAATCTTGAGCGCCCGGTCCCCCGGCAGCGGCGCGCGCGCCGCACGCGAGGATGCCAGCGCGTCGGCCATGTCCTGCTTGCCCGCCGCCAGATCGGCCAGCATGCGCCCCGTGTCGAGCGGGCCCGCGCTGGTGCAGAGTTGCGGCATCACGCCGAGCGACTGGATCGGCCAGCCGCGCGGCGCCAGCACGCGGCTCCACGTCACGTACAGCTCGCCCCCGTCCGGCAGCCGCGTGATCACCTGAACCAGGCCCTTGCCCAGCGTGGCGCTGCCCACCACCACGCCGCGCCCCAGATCGGCCAGCGCCGCCGCCATGATCTCGGCCGCACTCGCCGTCCGTCCGTCGACCAGCACGATCACCGGCAGCCCGTGCGTGAGGTCGCCGCCATCGATCCGCCAGTCATGCGTCGTCTCCGGCGCGCGCCCGGCGGTGCTGGCGATGATGCCGTGATCGGCCAGCAGCGCCACGCTGGTCACCGCCTGGCGCAGCAGCCCGCCCCGGTTGCCGCGCAGGTCGACCACCACGGCTGAGGGCGGGGGCGCGGCCGACAGCCCCGCTTCCAGCGCCTCGCTCAGCCGCTCGGCGGTGTTGCTGGTGAAGGTGGAGATGCGGATGATCAGCATCGGCCCCTGGCGCTCGGAAAACACCGTCTCGGGCGGGATGTCGGCCAAGGTGAGCGTCAGGTCGCGCGCAACCCCGTCCAGGCCGCGCACGCGTATCTCCACCTCGTCGCCCTCATTGCCGGTCAGCCGCGCGCGGGCGCGATCCAACTGGCGGCCGCGGACCGGATGGCCGTCGATCGCCAGCAGCCGGTCGCCGACACGCACCCCGGCCTGCTGGCCAGGCCCGCCCGGCACCAGATCGCCCACCACGACCGTGTGGTTGTTCACGACCAAGCCGATCCCCGCGCCGGCATCGACGGACAGCTTCGTCCGCTCCGCCTCGGCCGGGGCGGGCGGCTCGTAGCGCGAGTAAGGGTCGAGATGGTTGAACATCTCGTCGAAGAACATCTCGATCAGCGCCTGCGTGCCCGCATCCCGCAGCGCCGGCGACTGCCCCGCCGCCACCCATTCCAGCTCGGCCGCCGCCATCCCCCACCCGGACGCATCGGATTGCGCGGGCGCCGGCCGGTCCCAGACGACATGCCCCTCGGCCGAAAGCTGCAACCGCCCGTCGCGCAGCTCGGCCGAGAGCCGCGGGTCGAGCGCGGTGATCCCGTGCAGACCCCACAGCGCCA